>NZ_JBEXMJ010000003.1:0-300000 GCF_040610475.1 Actinopolymorpha sp. NPDC004070 | reverse complement strand
TGGGCCGCCATCACCGCCTGGATCGCCGCGTCACAGGCTGCCTGGTCCCGGCCCGGACCGTCGGTCGGTGAGGGCGAGGGTGTGGGAGTGGGCGAGGTGGTCGGCGTCGGGGTGGGCGACGGAGTACGCCTCGGTGTGGGGCTGGGCGACGCCGTAGGCGTGGGCGAGTTCGTGGGACTCGGGGAAGTCGTGGGGGTCGGCGAGGCGGTGGGCGTGGGAGTCGGGGGCACCGTGGGGGTGGGCGTCGGAGTAGGGGTGCGTACGGCGGTCACGGCGGTGGAGTCGGTACGCGTGAATACCGTCGGCGCGATGTGTCCCTTGCCGCGCGGGTTCGGCTGCTTGGGCGGCGGAGTGCTTGCGAGAGACACCTGGCACGCCTGCTGCTCGGCGCTCATCGCGGTACGGGAACGCGCCAGGCCCTGGTCGACCGCGCGCTGCGCCGCGACCACCGCGGCCTGCTGGCGGGCCAGCGAGCCGGAGCCCTTCGACGACCCTCCGGAGCCGCGGGAGGAGGACCCGCCGCCAGAGCCACCACCCGAGCGAGTGGGGGACCCGCCGGAGGTCGCTCCGCCGGAGGCGGACGTGGAGGACGAGGAGGTCGTACCCCCCGAACTCGTCGCGGTCTGGCTGGCCTCGTCCTGCGCCAACCGCGCCTTCGCCGAGGCGAGCGTCTCCTGCGCGGACGTCACCGCCGCGTCCAGGGCCGTCGTGTCCAGCTTGGCGAGGGACTGACCGGCCTCGACGTGTTGCCCCTGGCGTACGGCAACGCCGGCGACTGTCCCCGACATCGGGAAGGTCACGTCGGCCCGGCCGGACGGCGCGACCGTGCCCGGCTTGGACAGCCACTGCTCGACGTCACCGACGGAGGCCGTGGCGAGCCGGTAGCGCGGCTGGTCGGGGCCGGTCGCCGCACGGGCGGCAACGACGCCGGCCGCGACGACAGCGAGGACGAGTACGCCGGCCACGCCACCCCGCCAGAGCCGCGGGCGCCGTCGCGGGAGTACGTGCGACTCAGGCATCGCCGCCACCGGTCCCGCCGTTGCCTCCGCCGTCGCCCTGGCCAGGCCCTCCACCACCGCGGCGGAACCCGCCGGCCGGCACGCAGCCCTGCGGCCCGGCCGGGCGAACACTGATCGACGTCGCGGCGACGGTACCGGTGTCGTCGGCCTTGCCCAGCGCGGTCGCGCACTTCCCGACCGCGAGTGCCTTCGCCGTTGCCGACTCCACCTTGGTCACGGTCGTCCTGGAGGTCGTTCGTACCGTCTGGTTGCCAGAAGGAGCGGCGGCCGCGCCGGCCCCCGCCCGGGCCTCCCGCGCGACGACGAAGCTGTCGCCGGACACCGAGACCACCCGGCCGACGGCCACGCCACCGAACCCGCCGAACCCGCCGAAACCGCCGAAACCGCCGGGCCGGCCGAAACCACCGTCGCCGCCCGTCCGCGGGGTTCCGGTCGGCCGTGGTCGGGGCGTCTGCGTCCGGTGCCCGCCGTTCGGCCGGACCCCTCCCCGGCCGAACGCGCCGACCTCGGCGCACTTACCCGACGCGTCCGCCTTGCCGAGCACCGTGACGTCGGTGGCGGTGAACGGGCCGGTCGACGGTGCCGGCGCCGCGCCACCGGAGCCAGACCCCGAACCAGAGCCGGAACCAGAGCCGGAACCTCCCCGGGCGCCGCCGGCCGGCCTCGCCGCGGTGGCGCGTACGCAGTCACCGGCAGCGATGTCGCGCACGCTCGCCTTGACGGTCTGGGAGAACTTCGTGGCCGCCGAGAACGTGACTGTCACCTGCCCGAAGGCCGGGTTCTGCACCTGGATGTTGTCCTTGGCGACCGCGGCGACGGTCCCGGACGTACCCGGCGCGCGCTGCTGCCGCATCCCGCCGTCCGATCCGCCAGGTGTGGCAGTCGGCGTGGCCGACGGCGCGTCCGCGGTGGTGGCCCCGCCCGCGCTGGAACAGCCGGCGAGTACGACGGCGGCCGCGGTGAGGACAACCGGAATCGCAAGAACGCGGCGTCGGTCCATGGTGTGGGTTCCGTCCTGGGTGGCGGTCGGCGTACTGGTCCGAGGTGGTCGGAAAGGCGGTGAGGAGGGTGGCCGGAATGGCGGCGACCGGAAGGGCAGCGGGCGGAAGGGCGGCGGGCGGGAGGGCGGCGGCCGGGAGGGCAGCGGGCGGGAGCGAGGGCGGCGGAGATTCGGCATGGGTCACTCGCTCCGCAACGCGTCGATCGGGGCCAGCCGCGCGGCCCGGCTGGCCGGGTAGACGCCGAACGCCACCCCGATCCCGACGGCAACCGCGAGCGCACCCACCGCGGCGGCCGGGCTGATCGTCACCGGGTTCGAGATCACCCGCGGCAACAGCAGCGCACCGATGATGCCGAGCGCGAGTCCGAGCAGCCCGCCGACGAGGCCGAGCACGCTGGACTCCACGAGGAACTGTCGCCGGATCGCGCGGGGGGTCGCGCCGAGCGCCTTGCGCAGGCCGATCTCGCGCACGCGTTCGGTGACCGAGACCAGCATGATGTTCATGACGCCGATGCCGCCGACGAGCAGCGAGATGGCGGCGATCCCGCCGAGCAGCACGGTGAGCGTCTTCGCGATCGAGTTCGCGGTGCTCAGCAACGACTGCTGGGTGGCGATGGTGTAGTCGGGCGAGGTGGGGTCGGTCGTCTTGTGCAGGGCGGCGAGTTCGGCGTCGACTTCCTGGTACGCCGCGGACACGACGTCGGCACTGCGGGCCTGGACGTAGATCGTCTGCACCGAACCCGCCGTGGCGCCGCCGACCAGCCGCGCGGACGCGGTGGAGATCGGGACGACCGCCTGGTCGTCGTCGTTGCTCGCCGCCGACGAACCCGCGCTCGCCAGCACGCCCACCACGGTGAACGGCACGGCGTTGATGGTGACCGACTGTCCCACCGGGTCACGCCGCCCGAACAGCTGCTCCGCGGTGGAGGAGCCGAGCACCGCCACCGCTCCCCCGTCGGTGACGTCCTGCGGCGTGAGGAACCGGCCGGACGACACCGTACGCGCGCGCACCGACAACCATTCCGGCGTCGCACCCACGACGCTGGTCGTCCAGTTCGTCGTACCGGCGAGGAGTTCCTCCGAACGCTGCACGACGGGAGCGACCGCCTTCACGTCCGGCGCGACCGTGGGGTCGGCCAGCGCGGTGGCGTCGGCATGGGTAAGCGTGGACGCCGAGCCGAACCCACCCCGCACCCCGCCGCTGGTCGAGCTCCCCGGCGTGACGATGAGCAGGTTGCTGCCGAGCGCGTTCACCTGCGCGCTGATCGTCGACTGGGCACCCAGGCCGAGCCCGACCGTGAGCATCACCGCCGCGATCCCGATCAGGATGCCGAGCACTGTCAGGCCCGACCGCAACCGGTGCGTTCGTACGGCCTCCAGGCCGCTGCGCATCGTCTCCAGCCAGTTCACGGCGTCTCCTCGTTCACTGGCTCCTGGAGTACGCCGTCGGTGAGTACGCCGTCCCGGATGCGCAGGATGCGGTCCGCGGCCCTCGCGACGTCCGGCTCGTGGGTGATCAGGATGATCGTGCGGCCGCTCGCGTGCAGCTCACTCAGCAGGGCCAGCACCTCCGCACTGGAGTGGCTGTCGAGGTTCCCGGTCGGTTCGTCGGCGAGGATCAGCGCGGGATCCCCGACCAGCGCCCGCGCGATCGCGACCCGCTGCTGCTGTCCGCCGGAGAGTTCGCCCGGCCGGTGGTCGACGCGCTCCGCCAGGCCGACCCGGTCCAGTGCCCGCATCGCGCGCTCCCGGCGTTCGGCCCGGCCGACCCCGGCGTAGACCAGCGGCAACTCGACGTTGCGCCACGCCGGCAGCGACGGAAGCAGGTTGAACTGCTGGAACACGAACCCGATCCGGCGGTTGCGTACGTCCGCGAGTTCGGTCTCCCCCATCCGGCTCACGTCCTGCCCGGCCAGCAGATAACTGCCGCGGGTGGGTACGTCGAGGCAGCCGAGGATGTGCATCAGCGTCGACTTGCCGGACCCGGACGGGCCCATGATCGCCACGTAGTCGCCGGTCGGGATGTCGAGCGTGACACCGCGCAGGGCCTCCACCTCGAAGGCACCTCGGCGGTACGTCTTGCCCACGTCGGCCAGGGCGATGACCGGGGCGGCGCCGACCCGGCCGCCGGCAGGTGTGTCGACGGATGTGTCGTACGGCGTACTCACCGGCCGGCACCTCCACCGGCCGGTGCGCCTCCGGGCTGCCCACGGAAGCCACCTCCGCCTTCGCCTCCACCTCCGCCGAAGCCACCGCCGCCCTGGCCACCGAACCGGCGGAAGCCGCCGTTGCCCCCGTCCTGGCCGAAGCCGCCGAACCCGGCCCGGCCATTCCCGCCGTTCCCGCCGTTCCCGCCGTTCCCGCCGTTCGCCGCGCCGCCGGAACCGCCGGTGCCCGACCCACGCGCCGGCACGGTCACCTCCACCTGGTCACCGGACTTCAGGCCGGAGGTGATCTGGACCTGCCCGGCGTCGACCGCGCCGACGGTGACCTTCTGGGTGGAGCGCTTGCCGCTGCGGACGAGCGTGACCGTCGTACCGCTCGCGGAGTAGTGGACGGCGGAAGCAGGAACGGCGAGCACGTCCGACAACTGCTTGACCACGATCGAGACCTGCGCGCTCGCCCCGGGCAACAGCCCGCTCGGCGTTCCGGTGACGGCGATCGTCACGGGGTACGACGCGGTGCCCGAACTGCTCGACGGCAGCATGCCGACGGTGTCGACCAGGCCGTAGACCGGCGTGGTCGCGCCGTTCGGGGTGATGACCGCCTGCAGCCCCTTCTTCAGCTGACCGACCACCGTGTCGTCGACGGTTGCCTCCACCGTCCAGTGCGTGGTGTCGACCACGACGACCTGCGCGGAGCCTGAGGACGACGAAGAAGAGGTCGAGGATGCCGAACCGTTCGACGTACCGCCTGATCCGCCCGACCCGGCACGTGCGCCCGACCCACCCGAGCCCGATCCGCCGGAAGCTGAGCCAGAGCCCGATCCGCCCGAACCCGAACCCGAGCCGCCCGAACCCGAGACCTGCTGCCCGACGGTGAGGTCGACCGAGGCGACCGTGCCCGTGATCGGCGAGGTGAGCGTGGCCTGCGACAGTGCAGCCTGTGCGTCGTCGACCTGGCTCTGCGCGGCGGTGACGGCGGCGCGGTCGGCGGCGACCTGGGTGTCGGAGGCTTCGCTGTCGAGGTCGGAGGTGAGCCGCGCCTGGTCGCCGGCGAGCGTGGCCTTCGCCGAGGCGAGCTGAGCCTGCAACGAGGCCGAGGAGACCGTGGCGAGGGTGGCGCCCTTGCCGACGTGCTGCCCCTCGCTGACGGAGACCCCGGTCACCTTGCCGCTGACCTGGAAGTCGAGGTCGGCGCGGTTGGTGGGCTGGAGGGTGCCGCTCGCGGCGACGGTCTGTTTGAAGGTCGTGGGGCTTGCCGTCACCAGCCGGGTGGTCGCGGTCGGTGCGGGATCGCCGGACCGGGTGGCTGCCCAGACCGCGCCTCCGGCCACCACGACGGCAACGACGACGAACACCGGAACGACGATCCGGCGTACCGGCCGGCCGCTGACCCTGGACCGCACAAGATCCTCCTGGTGGTCCCGCCCGCCCCTACGCGGGCGGGACCACCAGCAGTCTCGAAAGCGTTGCTGAGAGGTTCCTGACGAAAAGCTGGGAATCAGCTGGCAAATGGTCCGGATATCCCAGACCTCGCAAAGCAGGGCGCGACCGGCCCAGCATCAGCCGAAAGGTCAGCGTCGTACGCCGGCCAGATGTTCCAGCCGCGCGATCCGGTCCTGCGTCGACGGGTGGGTGGAGAAGGCGCGTACGAACCCCTTCTCGTGGAACGGGTTGGCGATCATCAGCGCGGCCGTGCTCCGCAGCTCCGGCGCCGCCGGCAGCGGATGCCGCCGGGTCGCCGTCTCCAGCTTGCGCAGCGCGCCGGCCAGCGCCAGCGGGTCGCCGGTGATCCGCGCGGACACCTGGTCCGCGGAGTACTCCCGCGTCCGCGTCACCGCCGCCTGCAGCAGCAGCGCCGCGACCGGCCCGAGGACCAGCAACGCGAGTGCGGTGACCGCCGAGCCGTCGCCGTTCCGCCCGCCATCGGCGCCGTCGGCAGCACCCCGGGCACGCCCGGTCGGGGCCAGCCAGGCGAACTGCGCGGCGTACATGATCATGCTCGCCAGCGCCGCCGCGACGGAGGAGACGAGGATGTCGCGGTTGGCGACGTGCCCCAGCTCGTGCCCGAGCACGGCGCGCAGCTCCCGCGGGTCCAGCAGGTCCAGCAGCCCCTCGGTCACGCACACGGCGGACCGCCGCGGGTTGCGCCCGGTGGTGAACGCGTTCGGCGTCTGCGTGGGCGAGAGGTAGACGGCGGGGATGGGCAGCCGCATCGTGATCGCGAGTTCGCGGACCAGCCGGCACAGCTCCGGATGCTCCGCCTCGCTCACGGGATAGGCCCGCATCGACCGCAGCGCCATCCGGTCACAGCGGTAGAAGGCGGCGGCGTTCATCGCGAGCGCGATCAGCAGCCCGGCGGCCAGGCCCGTCCGCCCGCCCAGCGACCGGCCGAGCACCAGCGCCAACCCTGACAGGACGGCGAGCAGGACAGTCGTCCTGAGCTGGTTGCGATGGCACTGAGCGCGATCGTGCATACGTCGTCATGACCTCCACCGTGAGAACGCCGTCACCAGGACGGACGTTCCCCGCCCGCCCGGCTTACCGGGTTACACGCCCGGCTTACACGCCCTCGGTGACCATGCCCTCGAGGTACGCGACCACGATCTCCGGCCGAAGCGCGGCTCGCAACCCGACATAACCATCCGGGCGTACGACAAAAATGCTGCCGCCCCGGCTGCCGAGCGTGTGCCGCGCCTCGCCGTACCGGTCCAGCAGGCTCACACCGGGAATCGCCGAGGCGCCCGCGCCGCCGCCGATCACCTCACCGCGCACCCCGTCGCCGAACCGCAGCCGCACCGTGGAGACCGTCTCCGCCGAAACCGAGCCCAGCCCGATCAGCGTCCAGTGCGGGCCGCGGAGGACGTCGAACAGCCGGATGTCCGCGGCCGCGCGCACGCTCCACAGCCGGATGTCGGGCACCCGGTCCCCGGCGTGCAGATACATCCGCTTGGCGCCGAGTTCCTGGCTCAGGCCCGAGGTGCGGTAGTGCTCGGCGAACGGGTCGGCGCCGGTGAGCTCGGCGTGCCACGGGCGCGCGTGGGTTCTGGCGCGGCCGAAGAGGCTGCGGCGGGGCGCGGGCTGCGGCCGGCGTTCGCTCTCGTACGACTCCAGCGCGGTCTCCTCCCCGCTGACCAGCGCGGCGGCGAGCTTCCAGCCCAGGTTGTGCGCGTCCTGCAGCCCCGCGTCCAGGCCGCCGAGCGGGTACGGGTGGGCGCCGGTGGCGTCGCCGGCCAGGAGGATCCGGCCGAGTCGGTACGGAGTGGCCGGGACATCGCCCGGTGCCGTACCGGCGGCGTACGCCACCAGGGACGCGGCGTCGCGGAAGCGGACGTCGGTGAGGCCGGTCCGCTCGTGAAAGACCTGCTGCGCGCGGGCCACGGTGGGCGCCTGCGGCGCGGTCCGGTGGCCGGTCGGATGATCGCCGGGTACGTCGTACGCCAGGAACCACCAGGTGTCACCGCCCGGCAGCGGGGCCAGCGCGATCCCCCGCTCCCAGAGGTGGAGTACGTCGTCACGAGCCAGGCCGGTCGGCGTGATCTCGCCGACGTACGACAGGGGCGCGGGCTCGGGTTCGGGCTTCGGCTCCGGCTCGGCGCCCTCGTCGGGCTCGGCGTCGGCCGCCGGCTCGGGCAGTACGTCCAGCAGCGCTTCGGTGAGGATGACGTACGCCGCCCTGGCCGGCGTCCCGCTTCCGTTGGCGTTCGCCGCTCCCCCGGATCCGGCCCTGGTCAGCGGCACGCGCACGCCGGACTCGTCCTGGCTCAGCCGGCCGAGGCCGTCGACCTGCTCGACCACCACGTCGTACTCCGCCAGCCGGTCCCGCAGGATCGCCTCCACCCGGCTGCCGGCGATCGTCAGCGGGCCGAGGTAGGTCCGGCCGAGCGGGCGGCGCTTGCCGGTGGAGGCGGTGGAAGGCGACTCGTCGACGCGGCCACCGGCGGCGTACCGGCGAACCGGCTGGTCGGGCGTACCGGCGGCGAGGAGTTCGGCCGCCACGCCGAGGTCGTCGAAGAGTTCCAGGCTGCGCGGGCCGAGGCCACGCACCGGCGGGCGGGACCGCCGGGCCGCCTCGGGCTCCAGCACCCGGACGCGAACACCGCGCCGGGCGAGGTCGAGAGCAGCGGCCAGCCCGACCGGTCCGGCGCCGACGACCACCACGTCAACTTCACGGTCGGAGCGGGACTCCCCGACGTAAGGCTGCCCTGCGTCCGGCTGGATCTCTGTCACGCGCCACAGCCTCTCCCCACCGCCCCGGCCCGGCAAGTCCGGGGTCGGATCCAGGACGGGTCAGGCGCGCGCGGGATAGGCCAGGAAGCCGAGGGCGATCTCGGGGAAGACGGAGAGTAGGACCGCGATCACGACCAGGATGCCGACGGCGACCCGGGCCGGCCACGGCCCCGCCCACGCGTTCGCTCCCGCCCCGGCAACGGCGCCGACGCCACCAGCCGCCTCGCCGTTCGTCCCGCCCTCGGAGGCGGCCCCCTCCGGAGAGCGGAACAGCAGCGCCGTCCAGTACAGGTAGTACGCCAGCGCGATCACGACGTTGACCGCCATCACGACGGCCAGCCACCCGGCGCCGCCCTCGATCGCCGCCCGGAACAGCACGAACTTCCCGAACAGCCCGAGCACCCCCGGCGGCAGCCCGGCCAGCGCCAGCAGGAAGAACCCCAGCGCGAGCGCCCGCGCCGGCCGCCGCCAGAACAGCCCGCGGTAGTCACCGAGCAGCCGCCCCGGCCCGGTGCTGACGGTCAGCGACACGACGGCGAACGCGCCGAGGTTGGCGACCGCGTAGACGAGGAGGTACGCCACGGTGGCGCTCAGCGTGGTCCCGCGTACGTCGCCGTTGCTGGCCGCCAGCGGCACCAGCAGGTAACCGGCCTGGGCGATGCTGGACCACGCGAGCAGCCGGACGGCGTTGCGCTGACGCAGCGCGACCAGGTTGCCGAGCGTCATCGTCGCCGCCGCGAGCACGCCGATGATCGGCGCCCACATGCCGACGTACCCCGGGAAGGCCCAGCCCACCACCAGCAGGATCCCGACGAACCCGGCCGCCTTGGAGACCACCGAGAGGTACGCCGCGACGGGGACGGGCGCGCCGACGTAGGTGTCCGGCACCCAGAAGTGGAACGGCACCGCCGCGACCTTGAACGCCAGCCCGACCAGCGTCAGCATCACCCCGAGCCCGGCGACCGCGGCGAGGTCGCCACCGGGCAGCGCCGGCATCGCGGCCGCGACCCCACCGGCGCCGACCAGGCTCGCCGGACCGGCAGCGTGCAGCGCGGCCGCGATCCGGTCGAGATACATCGTGCCGGTCACGCCGTACACCAGCGACACCCCGAACAGCATCACCGCGACCGACACGACCGACACCAGGAAGAACTTCAGCGCTCCCTCGGCGCCGCGCCGGTCACCACGCCGGAGGCCGACCAGCGCGAACACCGGCAGCGAGACGACCTCCAGCGCCACCACCAGCGTGACCAGGTCGCGGGCGGCGGCGAGGGTCATCGCGCCGGCCGCCGAGGCGAGCAGCAGGAAGTGGTACTCCCCGGTGGGGATGCCGCCGCCGAGCGTGCCGGTCCCGAGGCCGTGGCTTCCCACGTCCCGCCGGCCGGGCGGTCTGTGCTGCCACCCCTGGCCGGCGGACAGCAGCACCACGATCGCCGCACCGCCCGCGATGACGAACTGGAACGCCCAGGTGAGCGGGTCGCCGACGTACGAACACGCGGTGGCCGGCCACGGCTGCGCGGACCCACCGGGAGCGCAGAAGGCACCTTCGGCCGGTGACGAGGAGCGCGCCATCGAGACCACCAGCAGCGCGATCCCGGCCACCAGCCCGGCCAGCGCCAGCCAGGGCGCGACCCCGCGCCGGCGGGCCGGGGCGAACGCGTCCACCACCAGCACCAGCAGCGCCGTCACCGCCACCGCCAGCGGCGGGCTGATCACCAGCCACGGAACCGGCTGTACGAAGCTCGCCACGGCACTCACCGAGCCGAAACCCACAGCGCTCACCACCGCACTCACCCGCCCACCAGGAACCGCACCGCCGGATCGGTGACCGTGAGCACCGCGCCCGGATAGAGCCCGAGCACCACCGTGAGCGCGACCAGCGGCGCCCAGGCCACCACCTCGACGGCGGTGACGTCGCGCACCGACAGCAGGCTCGGCCCGATGGTGTCGGTGCCCTGGCACATCCGGCGGACGAGGACGAGGAAGTACGCCGCGGTGAGGACGGCGCCGAGCCCGGCGAGCACCATCAGCACGAGGTACGTCGCGCGCGTGAGCGAGGCGGCCGGGTGCCAGGCGCCGAACAGCGCCAGCATCTCCCCCCAGAAGCCGGCGAGCCCGGGCAGCCCGAGGCTGGCCACCGCGCCGAAGACGAAGACCCCCGCCAGCCGCGGCATCCGGGCGTACATCCCGCCGCCCAGCCGGGCCAGGTCGCCGGTGCCGTGCCGGTCCTTGATCGCCCCGGCGACGAAGAACAGCAGCCCGGTGATCAGCCCGTGCGCGACGCCGGCGAACAACGCGCCGTTGACGCCCGCCGCGGTGAGGGTGGCGATGCCGAGCAGGACGAAGCCCATGTGACCGACCGAGGAGTACGCGATCAGCCGCTTCAGTTCGCCCTGCCGCAGGCAGGCCAGCGCGCCGTAGAGGATCCCGACGGTGGCCAGGCCCGCGAGGTACGGCGCGACCGCCCGGGCGCCGTCGGGCACCACCGGCAGCCACACCCGGACGAAGCCGTACGTGCCCATCTTCAGCAGCACCCCGGCCAGCAGCACCGACCCGACGGTGGGCGCCTTGGCGTGCGCGTCCGGCAGCCAGCTGTGCAGCGGCCACATCGGGCTCTTCACCGCGAGGCCCAGGCCGATCGCCACCGCCGCCAGCACCTGGGTGCCGCGCGGGATCCCCTTCCCGCCGCCCGTCGCCAGCTCGGTCAGGTCGAACGTGTGCGCGCCGGCGTAGACCAGCAGGAAGCCCAGCAGCATGATCGCGCTGCCGAGCAGGGTGTAGAGGATGAACGTGGTCGCCGCACGCCGCCGCCCGGCCGCGTCGTGCGGGTCGCCCCACACCGCGATCACGAACCACATCGGGACCAGCACGACCTCGAAGAACAGGAAGAAGACGATCAGGTCGAACGCCACGAACGTGCCGAGCATCCCGACCTCGAGCACCAGCACCAGCGCCACCAGCGCGCGCACCCGGCCGCCCTCCGGCGCCACCCTGGTGGTGTAGAGCAGGCACAGGAACGCCAGCAGCGCGGTGAGCAGCACCATCGGCAACGAGACGCCGTCCATGCCGAGGTGCCAGCGCACGTCGACGGCGGGGATCCAGCTCACGTCGGTCTGGAACTGCACCCGGTGCGCCGCGCCATAGTCGAACGCCGCCGCCAGCCAGACCGCGAGCAGCAGAGTGAGCGCGCCGACCACCGCGCCGAACGCCGCCGCCGCGCGGTCGGGCACCAGCCGGCGGCCGGCGGTGAGGACGAGCGCGCCGAGGAGGGGTACGGCGAGGAGAAGCTGGAGTACGGCGTTCATGCGAAGGCCCCCAACGCCGCGACGGCCAGCAGCACGACCCCGGCCAGCAGCAGGCTGAGGTAGGTGGAGACGTTGCCGGTCTGCAGCAGCCGCAGGCCGCCGCCGACCCAGCGGGCCGCGCGACCGGATCCTCGTACGTAGAAGTCGACGACGTCGCGGTCACCGGCGACGACCGCGCGGGCAAGGCCCCACACCGGCCGGACGACGTACGCCGCGATCAGCTCGTCCATCCGGAAGCCGTTCGCCAGCAGCGGCCGCGACCGGCCGAGCATCCACGCCGGGTCGTCGCGGTCCACGTGGTGCCAGGCCCACGTCACCAGCACACAGGCGAGGACCAGGTGCACCAGCGCCAGCAGGGTCGTCCCCCAGTGCACCATGGCGGGCTCGGGGATGCCGGGTCCGCCGCCGCCGAGCCAGCGTGCCCAGATGCCCGGCACGAGGGCGAGCCAGCCGACCAGCGCGGCCGGGACCGCGAGCACCACCAGCGGCCAGCGCATCAGGGCGGGCGCCTCGGCCAGGTGGGGGTCGGTGTGTGCGGGATGGCTGGGCGCGGCCGGGACGGTGGCGGTGGGGGTGCCGAAGAAGACCCGCAGCCACATCCTGGTGGCGTACCCCGCGGTGAGCGCGACGGTGCCGTAGCCGGCGACCAGCGCGATCCAGGCAGCCCAGCCCGGCAGCGGTCCGCCGTGGGTCGCCGCGTGCGAGACCGCTCCCAGCACAGCGTCCTTGGCGAAGAAGCCGGACAGCGGCGGCACCGCGGCGAGCGCGCCGAGGCCGATCGTCATCGTCACGAACGTCACCGGCAGCGTGCGGCGCAGGCCGCCCATCGCGTCCATCGAGTTGCTGCCGACCGCGTGGATCAGCGCGCCCGCACACAGGAAAAGCAGCGCCTTGAACGCTCCGTGCGCCACCAGCAGCAGCAGTCCCGCGGTGTAGCCGCCGGCGGCGAGACCGGCCAGCATGTACGCCAGTTGGCTGACCGTCGACCATGCCAACACCCGCTTGACGTCGTTCTCGGCCAGGGCGCACAGCGCCGCACCCACCATCGTCACCGCCGCGACCACCGCGAGCACGGCAAGGGTGACCGGCGCCTGCTCGAACACAGGCAGCAGCCGGGCCACCACGAACACCCCGGCCGCCACCATCGTGGCCGCGTGGATGAGCGCGCTGACCGGGGTCGGGCCGGCCATCGCGTCCGGCAGCCACACGTGCAGCGGGAACTGCGCGGACTTTCCGGCCACGCCGCACAGCAGCAGCAACGTCGCCAGGGTTGCCGTACCCGATGTCAACCCCCCGTTGCCGGCGACCTCGCGCACGCCGCCGATCGAGAACGTCCCGGCGCCGAGGCCGAGGGCGAAGATGCCGAACAGGAAGCCGATGTCGCCGAGCCGGGTGACGAGGAACGCCTTGATCGCGCCGTCGCGGGCGTCGGGCAGCTCCCAGTGGTGGCCGATCAGGAAGTACGAGCAGATGCCCATCACCTCCCAGCCGACCAGCAGCACGAACAGGTCGTTCGCGGTCACCACGACCAGCATCGCCGCGGTGAACAGCGAGACGAACGCGGTGTAGGAGGCGTAGCGCGGGTCGCCGCGCAGGTAGTCGATCGAGTAGATCTGCACCGCCAGCGCGACCCCGGTCACCAGCAGCGCCACCAGTGCGGTCAGCCCGTCGACGCGGAAGGCGATGTCGAACGCCAGCCCGCCGGTCGGCACGTGCGCGAGGGTCGCGCCGCGCTGGCCGAGGTTCCCCGCGATGTCGATGCCGGCGAGGACGATGGCGGCCAGGAACGCGATCCCGGCACCGGCGACGCCGATCGGGGCGACGAGCCGGGGGAGCCGGCGGCCGAGGGCGAGCGCGGCCAGGGCGGCGGTGAAGGGTGCGAGCAGCGCGACCCACACGGCGGTCATCGGCCGGCCTCCGTGGTGGCCGGGCGCTGCTCGGCGGGAGCGTCGCGTTCGGCGCCGGCGCGTTCGGCCCCGATGCGTTCGGCCCCGATGCGTTCCGCGCGCTCGGCGAGTGCGATGCGCTCGGCGGCTTCGGCGCGTTCGGCCTCGGTGATCTGCTCGTCGGACCGGTCGCGGTCGGCGAGGTCGCGGACGGCATCCACGTCCACCTGCCCACGCGTACGGAACACCAGCAGCACGATCGCCAGCCCCAGCCCGATCTCCGCGGCGGCGATCGTGATGGTGAACAACGTGAGGATCTGCCCGCCGTGCAGGGCGTCGCGGTGCCAGGCGTCGAACGCGACGAGGTTGAGGTTGACGGCGTTCAGCATCAGCTCCACGCCCATCAGGACGAGGATCGCGTTGCGCCGCACGAGGACGGCGTACACCCCGATGGCGAACAGCAGGGCCGCGACCACGAGCGGGAAGAGCAGCGGCATCAGGGGCTCCCTTCCGAACCCGTCGCGGCGGTCGAAGCGGTCGACGGCGCCGTCGCCTCAGCCGGGTTCGCCGGGCCGTCCCGCCGGGACAGCGCGATCGCGCCCACCAGCGCGGCCAGCAAGAGCACCGACAGCACTTCGAACGGCAGCACCCAGGTGGAGAACAACACCCGCCCGGTGGCCCTCGCCCCGCCCACCTCGACCCGGTCCAGCGGGATCACCGCGCCGGAGAAGCCCGAGACCAGCGCGACCAGCAGGACCGCCGCCACCCCGGCGGCGACCAGGCCGCCCACCACGACGTGCGCCAGCGGCGGCCGCTCCACCGGCGCGGTCGGCGCGCGGGTGAGCATCAGCGCGAACACCAGCAGTACGACGACCGCGCCGAGGTAGATGAGCACCTGCACCCAGGCCACGAACTCCGCTGTCAACAGCAGGTAGCACCCGGCCAGCGCGCCCAGCGTGACCACCAGCCACAGCGCGGCGTGCACGATCCGGCGGGTGGTCACCACCAGCAGGGCGGAGCCGACCGCGACCGCGCCGAGCAGGCAGAACAACACGTCGATCGTCGTGGTCATGGGCTCAGCGGTTCTCCCGCTCGGCGGCCTTGCGTGCCGCGCCGAGTTCCTTCGGCGCCTCGGCACCGGTGTCGACCGGCGGCGGCGCCGGCACGGTCCACATCCATTCGCGCAGCTCGTCCTTCTCCTGGGTGAGATCGGCGATGTCGGTGGTGGCGTACTCGAACTCCGGCGACCAGAACAACGCGTCGAACGGGCACACATCGACGCAGATACTGCAGTACATGCACAGCGAATAGTCGATCGCGAACCGGTCGAGCACGTTGTGGGAGCGTTCCCGGGCGCCCGGCTCGGTCGGCTCCGCGGTCTCCTTGTGCGAGTCGATGTAGATGCACCAGCACGGGCACTCGCGCGCGCAGAGCATGCAGACCGTGCAGTTCTCCTCGAACAGCGCGATGACGCCGCGCGAGCGGGCAGGCAACTCCGGCTTGACATCGGGATACTGCTGGGTCACCGCGCGCCGGGTGAGGTGGTCGAACGTCACCTTCAGCCCGTGTACGAGCCCCTTGCCGGGGAGATCGGTCATCGTGCCCACGCCACCTTCCCGTACGACGGTTCGTCCATGAGCTCGTTCCTGAGCTGCTCGGTCATGAGCCTGGTCATGAGCCTGGTCATGAGCCTGGTCATGAGATGGCCACCTTCACCACGCCGGTGAGCGCGAGCTGGACCAACGCCAGCGGCACCAGCAGCTGCCAGCAAAGCCGCTGCAGCTGGTCGGCCCGCAGGCGCGGGTAGGCGACCCGCACCCAGATCACCACGAACGCCACCAGGAACACCTTGACCAGCGTCCACAGCCAGCCGAGCTCCGCGGTGAACGGGCCCTGCCAGCCGCCGAGGAACAGCACCGTGGTGAGGGCCGCGAGCACCACGATCCCGGCGTACTCCGCGAGCAGGAACAACGCGAACCGGATCCCGGTGTACTCGGTGTAGGGGCCGAAGATGATCTCCGCGTCCGCGACCGGAATGTCGAAGGGCGGCCTGGCCAGCTCGGCCAGCCCGGCCACGAAGAACACGAACAGCCCCGGCAGCTGCCACAGCAGCCACCACGGCTCCCAGGCCTCGACGATCCCCGACAGCGACAGTGTGCCGGCGGCCATCGCCACGCTCGCCGCGGCGAGCACGAACGGGAGTTCGTACGCCAGCAGCTGGCCGGCCGAGCGGAACGCGCCGATCAGGCTGTACTTGTTGGCGCTGGCCCAGCCGGCCATCAGCGCCCCGAGAACCCCGATCCCCATCACCGCGAGGACGTAGAAGAGCCCGGTCTCCAGCTCGACGCCCACCACGCCGGGTGCGAGCGGGATGGCCGCGAGCGCGACGAGGTACGGCAGCAGGGCGAGCACGGGCGCGAGCTTGAAGACGGTGCGGTCGGCCCGCGCGGGGACGACGTCCTCCTTCTGCGCGAACTTCACCCCGTCGGCCACGAGCTGTGCCCAGCCGTGGAACCCGCCCGCGTACATCGGACCCAGCCGGCCCTGCATGTGCGCCATCACCTTGTGCTCGGTCTGGCCCACCAGCAGCGGCAGCACGAGGAAGGCGGCGAACACCCCGACGACGCGCAGCGCGACCTCCAGCACCTCACTCATCCTCAGGCCCGCCCCTCCCCGCGTCCGACGGACCGGCGGGCGGCTCGGGCTGTTCGGGATGTTCGGGCCGGCTGGGCTGTTCAGGCTGTTCGGGCTGTTCGGGCTGTTCGCGCGGCTCGGGCTGGGCGGGCTGTTCGGTTCGTGGCGTACGCCGGACGGGGCGTTCGGCGCGCTCGGCGGCACCGGCTCCGCCACCACGCGCGGGGCGTTCGGCGCGCTTGGCCGAACGCGCGGGCCGGGCCGGCTTGGCGGCGGCCAGCGGATCGGGTGCGGGCGAGCCGGGCGGGCGGGGACCCCACGCCTCGGGCGAGGGTACCCCGGGCGGCGCGACCCGGCGCCTGCTCGGCGCCCGGGCCGCGTCGTGCTCGGACTCGCCCGGCTCCTTGGCCCCCGGCCACGGCTTCGCCACCCGGCTGGCCAGCACGAACTCCTTGCGCAGCGGGTGCCCCTCGAACTGGTCCGGCAGCAGCAGCGGCGCGAGGTTGGGGTGCCCGGCGAAGTCGATGTCGAACATCTCGTACGTCTCCCGCTCGTGCCAGCCGGCACCGGCGTACACACCGGTGGCGGTGGGCAGCCGGGCGCCCTCGCGCGGGATCTTCGTCCGTACCAGCAGGTGGTCGACCGCCGAGCCGCTGTCGGCGGTGCCCTCGGCGGTGGCCTCCCCCGCGGTGCGCAGGCGGGCGACGTGGCAGACCACGGTGAAACCCTGCTCGAGCTCGTCCACCGCGGACAGCCAGTCGAAGTACGTGCAGCCCACGGCGTCGCGGACGGCGGTGAGCGCGTCCACCCAGCGGTCGGCGGGTACGTCGAGCGCCGGCGGGCCGAACGCCTTGTCCAGGCCGACCTCGGCGATGTCGAGGCCGAGCGCCTCGGCCAGGGCGGCCCGGGCCTCCTCCGACCAGGTCATTCGCGGTCACCCGGTCGCAGCGGGCGGCGCAGCAGTGAGGCGGCCGAACGCCACCGCCTTCTGGGCCGGCCGGATTCCACCTCAGGTTGCCCGGGCTCGCCGGACTCCGCGGCCCCGGCGTACCGCTCCGGCATCGACTCCGCCGCGATCTTGTCCTGCAGCCGGAGGATCCCCTGCAGCAGCGCCTCCGGGCGCGGCGGGCAGCCGGGCACGTAGACGTCGACCGGGACGATCTGGTCGACGCCCTTGGTGACGCAGTAGGAGTCCCAGTACGGGCCGCCGGAGTTGGAGCAGGACCCGAACGAGATGACGTACTTCGGCTCCGGCATCTGTTCGTACAGACGTTTGATCGCCGGCGCCATCTTGTCGGTGACTGTGCCGGAGACGACCATCAGGTCGGCCTGGCGCGGCCCGGGGGCGAACGGGATGACGCCCAGCCGGATGAAGTCGTGCCGGGACATCGACGAGGCGATGAACTCGATCGCGCAGCAGGCCAGGCCGAAGTTGAACACCCACAGCGAATACCGCCGGCCCCAGTTGAGGACGAACTTCAGCGGCTCCGGCGCCAGCCGGGACAGGGCGCCCAGCTCACCAGGGGCCTCGGGTCCGCCGGAACCGGTCGGCGCGACCTGCGGCAACGGCAGGTCGACCGGGCCCTTCGGGGTCACGTCCACGTCAACACCCCCTTGCGCCAGGCGTACAGCAGCCCGACCGCGATGAACCCGATGAAAACGAACATCTCCACCAGCGTCGCCCAGCCGAACCCGGGCGCGGCGAACACCGTGGCCCAGGGAAACAGGAAGATCGCGTCCACGGCGAAGACGACGTAGAGGTAGGCGTAGACGTAGTAGCGGACGTGGGTCTGGGCCCAGCCCTCCCCCACCGGGTCGACCCCGGACTCGTAGGTGAGGAGCTTCTCCCGCGTCGGGCGGTGCGGCCGCAGCAGCCGGTTGGCACCGAACGCGACCGCGGCGAACGCCACTCCGGCCAGCACGACCAGCAGAACCGTCGTGTAGGTCGCGTAGTAACTCGCGTTACCGGCCATCGCCAGGGCGCTCACGGCACGCCTCCTTCCGCCCGTCCCGCGAGTCTAGGGCCTTGCCACAGTCTCGCCGCGCACCCGACCGCACGGTCCCGCACGACCCGCCGACGCGCTCAGCCCGGGTTGCTCACTCGGCGAGGATCTGCTCGCGCAGGATGTTGGCGTGTCCGCAGTGCTGGGCCAGCTCCCGCAGGACCTGCAGGTAGACCCAGCGAAGTGTGCGCGGTCCGGTCCGGTGACCGGTCACGACGGCGTCCAACGGCAGGTCCGCGACCTTGGCCCGGGCCGAGGCGATGGTGTCCTCCTCGGCGAGCCGGAACGACTCGTCCGGGCCCGGCACCAGGCCGAGCTCCGACCGTGGCGTACCCCCGACGCACTCCTCGAACCACACCCGCTGCATCCAGGTTACGTGCTTGAGCAGGCCGAGCAACGTGGTCGCCGACGAGACGAGGCGGCGGCGGGCCTGTTCCTCGGTGAGGGAGTCAAGTGTCGCCTCGATCGCACCGCGACAGCCCTCGACGGCTGCGTCCAGCTGGGTGCGTTCGTCGTCCAGCGGCACATCGAACCAGCCCATCGGCGTCCTCTGTCCTTCCTGCGGCCCGAGCCGCCCCAAGCAAACAGGCCCTTGTCCCCGGGCCCGTCTAAGGTGATCACGTCCAGGTTGATCACCGCCACGTGACTCCGGACAGCCGTTCCACCCCACGCCTTCCCGGAGCCCGCGCATGCCCTCTGCCCACTGGTCCCACCGTCACCCTGCCCGACGCCGCCCGTCCCGCCGGCTCGCCGTGCTGCTTCCCGCGCTCGCCTGCGCGGTGCTCGCCACCTTCACCGCCTGCGCGCCCGAGGACGGCGCCACCGGCGGCCAGGACGGCGCCACGTCCACGAAGCAGCCGAAGGCCTCCGGGACCGCCTCGCCCACCGCCGGGGGATGCGCGAAGGGCGACCTCGACCTGCACACGCCCGGCACCCTGACCGTGGCCACCGACCAGCCGGCGTACGAGCCGTGGTTCGCCGACGACGATCCCACCAGCGGCAAGGGGTTCGAGTCGGCGGTCGCCTACGCGGTGGCCAGGCAGCTCGGGTTCGCCGCGTCGGAGGTGACCTGGACCCGGGTGCGGTTCAACAACGCCATCCAGCCCGGGCCGAAGGACTTCGACTTCGACATCAACGAGTTCACCATCACCGACCAGCGGAAGAAGGCCGTCGACTTCAGTTCCTCCTACTACGACGCCACCCAGGCCGTGGTGGCGCTGAAGTCGTCCCCGATCGCGAACGCGAAGTCGGTCGCCGGGCTGAAGAGCGCCAAGCTCGGCGCCCAGGTCAACACCACCAGCTACGAGGTGATCAACGCCGTCGTGCAGCCCAGCAAGCAGGCCCAGGTGTTCCGCAGCAACGACGACGCCCGCCAGGCGCTGTCCAACGGCTCCATCGACGGGCTGGTCGTCGACCTGCCCACCGCGTTCTACATGACCGCCGCCCAGCTCAAGGGCGCCACGATCGTGGGCCAACTGGAGCAGAAGTCCGGTACGCCGGAGCAGTTCGGCCTGGTCCTGGACAAGGGCTCGCCGCTGACCGCCTGCGTCACCCGCGCCGTGGACGCACTGCGGGCCGACGGCACGCTGGACGACCTGGCGAAGACCTGGCTGGCCGACGTCGCCGGCGCACCGGTCCTGAACTGACGTACGCCCATGTCCTCCGCCACCTCCTCCGGCCGCGTGCCTGGCACCGGCCCGGATCCCCGCCGCGACGCCGGCCACACCGGCCACGTCCAGAGCCCTTTGCAGGTCCAGCGCGACCGCTACCGCTCCCGGCAGACCGTCCGGTCGGTACTGGTCGCCGCCGTCTCCACCGCGGTGCTCGGCGTGGTCCTCTACGTCGCCCTCACCGGCGCACCCGGCTGGGAGCGGGTCCGGGAGTCGTTCCTCGACCCGCAGGTGGCCCGGCAGGCGCTGCCGCACATCCTGTCCGGGCTGTGGCTCAACCTCCGGCTCCTGCTGGCCTGCGCGGCGTGCTCGCTGCTGCTGGGGTTGCTGATCGCGTTCCTGCGCACACTCCGCGGCCCGGTGGCCTTCCCGATCCGGGCACTGTCGACGGGCTACACCTACGCCTTCCGCGGCGTACCCCTCATCATCGTCATCTACGTCATGGCGCTCGGCGTCCCCGGCCTGCGACTGCACGGCACGCCCGGCGTCATCGTGCTCGGTGCGGCCGCCATCATCCTCACCTACAGCGCCTACCTCGCCGAGGTGTTCCGCGCGGGCATCGAGTCGGTGCACCCGAGCCAGCGGGCGGCCGCGCGTTCGCTCGGGCTGAGCTACCGGCAGACGATGCGGTACGTCGTACTCCCGCAGGCCGTGCGCCGGGTCAGCCCGCCCCTGCTGAACGACCTGGTGGCGATGCAGAAGGACGTCGGCCTGATCTCGCTGGCCGGGCCGATCGACGCGGTGCGCGCGGCGGAGATCTCCGTGGGCACGACGTACAACTTCACGCCGTATGTCGTGGCCGGTGCGTTGTTCGTCGCGCTGGCCATCCCGCTGGTCGCCGTCACCGACGCGGTGACCGTACGCGCCGCCCGACGGCAGTCCGCGGAGGGATCGGCATGAGCGCTGTGCTGGAGTGCCGCGACGTGTGGAAGGTGTTCGGCCGCCGGTCGGCCACCGTGGAGGTGCTGCGCGGCATCGACCTCACCGTCGCCGAGCACGAGGTCGTCGTCCTCATCGGCGCGTCCGGCTCGGGCAAGTCGACCCTGCTGCGCTGCGTCAACCTGCTCGAACGCGTCAGCGACGGGACGATCCACCTCGACGGCACCGACATCACCGACCCGCGCGTGGACGCCGACGCCTACCGGCAGCAGATCGGGATGGTGTTCCAGTCGTACAACCTGTTCCCGCATCTGACCGTGCTGGACAACGTGACCCTGGCGCCCCGCCGGGTGCACCGACGGTCGAAGGAGGACGCCGAGCAGGCTGCACTCGACCTCCTCGCCCGGGTGGGGCTGGCCGACAAGGCCCGCGAGTACCCCGACCGGCTGTCCGGCGGGCAACAGCAGCGTGCCGCGATCGTGCGCGCCCTGGTCAACTCGCCGCGGCTGATGCTGTTCGACGAGGTGACGTCCGCCCTCGACCCCGAACTCGTCGGCGAGGTGCTCGCACTGGTCGCCGACCTGTGCCGGGACGGGATGACGATGGTGATCGCCACCCACGAGATGGGCTTCGCCCGCCGGGTCGCGGACCGGGTGTGCTTCCTCGACCGCGGCGTCATCGCCGAGCAGGGACCGCCCGAGCAGGTGCTCGACGACCCGGTGGAGCCGCGCACCCGGCAGTTCCTGCACCGCCTGGTCGACGCCGACCAGACCTGACGCGCGGCCACACCGGCGGCGTCCCCGCGCCCTCCCGAAGCGCGCGGGGCCCGACGTCAGCGTGCGGGCACACCCTCTCTCACCTGGTCCAGCGCCTGGGCGAGCCGGGCCACCCCCTCCGCGACGTCGCTCGCCGGCACCGGCGCGAACGACAGGCGCAGGCTCGAGGATCCGCCCTCGAGCATGAAGTCGGGACCCGCCACGAACGTGACGCCCAGCATCCGGGCCTGGGCGAGCAACGCCTTGGAGTCGACCTTGCCTTCGCCGTTGAGGTCGAGCCAGAGGAAGTAGCCACCTGCCGGGACGACGAACTCCGCCTCGGGGATGTACTTGTGCAGAGCCTCCACCAGCGCGTCCCTGCGCTCGCGAAGCGCGGCGTTCACCACCTTGAGGTTCTCGTCGAGGCCACCCGACCGGCAGAACTCGAAGACGATCGACTCCGCCAGCATGTTCGGCGAGATGTACTGCTCGTTCGCCCTCTTCGCGAACGTCGCGATCTGGTCGGCCGGACCGACGAGGTAGCCGACCCGCACGCCCGGGCTGATCGACTTCGAGAACGAGGAGGCGTGGATCACCCGGTCCGCGCCGTCCAGGTCGAGCATCGTCGGCGCCTGCGCGTCGTCGAAGGAGATCAGCCGGTACGGGTCGTCCTCGAAGAGTATGAAGCCGTTGTCGGCCGCGAGCTTCACCAGCCTGGAGCGCTTCTCCGCCGAGAGCGTGCAGCCGGCGGGGTTGTGGAAGTTCGGGATCACGTGGGCCAGCCGGACCCCGCCCTCGGCGCAGGCGGCCTCGATCGTGGCCGGGTCGATGCCGTCGGACTCCAGCGGCGCGCCCACGAGTTCGGCGCCGGCCTGCTGGAGCAGGAGCAGCGTGCGGTCGTAGGTGGGCTGCTCGACCACGACGCGATCGCCGGCGGAGACGAGATGGCGGAAGAGGAGCGCCGCCCCTTCCATCGAGCCGTTGGTGATCATCACCTGCTCGGGCTGGACGCCGTGTCGCTCGGCGATCCACTCGCACAGTCCTGGGTGCCCCCGGCCTGTTCCGTAGCTGAGCGCGTTCTCCCAGTCCGACTCCAGGGCCCGCGTGGCCGCCTCGCGTACGCCCTCGTGCGGGAGGATGTCGGCGCTCGGCGCGCCGCGAGCAAAGCTGATCGTCCGTTCGGCCATTGGCGTGACACCTCGCTGTCGATGATTCGAGTTGACGGTCCAGTGTCGACTCTCGACGGCGTACGAGGAAAGTCCTTAACGCGGA
This sequence comes from Actinopolymorpha sp. NPDC004070, assembly GCF_040610475.1. Lineage (NCBI taxonomy): Bacteria > Bacillati > Actinomycetota > Actinomycetes > Propionibacteriales > Actinopolymorphaceae > Actinopolymorpha > Actinopolymorpha sp. NPDC004070. The sequence continues at coordinate 277,185 of NZ_JBEXMJ010000003.1, read as the reverse complement.
TCTTGCCGAGTGTGAGGTAGCGGCACACAATGCCCCGCAGTACTCGACCGATCATCGAGCAGGCCGACGAACTCGCCCGGCAATTCGAGGACTTCGAGCCTGACGCTGCCGGCCGCGAACACGCGGAGGCGTTGGCGTTGTTGCGGCGAAGCGCCCGCCCATAAGCGACGCGAGGCCCGTTCTCAGCCGGCCGATGTCGCTGCGCTGTGGTGACCGAGCATCGTCACGGTGCCGGTCGCGAACTCCAGCTGGTACCACCCACCGCGGCCGACGACTTCGGGCAACGGTCTGTCGTACATCCCGGCGACAAAGGACAGGAAAGCCGGGATGACGTCTCCGTGGGAACTCGCGACCACTCTCCCGCCAGGATGGTCGCGGGCCATCAGAGCAAGGGCCCGTACGACCCGTCCGGCCGACCACGCACCACCGATCGCCATTCCGACCGGCGTGTAGATCCCCTCGGTCCACCCGCTCGGTTCCCCGAACCCCGCCGCCTCGTCGAGTTCGGACAGTTCGGTGACCGCCAGCCCGGCCGCGTCGGCCAACGGCTGCACCGTCTGCCGGCACCTCAGCGCCGGGCTGCTGTAAACCGCGTCGACGCGTGTACCGAGGGCTTTGACCAGGGCACCGGCCTGCGCATGGCCTTCCTCGTTGAGCGGACGGACCCGATGCTCAGCGGTCCAGCCCTGCCGGCGCACCGACGAACAGTGCGGCACGAGCTCCAGCATGAAACCGTCGAGCGTGGGAACCATGCCGTGGATCGTACGACGGCCCGCGTACCGTCCACGACCACCGCAAGCGCGGGTTGCGCGGACGGTGATGCCGGTCCCGGCCGGAGCGTTGCCGGGACCGGCGGGTGCCTTATCGGGCTGGGCGCGCCTCGAAGGCGAGGCACCCCGCGGCGACGCTGCGCACGTGCACGAGCGCCACCTCGGGCCGGCCCAGCAGTTCGGCCAGCGTCTCCTCGTAGGAGTCACCGGGCGAGACGAACGTGATGTGGTCGTAGGCCCGGTTACCTGCTGAATCGAAGGTGTTGAACATGCACTTGCCGCGCGCCATGTTCTCCGGATAGCGATCCGGCGTCAGGTAGCCCGCGCACCGCTCGGCGTGCACGAACACCGGACCGGCCTCCATCCACGGGCTCGGCTCGGTCCACGGCGTGTAGCAGATCAGGGCGATCGCCTCACCCGGCTCGGACTTGCGCAGGCAGCACCGCAGCGGCTCCCAGCCCTCCGCGGGAAATGCCTTCCAGTCGTTGCCGAACTCGTCCTCGCCCTTCCCGCGCATCGCGCCCAGCCGCTCGGGGTCGATCGGAACGATCTCGAATGTGCTCATGCGGGCAATCGTGTCCCGGCACGGCCGCCGTCACCGGCGGGATTCGGACGTCGCGTACGGCGGTGCGGTGCGCAAGCCCGGCTTGCCCCGCGCCACGTCAACCAGCGCTTGCGCGCCGCCCGTCCCGCGTAGGCCTATCTCACGTAGATCTGGCTGAAGTCCGGCATGCCGCCCACCGAGTCGATGATGACGTTGCCCACCCGGGAGCCGTGCAGCACCGTCGTACCGCCCTCGCCGAGCGGAACCGCCGGGAGGTACTTCTCCATGATCGTCTTGTCCAGCCGGCCCCACTCGTTCAGCGCCTTCTGCGCCGGCAGGTCGCTGATCCGGTCGATCTCGTCGTTGACCGCGCTCACGTTGAGGAACGACGGAACCGGCGCACCCGGCAGGTCGGCCTTCTTGCCGTCCAGGATCGCCGGAAGCACCGAGTCTCCGCTGGCCCAGTCCATGCACCAGCTGCCCTGGCGCAGGTTGGCCGGACGGATCGAGTCGTCGGACAGGTCGCGCGACAGAGACGACGGCGCCGGCATCGCCTTGACGGTGAAGCCCGCCCCGGTAAGCGCCTTCTTCCGTACGGCGGCGATCCTGGACTCCAGCTCGTCGTCGGAGGAGTAGTAGAACGACAGCTCGAAGCCGAGCTGGCCCGCGTCGGTGAGCATCTTCTTCGCGGCCGCGGGGTCGCCGTTGCCCTCGCCCTTGTTGCCGATCACGTCGTAGTCCTGCCAGCCCGGGGTGGCCGACGGCATGATCGTCGTGGCGGGCCGCCAGGTCAGCCCGGGAATCTCGCCGCCGGCGCGGTTCTCCCCGGCCAGCGGCCACGCCTTGGCCACCGCCCGGCGTACCTCCAGCGGGATCTTCCGGGTGTCCATCCACATGTAGTTGCTGCACGGGCTGGGCCCGGTCACCAGTCGCTTGCGGGCGCCCGTGCCGCGGATCTCGTCGTAGTTGGACGCCAGGATGTCGGCATACGTCAGCGCGGTCTGGTCCTCGCCCTTGTCGGCGATGACCCGCCGCTGCACCTCGTTGGTGTCCAGTCCGAACTCGAACACCATCTGGTCGACGTACTGGTGGCGGTTCGGGTCGGTCTTCGGGTCCCATTCGGGATTCTTCACCAGCACGAGCTTCTTGCCCGGGTCGTAGCTGCCGAACTTGTAGGGCCCGGTGGCCAGCGGGTGGTTGCCGTAGGCGTCGCGGGTGTCCTTGGACGCAGGGATCGGCGCGAACGTCGGCAGCGAGGTGTAGTAGCGCATCGACGGAAAGGGCTTTCGCATCTTCACGACGACGGTCTTCTCGTCGGGGGTGTCCACCCCTTCGAAGTCGTCACCGCTCTTGTACGGGCCCTTGTAGGAGTCGCCGCCGAGGTAGTAGTCCAGGCCGTACGTCGGACCGCCGGACAGCTCGTCCTGCGCGAGCTGGCGTTTGATCGCGTACGCCACGTCGGCCGCCTTCACCGGCGAGCCGTCCTCGTACTTCACCCCGTCCCGCAGGGTGAACTCCCACCGGGTGAAGTCGGCGTTCGGCCGGCCGAGGTCGGTGGCGAGGTCGGGCACCAGCACCGGCTTGCCCTTGACGTACCGCGTCTGGGTGAGGCCACGGGTGACCATCCGCATGATGGCGAGCGTGTCCAGGTGATAGACCCGGGTCGGGTCGAACGTGTGCGGCGTCGCGGAGGACAGCACGTGCAGCGTCCCGCCGCTGCGCGCGTCCGGCACCGCCGGTGCGGGCGCCTTCGCCTTCTCGTCCTGCGCCTCGTCGTAGGTCGACACGCGCCGGGGTTTCGAGGACTCCTCGTCGGAGGATCCGCCGGGCAGCAGGCTGCACGCGGTCATCGCCGACGTCATCGCCATCGCGGCGACCGTGACCGCGCACGCCGTAAGATGACGTCGCGGACCGAATCCGGACATGGGTCGACGTGCGGCTCGGATGGGTCGTCGCATCGAGGGGTCCTCCCTGTCGCTGCCCGGGCGTGGGCCGCCGCGAACACCCGAGGTTGCCGATCCGGCACCCTTCCCGAACACCGAGAGTTACAGTCGATGCGCGCACTGCAAGGGTGTTCCACAGTGCGGTCGCCCCCACGGCACACCACGGCCCGGACGTAGCATAGAAGTACCAAATGGGATTGCGCCGCACAGGACGGCGGAGAACATTCCTGCGCGGGCGTCGAGGAGGTCGTTCACCCAGTGACCAAACAGGTCCTGCAGGTCGACCGTGTCATCATCCGATTTGCCGGTGACTCCGGAGATGGGATGCAGCTGGCCGGTGACCGGTTCACCCAGGAAACCGCGTCGTTCGGAAACGATCTTTCGACGCTCCCCAACTTCCCGGCCGAAATCCGGGCACCTGCCGGCACCCTGCCGGGAGTCTCGTCCTTCCAGATCCACTTCGCCGACCACGACATCCTGACCCCGGGCGACGCCCCGGACGTCCTGGTGGCGATGAACCCCGCGGCCCTCAAGGCAAACTTGCCGGAGCTGCCGCGCGGGGCCACGCTGATCGTCGACTCCGACGAGTTCACCAAGCGCAACCTCGCCCGGGTGGGCTACGACGCCAACCCGCTCGAGGACGGCTCACTGGACGCGTACCAAACGCACTCCTTCCCGCTGACCAGCGCGACCGCCGAGGCGGTCAAGGAGTTCGGGCTGACCCGCAAGGACGCGTCGCGGTCGAAGAACATGTACGCCCTGGGCCTGGTGTCCTGGCTCTACAACCGCCCGACCGAGTCGACCCTGTCGTTCCTGCATGCGAAGTTCGCCCGCAATCCCGCTGTCCGGGACGCGAACGTCGCGGCGTTCCGCGCGGGGTGGAACTTCGGCGAGACCGCGGAGGCGTTCGCCGTCTCCTACCAGGTCAAGCCGGCGGAGATGAAGTCCGGCCAGTACCGCAACATCTCCGGCAACCTCGCCCTGGCGTACGGCCTGATCGCCGGCGCCCGGCGGGCCGACCTGCCGATGTTCCTCGGCTCCTACCCGATCACCCCGGCCAGCGACGTCCTGCACGAGCTGAGCAAGCACAAGCGGTTCGGCGTCACGACGTTCCAGGCCGAGGACGAGATCGCCGGGGTGACCGCGGCCCTCGGTGCGGCGTTCGGCGGCTCCCTCGGCGTCACCACGACGTCCGGGCCGGGCATGGCGCTGAAGGCGGAGACCATCGGCCTCGCGGTGGCGCTGGAGCTGCCGCTGGTCGTGTGCGACATCCAGCGCGCCGGCCCGTCCACCGGCATGCCCACCAAGACCGAGCAGGCCGACCTGCTGCAGTCGATGTACGGCCGCAACGGCGAGGCGCCGCTGCCGATCGTGGCACCTCAGTCGCCGGCGGACTGCTTCGACGCCGCGATCGAGGCCGTCCGGATCGCGGTCACCTACCGCACGCCGGTGATCCTGCTGTCCGACGGCTACCTCGCCAACGGCTCCGAGCCGTGGCGGATCCCGAAGACCGCGGAGCTGCCGGAGATCCGGGTCGACTTCGCCACCGAGCCCAATCACCAGACCGAGAACGGCGACAGCACGTTCTGGCCGTACAAGCGTGATCCGGAGACCCTCGCCCGTCCCTGGGCGGTGCCCGGCACGCCCGGCCTCGAACACCGCGTCGGCGGACTGGAGAAGGCCGACGGCCACGGCAACATCTCCTACGACGCGGCCAACCACGAGCTGATGGTGCGCACCAGGCAGGCCAAGGTGGACGCCGTGGCCCGCTCGATCGCGCCGCTGGAGGTGGACGACCCCACCTCCGACGCGCGGATCCTGGTGCTCGGCTGGGGTTCGACGTACGGCCCGATCGGTGCCGCCTGCCGGGCGGTGCGCGAGCACGGCATCCCGGTCGCCCAGGCGCACCTGCGCCACCTGAACCCCTTCCCGCCCGACCTCGGTGAGGTCCTGCGCAGCTACGACCGCGTGCTGGTCCCGGAGATGAACCTCGGCCAGCTGTCCATGCTGCTGCGCGCCCGCTACCTCGTCGACGTCGTGAGCTACAACCGCGTGCGCGGCCTGCCGTTCAGCGCGAGCGAGCTCACCGGCGCCATCACCGAACTCGCGGGATCGCTCGACCTCGAGCACACGGAGGAGTCCCCCCGATGAGCGCAACCGAACTACCCGTTCCCGGTCTGCGCGGCGTCACCACCACCGACCTGCCGCAGAACCGCAAGGACTTCACCTCCGACCAGGAGGTGCGCTGGTGCCCCGGCTGCGGCGACTACGCCATCCTCGCCGCGGTACAGGGCTTCCTGCCCGAGCTGAACGTCCCCCGCGAGAACATCGTGTTCGTCTCCGGGATCGGCTGCTCCAGCAGGTTCCCGTACTACCTGAACACCTACGGCATGCACAGCATCCACGGTAGGGCGCCGGCAATCGCCACCGGTCTGGCGACGTCGCGGCCCGACCTGTCGGTGTGGGTGATCACCGGTGACGGCGACGGCCTGTCCATCGGCGGCAACCACCTGATCCACGCGCTGCGCCGCAACGTCAACCTCAACATCCTGCTGTTCAACAACCGCATCTACGGCCTCACCAAGGGGCAGTACTCCCCCACGTCCGAACGCGGCAAGATCACCAAGTCGACGCCGATGGGCTCGCTGGACTCGCCGTTCAACCCCGTCTCGCTGGCGCTCGGCGCCGAGGCGACGTTCGTGGGGCGGACGCTGGACACCGACCGCAAGCACCTCACCTCGGTGCTGCGCGCGGCCGTCGCCCACCGGGGCACGTCGCTGGTGGAGATCTACCAGAACTGCAACATCTACAACGACGGCGCGTTCGACCTGCTCAAGGACAAGGACACCCAGGACGAGTCGGTGATCCGGCTCGAGCACGGGCAGCCGATCAGGTTCGGCGCCGGTGGCGAGCTCGGGGTGGTACGCGACCCGGCGTCCGGGGCGCTCAAGGTGGTGCCGGTCGCCGAGGTCGGCACCGACGCGCTCCTCGTGCACGACGCGCACGCCGACGACCCGACGACCGCGTTCGCGCTGTCCCGGCTGTCCGACGCGCAGACGTTGGCGCGTACGCCGATCGGCATCTTCCGCGACGTGGACCGGCCGTCGTACGACGACCTCGCCCGCGAGCAGCTCCGGCTGGCCCGTGACCAGCACGGCACGCCCACCGACACCGGCTCCGAGGTCGGCAACGCAGACCTCGACCAGCTCCTGCGCGGGTCCGACACCTGGACCGTCGGCGCGGACGCGTGAGTACGGGCCTGTCGGAGGAGTCCGCAGGCGCGCCCTCCCACCGCACCGCGTCACCCACGTCACCCGCACCGGCCCCCGTCGACGAGAACCGCCGGGGGCTGGTCTTCGGGGCGGCCGCCTACGCCGCGTGGGGACTCTTCCCGCTCTACTGGCCGCTGCTGCAACCCGCCGGGTCGCTGGAGATCCTCGCCCACCGGATGGTGTGGTCGCTGCTGTTCGCGGTCGTCGTCCTGCTCGTCCGGCCCCGCAAGGGCTGGTGGACGCGGCTGCGGCAGACCCCGGCCACCATCGGCTACCTCGCCGTCGCCGGCCTGGTCATCACGGTCAACTGGGGCACCTACATCTGGGCGGTCAACCACGACCACGTGGTGGAGACCGCGCTCGGCTACTACATCAACCCGCTGGTGATCGTGCTGGTCGGCGTGGCGCTGCTCGGCGAACGCCTCAACCGCGTGCAGTGGACGGCGATCGGCCTGGCCGGCGTGGCGGTGGTCATCCTCACGGTGTCGCACGGGCGGCCGCCCTGGGTGGCGTTCATCCTGGCGCTGAGCTTCACGACGTACGCCTACTGCAAGAAGAAGGCGAACGTCGCCGCCATCGAGAGCCTGATGGTGGAGACCTCGGTGGTGACCCCGCTCGCCCTCGGCTACCTGCTCTGGCTCCAGGTGCAGGGGACGGCGGCGTTCGGGCACCACGGCGCCGGGCAGGCGGTGCTGCTCGCCGGAGCCGGAGTGGTGACGGCGATCCCGCTGCTGCTGTTCGCCGGCGCGGCCACCCGGGTGCCGATGACGCTGCTCGGCATCCTGCAGTACCTCGCGCCGACGCTGCAGTTCCTGCTCGGCGTGCTCGTGTTCCACGAGCCGATGCCGCCGGACCGGCTGGTGGGCTTCGGTTTCGTATGGTTGGCGGTGATCGTGTTCACCTGGGACGGGCTGCGCGGGCGGCGTCGTACGGCCGTCGAGAGGGCCGAACGCGCCGCGGTTCCGGTGCCGGTCACCGAGCCGGACTGAGCTCAAGTCAGTCCGACCGATCGAGAAAGCCGTGACGAGGGGACCGGAATGACGGACGGGAAGGCGGCGGGGATGCCCGCCGGGACGAGCACCGGAGCGAGCACAGCCGACGGTGTCGTACGGGCGGTCAGCAGCAGCGGGAAGCACACCTTCAGCAAGCCGGGCCGCGACCGCATCCGGCTGCTCGCCGGGCTGGGCGTGGAGGGCGACGCGCACCTGGGCACGACCGTGAAGCACTGCTCCCGGGTGGCCCGCGACCCCAGCCAGCCGAACCTCCGCCAGGTCCACCTCATCCACGCCGAGCTCCTCGCCGAGGTCAACCAGGAGGGGTACGACGTGGCGCCCGGCCAGCTCGGGGAGAACGTCACCACCGAGGGCATCGACCTGCTCGGCCTACCGACCGGGACGGTCCTCCGGCTGGGCGAGGAGGCGGAGGTCGAGGTGACCGGACTGCGCAACCCCTGCACCCAGATCGAGAACTTCCGCACCGGCCTGCTCGCCCGGGTGGTCGGCCGGGCCGAGGACGGGTCGATCGTCCGCCGGGCCGGCATCATGGGCATCGTGCGGACCGGCGGCGAGGTGGCGCCGGGCGACCCGATCGTGGTCACCCTTCCGCCGCCACCCCACCGCCCGCTGGAACGCGTCTGACCCGGCGCTGACCCGCCGCCCCCCTGAGCCCGAGGTGGCGGGGGGTCGCGGCCCGGGCAGGCGTCGGCCCGGTCCGGCTCATCTCGGCTGCCCGATCGGCCGGACGACGACCGTGTTGACATCGACGCCCGCCGGTTGGCCGACTGCCCACGCGATGGACTCGGCCACGTGGTCGGCAGTCAGCATCGGCCCTTCCGGCGCTGCGCCGTACCGATCCCAGAACGGCGTCTCCACCCGGCCTGGCGCGATCAGCGTCACGCCGATCCCGTCGCCGGTCACCATCCGTCTGGTGTTCTCCGCGAGTCCGGTGACCGCCCACTTGGTCGCGCCGTAGAGGCTGCCCGGGATGTGGATGAACCCCGCCACGCTGCCGACCAGCACGATCCGCCCGCGGGTCTCGCGCAGCGCGGGCAGGCCGGCCCGGACGAGCAGTGCAGGCCCCAGCACGTTGGTCAGGACCATGTCCCGCCACGCCGCCGGGTCACCGTCGGCCAGGCTTCCTCCGGGGGAGAAGCCCGCGTTCGCGACCGCGGTGTCCAGCCGTCCGAACGCCGAGACGGTCTCCCGGACCGCCCCGGCCACCTGGTCGTAGTCGCTCGCGTCCGCGACGAACGTACGGAGGCCGGCCGGTCGTCCGAGGGACTCCGCGGCCCGCTCCAGGCGGGCATGGTCCCGGCCGGTCACCGCGACCCGGTGGCCGCGGGCCAACAACAGACGGGCGGCCGCGGCGCCGATGCCGCTGGAACCGCCGGTGATCAAAGTCACAGGAGAGTCGGTCATGGCGCCGACCGTACGATGTGCAGCCGACTCCAGGTCAACTTTCCTGCCGGGCTCAAGGACAGATTCCCCGGCCCGGCCCGTCATCACCCACAAGGTGCGGGTGTACGAGGAGCACCTCGGTGCGGGGACCGCCGGCTCGCTGTGGACGTCTGCCCCCGCCGACGGATGAGCAGGCCCCGGCCCAGGGGCGTCACGTGCCGGGCTTGCGCATGTCCTCCAGGGTGAGCCCCGCCGGGAGGTCGCCGCTGCGGGCGCGTTCGGCCATCCGCCGCATGGTGTCCCCGTCGTTCAGGTGCGGGTAACCCGAGTCCGGTTCGGGCACGCCGAGGAAGTCGCACAGCGGCTCCCACCCGTCGCGGGCCTCGTGCACGAGCAGCCGGTCGGCGGGAACGGTCTCGCGTACCGTCGCGACGTGGCGTTCGAACACCGCCACCGCGTGGTCCTCGGCCGGCATCTCCTCCCCCATCTCCTCACCGAACGTCCCGGCCCACAGGCGCCCGAGGACCGGTCCGATCGGGTTCACCTGGGCCAGCCCGGCCGCCTCGGCCCGCGCGCCCTCACGGGCGAAGGTGAAGATCGTGTCGCGCACACTGGCGTACCACCGGTGCGGGTCGCGCACCGTCAACAGGACCTTGGCATCCGGGAACGCGGCCATCAGCTCCCGCCAGTAGTACGCGCTCGGCCAGTCCACCGACGACTGGTAGCCCTCCATCGCCCAGCCCCAGTCGACGGAGCCCTCGTTCTCGATGACCTGCCGCCACTTCCGGACCTGCTCCGGATGCTGGATCACCTCGAACATGTGGTGGCAGGGGCCGAAGCCCAACTGCTCCAGCGCGGCCTTCATCGACGTCGTGCCGGTCCGTGGAAACCCCGCACCGATGACCTTCATCGCCCACCTTCCCCGTACGTCGGCGTTGCCTGCTTCGCGACTGCTTCGCGATCGCTTCCGTCCGGACAACGAGATCAACTCGGGCCGGGTGCCCACCCAAAGGGATGATCCGGACCAGTGCCGGACATCCGGTCCGACCTTCCGATCGCCCCGGACCTACCCGCAGGCGCCCGTACGGTGGAGAGGAAGCCACCTGCCCCAAGCCACTCGACAAGGCGATCCACGCAGGACGGAGATCCCCATGGCCGTACGCAATCTGTTCCACAAGGTCAGCGTCGCGCCGACCACCCAGCACGTGCGGATCGAGCGCGGCGGCCAGGTCGTCGCGGAGACCGACCGGGCCCTGGTGCTGACCGAGACCGGTCTGGACGACCGTCTCTACCTGCCCACCGAGGACGTGCGGATGGACCTGATGGCGGCCACCGACTCCCACACGACCTGCCCCTTCAAGGGGGTCGCGTCGTACTGGGCGTTCGCCGACGACGAGTCGGCCAGGGACGTGGCGTGGGCCTATCCCGACCCCAAGGAGGACGTGGCGCAGATCAGGGACCACCTGTCGTTCTACGGCGAGGCGGTCGAGACCTACGTCGACGGGGTACGCCGGTAGCCGGAGTACGCCGGCACGACCCCGTCCGTTCAGCTTCCGGCCGTCGGCCGGCCGTCACGGACGCCTAGCGTCGCGATCGGTGTCACCCCGATCCGACCTGGAGGCGCCCGGATGAATCCCCTCTCGTCCCTGCTGCCGCGGCAGTTCTCCCGGGCGCCGCAGCCCGACTCCGCCGGTGACGGCACGTTCGTACTCCCCCTGGAGTGGTCCCGGGGCCGAAGCTGCCACCGCGGCGCCGGGCAGGGCCTGATGGTGGCGGGACGCGAGGCGGTCGACGCCTCCACCGGGACCCCGACCAACCTGTGCGAACTGTCGGTGGTGGCGGTCCGGCGGACCGGCTCCGGAGAGCCCTGGCAGGAGGTCGCCTCCGGCGGCCGCGCGTACGACCGCCGGTTCACCGAGACGGCGCCGTTCGTCCTCACCGGGCCGGCCGCCGGGCACCGCCTGCTGCGGACCGTCGCGGACCCCTCCGGCCGCCGCGTCCTGGGCACGTCGGCCCGTGCGTGCCTGGCCGTCACGCCGTGGGGTACGACGCTGCACGGTGAGCGGACCCTGCGCCCGAGCGCCGACCAGAGCGTCCGACGGGACCCGCACGAGGCCAACCGGTTCGGCTGGCTGGTCGAACTCGACCCCTACGACCCGGACGCGACGCCGCGCAAGCGCACCATGCCGGGACGGTTCGAGCGCGAGCGGATGGCGATCTCGCTCACCTCCGACGGGCGGGTCGCGATCGACATGGTCGGTGTGGGGGGCGCGGCCGGGACGGGCGCTGCCGAGCCGGGCGCCGCGCGGTACCGGTTCGTCTCCCGCGACCGGGTACGCCCGGGCACCACCGCCGCCGAGCACCGCCACAACATGGGCCTGCTCGACCACGGCACCTTGTACGCCGCGGGTGGTCCCGGTCGTACGGAAGGCTGGGTCCGGCTGTGCGACGACGAGCAGTCGTACGTGCCCGGCCGGTCGGTCACCGAGGTGCTGCTCGCTCCACGGTCGTCGGACCGGGCGGACGACGCGCTGCCGCTACTGTGACGGGATGACCGTTGCCGGGTTGCTGCTCGCTGCCGGTGAGGGGCGTCGGTTCGGCCGCCCCAAGGCGCTGGCCGACCTGGGCGGGCGACTGCTCGTCGAGCGCGGCCTGGACACGCTGGCCGCCGGCGGCTGCGCTCCGGTCCACGTGGTCCTGGGCGCGGCCCTCGACGAGGTGCTCGCCACCGCCGACCTGACCGGCGCGACTGTCGTACCCAACCCGGACTGGCGGGCCGGCCTGGCCTCGTCCCTGCGGGCCGGCCTCGCCTCGTTGCCACCGGACGTGGACGCCGTCGTCGTCGCCCTGGTGGACCAGCCGCTGGTCACCCCCGAGGTGGTCCGCCGGCTGCGGCAGGCGTACGACAGCGGAGCAGTCGCGGCGGTCGCGACGTACGAGGAAAAGCCGCGCAACCCGGTCCTGCTCGCCCGGACGACCTGGGCCGGCGTCGCCGCGCAGGCATCCGGCGACATCGGCGCCCGGGCCTACCTGCGCAGCCACGCCGACGTCACCACCGCGGTCCCCTGCGACGACGCGGGTGCGCCCGACGACGTGGACACCCCCGAGGACCTGGCCACGCTGCGGCGACGACTGCTGGCCCAGCGTCAACCCTGACCAGGTCCTGGAGTCCGACCGTGCCAAATCGGTCCAACCACTCCTACACTGGGCCGCCGTGCGAAACCATCCAGGCGGAAAACACGCGGTGTTCGTGGACGACTCCGGACGCCGGCGTCGTCGTGTCCGCACGGCTGGGCTGATCCTCGGCGGAGTCGTGGTGGTCTCGCTGGCCCTGTTGTGCATCAGTCTGGTGAGCGGGTCCGGGCTGCCGTCGACGCCGTGGAGCCTCGGCCGGCCCGCCTCCGTACCGGAGCAGAAGGCGAAGCCCACACCGTCCCCCTCGACGAGTTCGCGGATCTCCGAGCGCACCCGGAATGCGCGGACCCCCACGCCGGACGCGCGCCCCACCCGGGCCACCCGTACGGCCTCGCCGGTCCCGACGGCGGCCCGGCGAAGCCCGGCCCCCGCACCCACGCCCACCGTGACGAGGGCACCCACCACGCGGCCCGGACCGACCCCGACGCCCACCCGCACGTCCGCGCCCACACCGACCCCCACGCCTACCTCGGCGCCTCGCCGCAGCACCACCCCGACCGCGAAGCCGGAACCGCGCGGGCGAGCGTCGCACTCGCCCACCCCGACCCCCCGGCCGAAGCCGTAGCCCCACCGACATGGCCAGGCACCTCCGGATCCGCGAACCCCGCCACCACTGGCTGCTGGTCGGACTGCTGCTGGCCACGCTGGTCGGCGTCCTGCTGGTGCAGGGGTACGTCCAGCGCAGTTGGACCGACCTCACCGACGCGCCCCGGACGACCGGCGCGGGTGAGCGGGCTCCCCGCGAGGTCCTGGCGGACGGACGGCCGGTCCTCGACCTCAGCGGCGACCGTCCGACCACCGCCGCGATGCCGGACCGCACCGTCGCCCTCACCTTCGACGACGGGCCGGACCCGCGATGGACGCCGCGGATCCTGGAGGTTCTGCGGCGCCACCATGCCAGGGCGACGTTCTTCGTCCTCGGCTCCAAGGTCGCCGCCCATCCCCCGCTGGCCCGGCGGATCGTTGCCGAGGGGCACGAGATCGGCTCGCACACCTACACCCACGTCGACCTCGCCCGTACGCCCACCTGGCAACGCGGGCTGGAGCTCGGCCTGACCCAGAAGGCGCTCGCCGGCGCCCTCGGCCTGCACACACACCTGCTGCGGCCGCCGTACTCCGCCAAGCCGTCCGAACTCACCGCCGCCGACTACGCCGCGGCGCGCGACGCCGGTCGCGCCGGCTACCTCGTGGTGCTCGCCGACCACGACACCAAGGACTGGTCCGGCCTGACCGAGAAGCAGATCGTGGCGAGGGCGATGCCGTCCGGGCAGCGCGGTGCCGTCGTCCTGATGCACGACGGTGGCGGCGACCGGTCCACCACCGTCGCTGCCCTGGACCGGCTGCTGACCCGTCTGGACGACCGCGGATACCGCGCCACCACGGTCTCGGACGCGCTGCGGCTTCGGCACACGACCGTGCCGGTGAGCCTTCCGGAACGGATCGCGGGACGTACCGTCGTCGCCGCGCAACAGGTCGGCCGGATCGCCGCGGTCGGGCTCACGTACGCGCTCGCCGCCGCCGGGGTGCTCACGGTGGCGCGGGTGGTGATCCTGGCCGCCATCGCCCGGCTGCACGTGGGCCGGACCCGCCGCAGCCGCCGGCGGCGACGGCCGGAGAACGAGCCGGAGTGGTACTACCCGCCGGTCTCGGTCGTCGTGCCCGCGTACAACGAGGCGGCCGGCATCGCCGCGACCGTCGGCTCGCTCGTACGGACCACCTACCCCGGCCCGGTCGAGGTGATCGTGGTGGACGACGGCTCGACCGACGACACTGCCCGGATCGCCCGCGAGCTCGACCTGCCCGGGGTGACCGTCCTGTCCCAGGCCAACGCCGGCAAGCCGGCCGCGCTCAACACCGGCATCGCCTACGCCCGGCACGAGCTCCTGGTCCTGGTCGACGGCGACACGGTGTTCCAGCCGGACACCATCGCCCACCTGGTCGCACCGTTCGCCAATCCCACCGTCGGCGCGGTCAGCGGCAACACCAAGGTGGGCAACGCCGGCGGCATCCTGGGCCGCTGGCAGCACATCGAGTACGTCATCGGCTTCAACCTCGACCGGCGGATGTACGACGTTCTGGAGTGCATGCCGACCGTGCCGGGCGCGATCGGTGCCTTCCGGCGGCAGGCCCTGGCCGACGCGGCCGGCCCCGAGGGGCCTGGCAGCACGTACGCGATGGCCGGTCCGGTGAGCGTCGACACCCTGGCCGAGGACACCGACCTGACGATGGCGGTCTGCCGGGCCGGCTGGCGCGTGGTCTACGAGGAGTCCGCGCTGGCCTGGACGGAGGCGCCCAGCTCGCTGCGGCAGCTGTGGCGGCAGCGGTACCGCTGGTGCTACGGCACGTTGCAGTCGATGTGGAAGCACCGGCACGCGCTGGTCGAACGCGGCCCGTCCGGGCGGTTCGGCCGCCGGGCGCTTCCCTACCTCGCCGTCTTCCAGGTCGCGCTACCGCTGCTGGCGCCCGGGGTCGACATCTTCGCGCTGTACGGCCTGATCTTCGGGGAGCCGGCGCGGGTGATCGGGGTCTGGTCGGCGTTCGTGGCGGTGCAGGCCCTGGTGGGGGCGTACGCGCTCCACCTGGACGGTGAACGCCTCACGCCACTGTGGACGCTGCCGCTGCAGCAGTTCGTCTACCGCCAGCTGATGTACCTCGTGGTGATCCAGTCGGTGGTCACGGCGGTCGCGGGAGCGCCACTGCGCTGGCACGCGATCCGGCGGGAAGGTACGTTCGCGCGGCGTGACCCGGCCTCGGCGGTGTGAACCCCCCGCCGAGGCACGCGTTCGAGGCTGCTCAGCCAGTACGCGAGACCACGAGGTCGCACAGCCCGGCCAGCGCGTCCCGGGCGGGAATGTCGGGCAGGTAGCGCAGCGTCGCGCGGGCCTCGTCGGCCCACTGCTGCACGATCGCCCGCGCCTGGTCCATCGCCGGGTGCGCTCGCAGCAGGGACAGCGCCTCGGCATGCCGGGCGTCCTCGGGCAGCGGGCCGGACAACAGCTCCAGCAGCCCGGCGTCGGCCGGGTCGGTGGAACGCCGCGCCAGCAGCACCGGCAGCGTCGGGATGCCCTCGCGCAGGTCGGTGCCGGGCGTCTTGCCGGACTGGTCGGCGTCGCTGGCGATGTCGAGGACGTCGTCGGAGAGCTGGAACGCGATCCCGATCTTCTCGCCGTACTCCGTCATCACGCGTTCGATGTCACCCGGGGCGCCGGCGACCTTGGCCCCGAGCCGCGCCGAGGTGGCGATCAGCGAGCCGGTCTTGTCGGCCAGCACGGCGAGGTAGTGGTCGAGCTGGTCCTCGTCCTCGGTCGGCCCGAGCGTCTCCCGGATCTGCCCCTCGACCAGCCGGGCGAACGTCTGCGACTGGATGCGGACCGCCTCCAGGCCGAGGTCGACCATCCGGTCCGAGGCCCGGGCGAAAAGGTAGTCGCCGGTGAGGATCGCGACGGTGTTGTCCCACCGGGCGTTCGCGCTGGGGGCTCCGCGGCGCAGCGCCGCCTCGTCCATCACGTCGTCGTGGTGCAGGGTCGCCAGGTGGATCAGCTCCAGCGCGGTGGCCACCGCCACGACGTCACCCGAAGCCGAGGACGGCTTCCCGAACTCCGCGCCCAGCACCACCAGCAGCGGCCGGAACCGCTTGCCGCCGGCGTGGATCAGGTGCTGGGCCGCCTCGGTGACGAAGTCGAACTCGCTGGCCGCCACCCGGTCGAGCTCGTCCTCCACCTCGGCCAGTCGGCGGCGTACCCGAAGGTCGAGGTCGCCCTCGACCGAAGGCAACGTGAGACCGGCCATGCTCATCGACGTCCCCTCCCTCCGGGTGTCGCACTGCTCCAGGCAGAGCGGGTCGGCGCGGTGCTCAGCCCACCAGGTGGGCGGCACGCGCCGCGAGGTCCAGCAGCGGGCCGGGCAGCAGGCCGAGCACGACCGTGGCCGCGACACCGACCGCCACCGCCACGGACGTGAAGATGCTGGGCACCGCGATGGTCGGCCCCTCGGCGGCCGGCGCGGAGAAGAACATCACCACGATCACCCGGACGTAGAAGAACGCGGCCACGACGCTGGCCAGCACGCCGATCACGACCAGCGGCCACGCACCACCCTGCCACGCAGCGCTGAACACTGCCCACTTACCCATGAAACCGCTGGTCAGCGGGATCCCGGCGAACGCGAGCAGGAACAGCGCCATAGCACCGGCCAGCAGCGGGGACCGCCGGCCGAGCCCGGCCCAGCGGGAGAGGTGCGTCGCCTCGCCGCTCGCGTCGCGGACCAGGGTCACCAGGCCGAACGCGCCGATCGTGGCGAAGCCGTACGCGGCGAGGTAGAAGAGCACGCCGGACAGGTTGGCCGAGATCGCCTCGCGCACCCCGACGAACCCGACCAGCAGGAAGCCGGCGTGGGCGATCGAGGAGTACGCCAGCATCCGCTTGATGTCCGTCTGGGTGAGGGCCAGCACTGCGCCGACCGCCATGGTGAGGATGGCGACCACCCAGATCATCGGCTGCCAGTCCCAGCGGGCGGCACCGAGAGCGACGTAGAACAGCCGCAGCAGGGCACCGAACGCGGCGATCTTGGTGCAGGCCGCCATGAACGCGGTGATCGCCGTCGGCGCGCCCTGGTAGACGTCCGGCGTCCACATGTGGAACGGCGCCGCGCCGATCTTGAACAACAGCCCCACCGCGACGAGCGCGGTGCCGGCGAGCAGCAGGCCGTCGGTGCCGACCTTGGCGCCCACCGCGGTGGCGATGCCGGCGAAGCTGATCGTGCCGGCGAAGCCGTACAGCATGGCCATGCCGTAGAGGAAGAACGCCGAGGCGAACGCGCCGAGCAGGAAGTACTTCATCGCGGCTTCCTGCGACAGCAGCCGGCGCCGGCGGGCCAGCCCGCACAGCAGGTACAGCGGCAGCGACAGCACCTCGAGCGCGACGAACATCGTCAACAGGTCGTTGGCGGCCGGGAACAACAGCATGCCGCTGACCGCGAACAGGAAGAGCGGGAACACCTCGGTCTGCTCCAGCCGGCGGCCCAGCGACTCCCGCTCGGCCTCCGTCCCGGGCAGCGCCGAGGCCTGCGCGGCGAACGCGGTCACGCCGCCGTCGACGGCACGCTCGGCCAGCAGCAGCACCGAGATGATCGCCATCACCAGCACTGTGCCCCACAGGAACAGCGTGAAGCCGTCGACCGCGACCGCACCCTCGGCGGCCACCTGCGACGTGCCGGCCAGCCCGATGGTCGTCGCCAGCGCGGCGACCAGGGCGAGCAGTGTCACCGTCACCTGGGCGGGGTAGCGCAGCCGGCGTGGAAGGAACGCCTCGATGAGAACGCCGACGATCGCCACGCCGAAGATGATGAGCAGCGGCGCGATCTTGGCGTACTCGATCGTCGGGCTCTTGAACTCCTGGGCCAGGATGATCGGAGTCACTTCGTACCTTCCGAAGGAGCCGTGACGGGGACCTTGGGTGCCGGATCGGTGACACCGACCCGCTTCATCGTCGCGTCGACGGCGGGTGAGATGACATCGAGCGCCGGCTTGGGGAACACCCCGAGCGCGATGATCAGGACGACCAGCGGAGCGATCGCGAGTTTCTCCCGGCCACGCAGGTCGGGCATCTTCGCCACCGCCGCGGCGGTCGGGCCGGTCATCGTGCGCTGGAAGAGGATCAGCATGTACAGCGCAGCCAGGATGATGCTGCAGGTGGCGATGATCGCCGCCACCTCGTACCGCTTGAACGTGCCCGCCAGCGCCAGGAACTCACTGACGAACGGCGCCAGCCCGGGCAGCGCGAGCCCGGACAGGGCGGCGAACAGGAACGTGCCGGACAGCACCGGCGCCACCTTGTCCACCCCGCCGAAGTCGGCGATCCGCGACGAGCCGCGCCGGCTGATGAGGTAGCCGCCGACCAGGAACAGCGCCGCCGTGGACAACCCGTGGTTGAGCATGTAGAGCGTCGCGCCGGTCTGGCCCTGGCTGGTCATCGCGAAGATGCCGAGCACGATCACACCGAAGTGGGAGACCGAGCTGTAGGCGATCACCGTCTTGATGTCCCGCTGCCCGATCGCGAGGACCGCGCCGTAGATCACGCTGATCACGGCCAGCACGATGATCGCCGGGGTGGCCCACTGCGAGGCCTCCGGGAACAGCTGGAGGCACAGCCGGATCATCCCGAACGTGCCGATCTTGTCCAGGATCGACACCAGCAGCACCGAGGTGCCGGGGGTCGCCTCCCGGGCGGCGTCGGGCAGCCAGGTGTGCACCGGCCACATCGGCGCCTTGATCGCGAACGCGATGAAGAAGCCGGCGAACAGCCACTTCTGGGTGGCCGGGTCGATGTTCAGCTCGGTCAGCGAGTGCAGCAGGAACGACGGGTTGCCCTTGCTCTGCGACGCCGACAGGGCGTACAGGCCGACCACCGAGGCCAGCATGAGCAGACCGCCGACAAGGCTGTAGATCAGGAACTTCACCGCGGCGTAGCTGCGGCGCGGGCCGCCGAACCGGCCGATCAGGAAGTAGATCGGGATCAGCGTGGCCTCGAACAGCACGTAGAACAAGAACACGTCGGTGGCCGCGAACACCCCGAGTGCCAGCGTCTCCAGCGCCAGCATCAGCGCGAAGAACGTCTTCACCCCGCCCTGCCGCTGCTGCTGATCCGACTTGTCCGCGTCGGTGGGCTGACCGGTCGCGTCGACCGCCGCGCCCGCCGCCCGGGCCGGTGCGTCCGCGTCGTTCCACGACGCCAGGATCACCACCGGCGTGAGCAGCGCGGTGAGCAGGAACAGCACCAGGCCGATGCCGTCCAGGCCGAGGGCGTAGTGGACGCCGAACTGCGGGATCCAGCTGTGCTGCTCGGCGAACTGGAACCGACCCCCGCTCGAGCGCGCCGGGTCGAACCGCACCGCCATCACCACGGCGAGCACGAGCGCGACCGTGGAGAAGGCGAGCGCGGTCTGCTTCGCCAGCAGGTCGCGCCCCTTCGGGAGCAGCGCCACCACGAGCGCCCCGACGGCGGGGAGCACGCCGATGACGGTCAGCCAAGGGAAGTTGTTCACGACAGCCTCACCAACAGCATGGACACGACGACGAGGGCGGCGCCCCCGATCATGACGAGTGCGTACGAACGGACGAAGCCGGTCTGGACCCGCCGGACCCGGCCGGACACGCCACCGAAGAAGGCGGCGAGGCCGTTGACCACGCCGTCGACCCCGCGGTTGTCGAAGCCGACCAGCCCGCGGGTCACCTCCTGACCGGGACGCATGAGGACGACCTCGTTGAAGGCGTCGCCGTACAGGTCCCGGCGCGCCGCGGTGGTGATCGGCGACACCTTGGTCGGTGCGACGGTCGGCACCTCCCGGCGCGCCACGAACAGCCAGGCGACCGCGATGCCGAGCAGCACCACCAGCAGGGTGACGATGGTCAGCAGGATCAGCGGGAAGGGCAGGTGTGCTTCCTTCTCACCGACCACCGGCTCCAGCCACTTGACGATGCCGCCGCCGACGTAGGCCAGGCCGGCACCTCCCACGAGGCTGAGGAACGCCAGCAGGATCAGCGGGACGGTCATCACCAACGGCGACTCGTGCGGGTGCGCGTCCTTGGGCCAGCGCTTGTGACCGAGGAACGTCATGTACACCAGCCGGGTCATGTAGAACGCGGTCACGCCGGCGCCGAGCAGTGCGCACAGGCCGATCCAGAAGTTCGAGGCGAACGCCACCTCGATGATCTTGTCCTTGCTGAAGAACCCGGCGAACGGCGGGATGCCGATGATCGCGAGGTAGCCCACGAAGAACGTGCCGAAGGTGATCGGCATGACCTTGCGCAGCGCGCCGTACCGGCGCATGTTGACCTCGTCGTTCATGCCGTGCATCACCGAGCCGGCGCCGAGGAACATGTCGGCCTTGAAGAACCCGTGCGTCAGCAGGTGGAAGATCGCGAAGGCGTACCCCACCGGCCCGAGCCCGGCGGCCAGCATCATGTAGCCGATCTGGCTCATGGTGGAGCCGGCCAGCACCTTCTTGATGTCGTCCTTGGCGCAACCGATGATCGCACCCATCAGCAGCGTGATCGTGCCGACGGTCACCACCGCGGTCTGGGCGACCGGCGCCTGGTCGAAGATCGCGTTGGAGCGGGTGACGAGGTAGACCCCCGCGGTCACCATCGTCGCCGCGTGGATCAGCGCCGACACCGGGGTCGGGCCCTCCATCGCGTCCAGCAGCCAGGACTGCAGCGGGAACTGCGCGGACTTACCGCACGCACCGAGCAGGAGCAAGAACCCCAGCGCGGTGGCGATGCCGGTCCCGGCAGCACCCACGTGGGAGAAGACACCGGCGAAGGAGGAGGTGCCGAACGTCGCCAGCATCAGCATCACCGCCAGCGACAGGCCGACGTCACCGACGCGGTTGACGACGAACGCCTTCTTCGCCGCCGTGGCCGCGGAGTGCTTGTGCTGCCAGAAGCCGATCAGGAGGTACGACGCGAGGCCGACACCCTCCCAGCCGATGAAGACCACGAGGAAGTCGTTGGCCAGCACCAGCAGCAGCATCGCCGAGACGAACAGGTTGAGGTATCCGAAGAACCTCTTCCGCCGCTCGTCGTGGGCCATGTAGCCGAGGGAGTAGATGTGGATGATGCTGCCGACACCGGTGATCAGCAGCACGAAGCACACCGACAGCTGGTCCAGCAGCAGCCCCGCCTCGACGTGGTAGCCAGGCAGCGGGATGTACGTGTAGAGCTGCTGGGCCACCGCCCGGTCCTCCGGGCCGCGGCCGACCATGGAGAAGAACATGATCGCGCCGAGCACGAACGACGCGATCGGTGCCGCGCAGCCGAGGAGATGTCCCCAGGCGTTGCCGGCGCGTCCCGAAAGCAGGATCACCGCTGCCGAGACCGCCGGGATGGCGACGATCAGCCACAGCAGCGAGAAGACGCCGCTCGCGTGGGCCGCTTGCTCGCCGGCCAGCGCCAGGGCGCTCACAGGGGTGGTCACGTGGGTCTCGCCTCTCGGATCAGAACGGGCCGATTGGGGCTGGCATCAGGTGTCGGCCGCATCAGAACTTCAGCAGGCTCGCGTCGTCGACCGAGGCCGAGCGACGGGTCCGGAAGATGGTCATCAGGATCGCCAGACCGACGACGACCTCGGCCGCCGCCACCACCATCACGAAGAACGCCACGACCTGCCCGTCGAGGTTGCCGACCTGGCGGGCGAAGGCCACGAACGCCAGGTTGCCGGCGTTCAGCATCAGCTCGACGCACATGAACACGACGATCGCGTTGCGGCGTACGAGCACACCGAGCGCACCGACCGTGAACAGCAGCGCCGACAGCACGATGTAGGGACCGGCGGTCATGCGTCACCTCCGTTGTTGCCGCCACGGGAGGAACCGCCTTCGGGAGAACCGCCCTCGTGGGAGCCGGCCGTGCCGTTGCCGGCCGCGTCGCGGCCGGTGCCGGAGCCGTTGTGCGCCGAGCCCACGTAGTCGGTGCCGTTCGCCGCGGCGGCCGTGCCGTCGGCCGGGCGGCCGTCGGCACCGCGGGTCGCACGGGGCTGCGGCTTGCCGGTGTACGGCTCGAGGCCGGGCACCTGGTTGGCGTAGCGCTCGGGGTCGCGGACCGTGCCCCGGGCGATGAGCACCCGGGAGACCGAGGACTCCGCCGCGGTCCCGTCGGGCAGAAGCGCCGGGGTGTCGACCGCGTTGTGCCGGGCGAACGTGCCGGGAGCCGGGTGCTGACCGGGGTGGCGGCCCTGGTCGGCGTACGCCCGGAACCGCTGCTCGGCCAACTGCTTCTGGGTCACCTTCTCGGTGAGCCGCTCGCGGTGGGCGAGGATCATCGCGCCGACGGCGGCGGTGATCAGCAGGGCGCTGGTGACCTCGAACGCGAAGACGTACTTGGAGAACAGCAGCGACGCGAGGCCCGGGACGTTGCCGTCCGGCGTGGCCGCGGCCAGGCCGACCGGCTTGCCCAGGGTGACCTGGCCGAGCGCGACCAGGATCAGGATGCCGAACAGCAGGGCACCGCCGATCGCCATCCACCGCTGACCGCGCAGTGTCTCCACCACCGAGTCCGACGCGTCGACGCCGACCAGCATCAGGACGAAGAGGAACAGCATCAGGATGGCGCCGGTGTAGACGATCACCTGGACGGCGAACAGGAAGGGCGCGTCCAGGCTGGCGTACATGATGGCGAGGCACATCATCACCGCCGCCAGAAGCAACGCGCTGTGCACCGCCTTCCGGGCGAGCACCATGCCCAGGGCGGCGAGCACCGCGATCGGTGCCAGCACCCAGAAGGTCGCGGTCATGAGTGCGCTGCCTCGCTCTCCACGTTCGTGCCGTTCGCGCCGTTCGTGCCTGTTTCAGACCCGCCCCGGCGGGACCAGCCGGGCAGACCGGCGCCCATGTAGTAGTCCTTCTCGTCGTCACCGAGCCGCATCTCGTGCGGCGGCTCCTCCATGCCGGGCAGGAGCGGCGCGAGCAGGTCCTTCTTCTCGTAGATCAGGTCCGCGCGGTTGTCGTCGGCGAGCTCGTACTCGTTGGTCATCGTGAGCGCCCGGGTGGGGCACGCCTCGATGCACAGCCCGCAGAGGATGCAGCGCAGGTAGTTGATCTGGTAGACGCGGCCGTACCGCTCACCGGGCGAGAACCGCTCGCCCTCGGTGTTGTCCGCGCCCTCGACGTAGATCGCGTCGGCCGGGCAGGCCCACGCGCACAGCTCACAGCCGACGCACTTCTCCAGCCCGTCCGGGTGGCGGTTGAGCTGGTGCCGGCCGTGGAACCGCGGCGCGGTGGGCTTCTTCTCGAAGGGGTACTGCTCGGTGAAGACCTTCCGGAACATCGTCGTGAAGGTCACCCCGAACCCTGCGATCGGGTCCCAGAGCTGCTGCTTGAGACTAGCCACGGGAGTCCTCCTGGCCTGCGCTGTCTGTCGATCGGCCGGCGGTGCCCGAACCGCCTGCCCCGGTCTCACGGGCGCCCGCGGCGGCGGACACCGCCACTGCGGCGGGTTGCAGACCGGGCACCTTCTGTCCGGGCATCGGCGGGACAGGGTATCCACCGACGAACGGGTCGAACTCCGCCCGGTCCGCTTCCTCCCTCGCGGCCTCCTCCGCCTGCTCCTTGCGGGCCGCCCTCGCGTCGTAGACGAAGGACAGGGCCAGGACCACGAGGATGACCGCCCCGATGCCGTAGAAGAACTGACGCTGGTACCCCGCGCTCAGGGTGGCCCGGGCGGTCGCCACGAAGACCGTCCACACCAGCGCGATCGGGATCAGGAACTTCCAGCCCAGCCGCATGAACTGGTCGTAGCGGAGCCGCGGCAGGGTCCCCCGCAGCCAGATGAACACGAACATGAAGACGAGCACCTTGCCGATGAACCACACGAACGGCAGCCAGCCCTCGTTGGCGCCCGACCACAGCGACAGCGGCCACGGAGCCCGCCAGCCGCCGAGGAACAGCGTGGTGGCCAGGGCGGAGACCGTCACCATGTTGACGTACTCGGCGAGGAAGAACAGGAGGTACTTCATCGAGGCGTACTCGGTGGCGAAGCCCGCCACCAGCTCACCCTCGGCCTCCGGCAGGTCGAACGGCGCCCGGTTGGTCTCGCCCACCATCGACACGAGGTAGATGAGGAACGACGGGAGCAGCACGATGGCGTACCAGCTGGGCAGCTGGATCGTCAGCCCGAAGATGTGCGCCGCGCTGCCGTGTGCCTGCGCGGCGACGATCTCCGAGGTCGACATCGAGCCGGAGTAGAGGAACACCGCGACGAACGCGAGCCCCATCGCGACCTCGTAGGAGATCATCTGCGCCGACGAGCGAAGACCACCCAGCAGCGGGTACGTCGAGCCGGAGGACCAGCCGCCGAGCACGATGCCGTAGATGCCGAGCGAGGCCACCGCGAGCACCAGCAGTACCCCGACCGGAAGGTCGGTCAGCTGCAGCGGCGTGCGGTGCCCGAAGATGCTCACCTCGGGCCCGAGCGGGATGACCGAGAACGCCGTGAACGCCATCGCCGCGGAGATCACCGGCGCCATGACGTAGATCACGGTGTCGACGTTCTTCGGCTTGATGGTCTCCTTCAGCGACAGCTTGACGCCGTCGGCGAGGCTCTGCAGCAGACCGAAGGGGCCGTGCACCTTGGGGCCGGTGCGGTGCTGCATCCGGGCCACGACCTTGCGCTCGAACCACACGTTGAAGATCGTGAACACCAGCAGCAGCACCGTGATGCCGACCGCCTTGATGAGGACGATCCACCACGGGTCCTTGCCGAACGCCGCCAGCTCACCGGCGGCGAGTGGCAGCACAGCGGTGGTCATGCCGTACCTCCCTGACTGGCGGTCGAGCCGGCGGCCGACCCGTTCGGAGACTCGTTCGCTACCTGTGGCGCCCGCTCGGCCCGGGCGACGTCCACGAGCGCGCCGGCGTCGGCGCCGAGCGTGTCGTACACATGCGAGCCCTTGGAGTGGGTCGGGACCCACACCACCTGGTCGGGCAGGTCGGCCACCTCGACCGGCAGGTGCAGCCGGCCGTGTGCCGTGGAGACCACCACCGGGTCGCCCTCGACGACACCCAGCGCAGTCGCGGTCGTCGCGGACAGGCGCGCCCGCACCGGGCGGGCGGTGTCGGCGAGGTACGGCTCCCCGGTCAGCAGGGCGCCGTCGTCGATCAGCTGGGGCCAGGTCGCGAGGACCGCCTCACCCGCGCTCGGCTGGGCAGGCTCCGGTGCGGGCAGCCGCGGCGGCACCGCGCGGGTGCCGTCCCAGGCGCCCAGCTCGGCGAGCTCCGCGCGGGCGCCCTCGACGGTGGTGAAACCGAGCGGGGCGTCCAGCTCGTCGGCGAGGCCGGCCAGCACCCACAGGTCGGACTGGTGTCCGCTCTCCGCGAGCGCCCGCTCGAACGGGCGGGCACGGCCCTCCCAGTCGACGAACGAACCGGCCTTCTCGGCCACCGCGGCGACCGGGAACACCACGTCGGCGTACTTCGTGACCTCGCTCGGGGACAGCTCCAGGCTGACCACGAACCCGGCGCGCTCCAGCCCGGCGCGAGCGGCGGCCGGGTCGGGCAGGTCGTCGATCTCCACACCGCCGACCACCAGCGCACCCAGCTCGCCCTCGGCGGCCTCGGTGAGCATGGTCGAAGCGTCCCGGCCGGGCTCGATCGGCAGCTCGCCGACGCCCCAGGCCGCGGCCACGTCGACCCGGGCGGCCGCGTCGAAGCTCGGCCGTCCACCGGGCAGCAGGTGCGGGAGGCAGCCCGCGTCCACGGCGCCGCGCTCACCGGCCCGGCGGGGAACCCAGGCCAGGCGGGCACCGGTCTCCTCCGCCAGCCGGAGTACGGCCGACAGTGCACCGGAGGACCCGGCCAGGCGGGACCCGACGAGGATCACGGCGTTCTCACCGCGCAACGCCTCGGCGGCGGCCCGTCCGGCCTCGTCCAGACCGCTGTCGGCGCCGGCCACGCCGAGGGCGTCCAGGAACTCCGCCTCCGTGCCGGGCGCGGCCCGCAGCAGCGAGCCGGACAGCTTCTCCAGGCCGGAGGTGGTGTACGGCGCCATCGCGGTGACCTTGGTGCCGCCCTTGCTGACCGCCTTGCGCAACCGCAGGAAGACGATCGGCGCCTCTTCCTCGACCTCCAGGCCGACCAGCAGGACCGCACTCGCGTGCTCCAGGTCGCGGTAGGTCACGCCGAGGCCGGTGCCGGCGACGGCGGAGCTGAGGAAGTCGGCCTCCTCGTGGGAGTGCGGCCGGGAACGGAAGTCGACGTTGTTGGTGTTCAGCGCGACCCGGGCGAACTTGGAGTACGCGTAGGCGTCCTCCAGCGTCACCCGGCCGCCGGTCAGCACACCGGTGCGCCCGCGAGCGGCGGCCAGCCCCTCGGCGGCCACCCGGAACGCCTCCGACCACGACGCCGGGCGCAGCTCACCGTCGTCCTCGTCGCGGACCAGCGGGTGCGTGAGGCGGTCGGTCGTGGCGGCGTACCGGAACGCGAACCGGCCCTTGTCGCAGATCCACTCCTCGTTGACCTCGGGGTCATCGCCTGCCAGCCGGCGCATGACCTTGCCGCGCCGGTGGTCGGTGCGGATCGAGCAGCCGTTGGAGCAGTGCTCGCAGGTGCCCGGCGTGGACACCAGGTCGAACGGGCGCGAGCGGAAGCGGTACTGGGCGCTGGTGAGCGCGCCGACCGGGCAGATCTGGATGGTGTTGCCGGAGAAGTAGCTGGAGAACGGCTCCTTCTCGTAGATGCCGACCTGCTGCAGCGCGCCGCGCTCGAGGAGCTCGATGAACGGGTCGCCGGCCACCTGCTTGGAGAAGCGGGTGCACCGCGCGCACAGGACGCAGCGCTCGCGGTCGAGCAGCACCTGGCTGGAGATGTTGATCGGCTTGGGGTAGGTGCGCTTCACCTCGGTGAAGCGGCTCTCCGGCCGGCCGTTGCTCATCGCCTGGTTCTGCAGCGGGCACTCACCGCCCTTGTCGCAGACCGGGCAGTCCAGCGGGTGGTTGATCAGCAGGAACTCCATGATTCCCTGCTGCGCCTTGTCCGCCGTACCGGACGTCAACTGGGTCTTGACGACCATGCCCTCGGCGGCCTCGATCGTGCAGGACGCCTGCGGCTTGGGGAACCCGCGGCCGTTGCCCGCGTCGGGGATGTCGACCAGGCACTGCCGGCAGGCACCCACCGGGTCCAGCAGCGGGTGGTCGCAGAACCTCGGGATCTGCACCCCGATCATCTCCGCGGCCCGGATCACCAGGGTGCCCTTCGGCACACTCACCTTGACGTCGTCGATGGTGAGCGTGACGAGGTTCTCCACCTCGGCCGACGTCTTGTCGGACGCCTGCACTGTCATACGCCAACTCCTGCGGTCGCAGTCTCGGCCCCGAACAACGTGGATGCGGCCGGGTCGAACGGGCACCCGCCGTGTTCGAAGTGCGCGACGTAATCGTCGCGGAAGAACTTGATGGACGACATGATCGGCGCGACGGCTCCGTCGGCCAGGGCGCAGAACGACCGGCCGGCGATGTTGTCGCACAGGTCGAGCAGCGTCTCCAGGTCGTCGGTGCTCCCCTCGCCCCGCTCCAGGCGTTCGAGGATCTGCACCAGCCACCAGGTGCCCTCCCGGCAGGGAGTGCACTTGCCGCACGACTCGTGCTTGTAGAACTCCGTCCACCGCAGCACCGCCCGCACCGCGCAGGTGGTGTCGTCGAACATCTGCAGAGCGCGGGTGCCGAGCATGCTGCCGGCGCCCATCATCCCCTCGTAGTCGAGCGGCACGTCGAGGTGTTCGTCGGTGAGCATCGGCGTGGAGGACCCGCCCGGCGTCCAGAACTTGAGCTTGTGCCCGGCGCGGATCCCGCCGGCCAGGTCGAGCAGCTCGCGCAGGGTGATGCCCAGCGGGCCTTCGTACTGTCCCGGCCGCTCGACGTGCCCGGACAGGGAGTAGATGACGTGGCCCTTGCTCTTCTCGGTCCCCATGCCGGCGAACCATTCCGGTCCGTTGGCGACGATTGCCGGAACCGAGGCGATGGACTCGACGTTGTTGATGACAGTGGGCGAGGCGTACAGACCCGCGACGGCCGGGAAGGGCGGCCGCAGCCGAGGCTGACCCCGACGACCCTCCAGGGAGTCGAGCAGGGCGGTCTCCTCACCACAGATGTAGGCGCCCGCGCCCGCGTGCACCACGACGTCCAGGTCGTAGCCGGTGTCGAGGATGTTGCGGCCGATGTAGCCCGCGGCGTAGGCCTCCTGCACCGCCTGCTGCAGCCGGCGGATGACGTGCAGCACCTCACCGCGGACGTAGATGAACGCCTGCCGCGCGCGAATGGCGTACGCCGAGATGATGACGCCCTCCACCAGCGTGTGCGGGCTGGCCATCATCAGCGGGATGTCCTTGCAGGTGCCCGGCTCGGACTCGTCGGCGTTGACGACGAGGTAGCGCGGCTTGTCACCGAGCGGCGGCAGGAAGCCCCACTTCATCCCGGTGGGGAAGCCCGCGCCCCCGCGGCCGCGCAGGCCGGAGTCCTTGACCATGGCCACGATCTCTTCGGGCTCGCGGCCGAACGCCTGCTTGAGCGCTTCGTACCCGCCCTGGTCGGCGTAGGCACGCATGGTCCACGAACCCTGCCGGCCCCAGTTGGCCGTGAGGACCGGCGCAAGCGGATCGGTCATCGCTGTCCCTTCTCACCGTCGGCGCTGCCGTTGCCCGAGTTGCGGGCGTCGGCGTTCTCCGCACCGCTGTCCGGCGTCTCGGGCCGGTTGCCCGGGCCCTGGCCGCCTCTGCCCACGCCGGCCTCCGCGGCCCGCGACTCGCTCTCGGCGCGGGTCGTGTCGGTCTCGGCCGCGGTCCGGGCCGCCTCGCCCGGCGTGCTCGCGCGGGTGGTCAGGTCGGGTCCGGCCGTGGCGACGTTCCCGCCGGCGGTCCAGCCGCGCTCGTGCGCCAACCGCAGCCCGGCCAGCGACGCCTCACCGGCCGACGGACCCTCGTCCGCGCGGCCGTCGGGGAAGCCGGCCAGCACCCGCTCGGCCTGCCGCCAGGTGCACACCCGCGCACCCCGGTCGGCCTCCACCTCGGCGCCGGCCCTCAGGTCGTCGACGAGCTTGCGGGCCCGGTCGGGGGTCATGTTGTCGAAGAACTCCCAGTTGACCATCACCACGGGGGCGAAGTCGCAGGCGGCGTTGCACTCGACGTGTTCGAGGGTGACCTTGCCGTCCTCGGTGGTCTCGTCGTTGCCGATCCCGAGGTGTTCCTTCAGCCCGGCCATGATCTGGTCGCCGCCCATCACCGCGCACAGCGTGTTGGTGCACACGCCGACGTGGTAGTCGCCGACCGGACGGCGCTTGTACATCGTGTAGAAGGTCGCCACAGCCGCGACCTCGGCCGCGGTGATGTCGAGGAGCTCGGCACACACCTCGATGCCCTCGGGGCTGACGAAGCCCTCCTCGCTCTGGACGAGGTGCAGCATCGGCAGCAGCGCCGACCGCGGCTGGGGGTAGCGCGCGATGATCTCCCGCATCTCCGCACGCGTCTTCTCGGTGATCAACGGTCCACTCCACCCATCACGGGGTCGATGCTCGCGACCGCGACGATGACGTCGGCCACCATGCCGCCCTCACACATGGCCGCCGCGGTCTGCAGGTTGACGAAGGACGGGTCGCGGAAGTGGGCCCGGAACGGCCGGGTCCCACCGTCGGACACCGCGTGGCAGGCCAGCTCGCCGCGGGGGGACTCCACCGCGAAGTAGGCCTGGCCGGCCGGCACCCGGAAGCCCTCGGTCACCAGCTTGAAGTGGTGGATGAGCGCTTCCATCGACTCGCCCATGATGTGCTTGATGTGGTCGAGGGAGTTGCCCAGGCCGTCGGAGCCGATCGCCAGCTGGCTGGGCCAGGCGACCTTCTTGTCGGCGACCATCACCGGGCCGGGCGTCTCCAGGCGTTCCACACACTGCTCCACGATCTTCAGGCTCTCGTGCATCTCGTCCAGCCGGATGCGGAACCGGCCGTAGGAGTCACAGGTGTCCCACGTCTTCACCTCGAAGTCGTAGGTCTCGTAACCCCAGTACGGCTGGGTCTTTCGCAGGTCCCACGGGTAACCGGTCGCCCGCAGCACCGGCCCGCTGGCGCCGAGCGCCATACAGCCGGTGAGGTCGAGGTAGCCGTTGCCGGCCAGGCGGCCCTTGAAGATGGGGTTCTCGTTGCACAGCGCGGCGTACTCGGGCAGGTGCTTGCGCATCCACACGATGTAGTCGCGGATGGCGTCCAGGGCGCCGTCGGGCAGGTCCTGGGACACCCCACCCGGCCGGATGTACGCGTGGTTCATCCGCAGGCCGGTGATCAGCTCGAACAGGTCGAGCGTCTTCTCCCGCTCGCGGAAACCGATCGTCATCACGGTGAGGGCGCCGATCTCCATGCCGCCGGTGGCGATCGCCACCAGGTGGGAGGAGATGCGGTTGAGCTCCATCATCAGGACGCGGAGGACCTTCGCCCGCTCGGGGATGTCGTCCTCGATGCCGAGGAGCTTCTCCACCGCGCCGACGTAGGCGGCCTCGTTGTAGAACGGCGAGAGATAGTCCATCCGGGTACAGAACGTGACGCCCTGCGTCCACGTCCGGTATTCCATGTTCTTCTCGATACCGGTGTGGAGATAGCCGATCCCGCACCGCATGTCCTTCACGGTCTCGCCGTCCAGCTCCAGGATCAGCCGGAGGACGCCGTGCGTGGACGGGTGCTGCGGGCCCATGTTGACCACGACGCGCTCGTCGTCGGCCTCCGCGGCTCCCTGCACCACGGAGTCCCAGTCCTGACCGGTGACGGTGAAGACCTGGCCCTCGGTGGTGTCCCGGCTGCCGGCGTACGGGTCCTGCTGCCCGGTGTGCTGGGTGTGCTGGGTGTGCTCTTGTTGCGTAGTCATCAGCTGTATGACCTCCGCTCGTCCGGAGGCGGAATGGTCGCGCCCTTGTACTCGACGGGAATGCCGCCCAACGGGTAATCCTTGCGCTGCGGGTGCCCCGGCCAGTCGTCGGGCATCTCGATCCGGGTCAGGCCCGGGTGCCCGTCGTAGACGATGCCGAAGAAGTCGTAGGTCTCGCGCTCGTGCCAGTCGGCGGTGGGGTAGACCTCGACGACCGACGGGACGTGCGGGTCGGCGTCGGGGCAGCTCACCTCGAGCCGGATCCGGCGGTTGTGGGTCATGGACAACAGGTGGTAGACGGAGTGCAGCTCGCGCCCGGTGTCGCCCGGGTAGTGCACGCCGGAGACCCCGCTGCAGAACTCGTACCGCAGTGCCGGGTCGTCGCGGAGGGTGCGCACCACACTCAGCAGGTGCGTACGCCGGACGTGGAACGTGATCTCGCCCCGGTCGACGACGACCTTCTCGATCGCCTCCTCGAACGCCGGGCCGCCGTGGTCGGGCAGCGCGGAGTCCAGCCGCTCGGCCAGCTCGTCGAACCAGCCGCCGTAGGGCGGTGCGGTCCCGCCGGGCAGCGCGACCGTGCGCACCAGCCGGCCGTAGCCGGAGGTGTCACCGGTGCCGCGCGCGCCGAAGGAACCGCGGCGTACGCCGATCACCTCCGGCGGGCTCGGCTCCCTGCGGCTCGGCAGGTTGTCCTGCGCGTCGCCGGGCTGCTGCCCGTCGGCAGGCCGTCGTTCGTCGCTCACCGGAGCAGCCCCTTCATCTGCGAGGTCGGCGCGGCCTCCAGCGCGAGGCTCTCCTGCTCCTCGAGCTGCTGCCGCTTGTGCACGCCGAGCTTCCCGGCCTGGATCTTCTCGTGCAGCTTGATGATCGCGTCCAGCAGCATCTCCGGCCGCGGCGGGCAGCCGGGCAGGTAGATGTCGACCGGGACGACGTGGTCGACGCCCTGCACGATCGCGTAGTTGTTGAACATGCCGCCGCTGGAGGCGCACACGCCCATCGCCAGCACCCACTTGGGCTCGGGCATCTGGTCATAGATCTGGCGCAGCACCGGGGCCATCTTCTGGCTCACCCGGCCGGCCACGATCATCAGGTCGGCCTGCCGCGGCGAGGCGCGGAAGACCTCCATGCCCCAGCGAGCGGTGTCGTAGCGGGGACCGCCGGTGGTCATCATTTCGATGGCGCAGCAGGCCAGGCCGAACGTGGCGGGCCACACCGACGCCTTGCGGAAGTAGCCCACGATGCCCTCGACCGTGGTCAGGGCGACCCCGGCGGGCAGCTTCTCTTCGATGCCCATGGCTCTCAGCTCTCTTCCGTACGGCGGACCAGGTGCGGGATGCGGCTCAGTCCCATTCCAGGCCCCCGCGGCGCCAGACGTACGCGTAGGCGACGAACACGGTCAGGATGAACAAGACCATCTCCACCAGGCCGAACAGCGCCATCGAGTCGAAGGCGACCGCCCAGGGGTAGAGGAAGATGATCTCGATGTCGAAGACGATGAACAGCATCGCGGTGATGTAGTACTTCACCGGGAAGCGGCCACCGCCGGCCGGCTGCGGGGTGGGTTCGATCCCACACTCGTACGACTCGACCTTGGCCCGGTTGTAGCGCTTCGGTCCCATGACGGAGCCGGCCACGGCGGAGACAACCGCGAAGCCGCCGCCGAGCAGAAGCAGAATGAGAATCGGCACATAGGGGTTCACGCCGACCTGCTCCCCTTTCTGGCTGTTGTCGTACCGGCCCCCGGGGTGGTCATCCTAGGACTCCCTCGCCCGGTGGGTTTCGGCCGGCCGTGCCGGTTGGCCGGCCGGATGTCTCGGTGGAACGTGGTGTGGAGCTCGCATGATCACTACGCCGCCGGGGCGACCTTGCCGAGCGCGTTGATGAGCCGGTCCATGGCGTCACCTCCGCGCGGGTCGGTCAGGTTGGCCAGCAGCTTGATCGTGAAGCGCATCAGCACCGGGTGTGGCAGGCCGTGGCGGGTGGCGATCTTCATCACCTGTGGGTTTCCGATCGCCTTCACGAAGATCCGGCCCATTGTGTAGTAGCCGCCGTACCTCGCCGAAAGCGCCCGCGGGTAACTCTCCAGCACCCGCTCGCGCCCGGGACCTTCGGGGCGGGCCAGAGCCTGGGCGACGACCTCGGCGGCCATCTCCCCCGACTCCATCGCGTAGGCGATCCCTTCGCCGTTGAAGGGGTTGACCATGCCGGCGGCGTCGCCGACCAGCATCAGTCCGGAAGCGTAGTGGGGCTTGCGGTTGAAGCCCATCGGGAGTGCCGCTCCGCGGACGGGGCCGACCTGCCGGTCGTCGACGAAGCCCCACTCCGGCGGCATCCCCGACAGCCACGCCTTCAGCAGGCCGCGGTAGTCGGCGTTCTGGAAGCCGGTGGCGGTGTTGAGCATGCCGAGGCCGACGTTGCTGGTGCCGTCGCCCATGCCGAAGATCCAGCCGTAGCCGGGAAGCAGGTTGCTCTGGCCCGGCTTGCCGTCCCACAGCTCCAGCCAGGACTCCAGCCAGTCGTCGTCGTGCCGGGGGCTTTCGAAGTACGTACGGACGGCCACGCCCATCGGGCGGTTCTCGCGGCGCATCCGGCCGGCCGAGACCGACAGCCGGGAGGAGTTTCCGTCGGCCGCGATCACCACCGGCGCGCGGTAGGTGACCTCGGTGCCGGCACCTCCACCGGAGCCTTCGGAGCCGGCCTCACGGACCGCCTTGGCGGTGACGCCGACGATCCGGCCGGTGCGCTCGTCGGTGACCGGGCCGGTGACGCTGGTGCGTTCGACCAGCCGGGCGCCGGCCTTCTGGGCCTGGCGGGCGAGGGTCTCGTCGAAGTCGGTGCGCTTGCGGACCAGGCCGTACGGCGGGTACTCCGCGAGGTCGGGCCAGGGCAGCTCCAGCCGCATGCCGCCGCCGTAGATGCGCAGGCCCTTGTTCTGCAGCCAGCCGGCCTCGGCCGAGGTGTCGATGCCCATCGCCACGAGCGACTTCACCGCGCGCGGGGTGAGTCCGTCGCCGCAGACCTTCTCGCGCGGGAACGCCGTCTTCTCCAGCACCAGGACGTCGAGCCCGGTGCGGGCGAGGTGGTAGGCGGTCGTAGCGCCCGCCGGACCGGCTCCGACGACGATGACGTCGGCGTCGTGATCAGCGCTGTTGCGGCTCATGGCCCTTGCCTGGGAAGAGAGATTCGGGACCTGATGCGGTGGTGGTGCGTGGTACTGCGATGGTGCCGAGGTGTTCTGCCGTGCGAACTTGTGAACACCTTCACGAGTCCGTGACGGTCACAGTCTACGAGGTTCCTCGCCATCCGCACGCAAGCCCCCATGGCCGGGCTGACCTGGGGATTTAAGCGACGATTCGGTTGTCAAAAACCTGCTGGCCGGTGCCGGACAAAAGATCGCCGCCCACCTGCCGTTCAGCCGCTGCTCGGCCGCTGGTCGGCCGCCGCTCAGGCTCCTGCTCAGTGCCGGCTCACCCGCGGTCCGTCAGCCCAGCGGGAGGCGCCGCACCCGGATCCCGTTGGTCCCGAACGCCACGATCGCCCCCTCCCGCAGGTCGTGCGCGACGAGGTCCAGGTGGGTGAGGAGGTAGTCGGCGAGTACGGCCGCCGGCGCGATGCTGATCTCCCTGGTCAGCAGCACCGACGGGCCGAACGCGCGCTCGGCGGCCAGCAGCAGGCCGAAGTCGGTGAACGCGGAGACGACGATCCGCTGGTCGAAGCGCGCGTGCTCGAGCAGGTCGGCGTCGGCGGCGTCGTACAGGCCGACATGGTCCACGTGGACCGCGTCGTGGCCGGCCGCCCGGAGGTGGTCGCACAGCCGGACGGAGATGTTCTTGTCGGCGAGGAACCTCACGCGGACTCCCGCAGCGCCATCGTCGTCACCTCGCTGGCGTCCGCGGCGTACAGCAGGGCCTGCCGCAGGTCCTCCGCCTCGACGAAGGCGTACTCCCGCTGGATCTGCTCAAGGGTCCAGCCGGCCGCGGC
Organism: Actinopolymorpha sp. NPDC004070; assembly: GCF_040610475.1. NCBI lineage: Bacteria > Bacillati > Actinomycetota > Actinomycetes > Propionibacteriales > Actinopolymorphaceae > Actinopolymorpha > Actinopolymorpha sp. NPDC004070. The sequence goes on along the minus strand of NZ_JBEXMJ010000003.1, from coordinate 242,696 downwards.
GAGACGGATCAGCTGGGCCACAGTGAACCGCAGTCCGCGGATGCAGGGCCGGCCCTCCATCTTGCCGGGCTCGACCGTGATCCGGTCCCACACCTGGTCGCTCCTTCGCCTGGTCAGCGCCGGCCGGGCCGGAGTTTCGGGCTGATGTCGCAGAGGTGGCGCCCGGGATGCGTCGACGATGCGTCGACGCAGTGCGGGGCCGGTTCGGAAAGCGGGCGTTTCGGAGCGTACGGGACGCCAGGGGCGTTCGGGCTCGATCATGGCCCGGTCTGGGCTGATCAGGGCTGATCAGGGCCGATCAGGGGCGGTACGCGCGGTGCAGCGCGACGATCCCGCCGCTCAGGTTGCGCCACTCCACCCGGCCCCACCCGGCGGTGGCGAACTCGGCGGCGAGGGCCGCCTGGCCTGGCCAGGTCTGGATCGTCTCGGCGAGGTAGACGTACGACTCGGGTTCGGCCGCCACGCGGCGGGCGATTCCGGGCACGGCGCGCATGAGGTACTCGACGTACACCCGGCGGAACGGCTCCCACACCGGCTGGCTGAACTCGCACACCACGACCCGCCCGCCCGGCCGGGTGACGCGCAGCAACTCGGCCAGCCCGGCGCGCCGGTCGACCAGGTTGCGCAGGCCGAACGACATGGTGACCGCGTCGAAGCTCCCATCGGCGAACGGCAGCGCCAGCGCGTCACCACCGACGAACGGCAACTCCGGCCGCAGCCGCTTGCCGCGGCCCAGCATTCCGACGGAGAAGTCGCACGGAACGACGAACGCGCCGTCGCGTTCCATCGGCTCACTGGAGGTGCCCGTGCCGGCGGCGAGGTCGAGGACGCGTTCGCCCACCCGCGGGTCGACGGCCTTCACCACCGCCCGCCGCCACCAGCGGTCCTGCCCCAGTGACAGAAGGTCGTTGACCAGGTCGTAACGTTCGGCGATCTCGTCGAACATCGCCGCCACTTCGGCCGGCTGCTTTGCCAGGGATGCACGTGCCACGTGTCCAACCTCTCACGGCCGCGCCCGCGCCTTAACCTCGGCCGACACCTACTCTGGTGAGCCGTGACGGAATCATCGGCCATCCCCGCGGACGAGTTCGCGACCCCTGACGTGCCCCGGCTGGTCGTACGCACCACCGAGCTCGACCCCGACGTGCACGCCGGACTCGATCTCCTGCAGACCCTGCCCACCGAGGACGCGACCGCCTGGGTGCGGCGCGGCGAGGGGCTGGTCGGACACGGCGAGGCGGCCCGGTTGGACGTGTCCGGCCCCGACCGGTTCGCGACCGCGGTGCAGTGGTGGGACAAGCTGGCCGAGTCCGCCGCCGTACGGGACGAGATCGGCGAACCCGGCACCGGCCTGGTGGGGTTCGGCTCCTTCGCGTTCGCCGACGATCCCGGGCACTCCACCCTCGTCGTACCCCGCGTCGTCCTCGGCCGCCGCGGCGACCGCCGCTGGCTCACCACCATCGCGGTCGAGCCCGCCCTGCCGACGGTGCCGTCGCTGCCCGCGCTGTTCGGCACGCCCCCGCCGGAGCGGCCACAGGGAGTGGTGTTCGCCGACGGGGCGCTGACCGGTGCGCAGTGGGCGAGCGCCGTGGCCGATGCCGTACGCCGGATCGACGCCGGCGACCTGGACAAGGTGGTGCTGGCCCGCGACCTGGTCGCCGTCGCGGAGAAGCCGGTCGACTTCCGGTGGCCGCTGGCCCGGATCGCGCGCGACTACCCGGCGTGCTGGACCTACGCCGTGCGCGGACTCATCGGCGCGACGCCGGAGATGCTGGTCCGGCTGGAGAACGGCCTGGTCACCTCCCGGGTGCTCGCCGGGACGATCCGCCGCAGCAACGACGACGCGCGCGACCTTGCCCTCGCCGCCTCGCTGGCGCGGTCGAGCAAGGACCTGGAGGAGCACGAGTACGCCGTGCGCTCGGTGGCGGACGCGCTGGCGCCGCACTGCACGAGCATGAACGTGCCGGAGTCGCCGTTCGTACTCCACCTGCCGAACGTCATGCACCTCGCGACCGACCTCGCCGGCGTGCTGGCGGACGGCTCGAGTTCGCTGGAGCTCGCGGCGGCGCTGCACCCCTCCGCGGCGGTGTGCGGAACCCCCACCCCGGTCGCGTTGCAGCTGATCGCCGAGCTGGAACACATGGACCGTGGGCGCTACGCCGGGCCGGTCGGCTGGGTGGACGCCTCCGGGAACGGCGAGTGGGGCATCGCGTTGCGGTGCGCGCAGGTGGACACCCAGGATCCGCGACGGCTTCGGCTGTACGCCGGGTGCGGCATCGTGGCCGACTCCGTACCCGAGTCCGAACTCGCCGAGGCCCAGGCGAAGCTGGTGCCGGTCCGCGACGCGCTCACTCCGGACCCCACCGAGACGCCGTAGCTCCCGGGCGCCCGCGTTCTTTCGCTGCGGCTGGCGAGCGATCAGGAGTACACGGTCAGTGACACGCCGACGTAGTGGGCGATGAACGCCAGGACCGTGAACGCGTGGAAGACCTCGTGGAACCCGAACCACCGCGGCGAGGGGTTCGGCTTCTTCGTGGCGTACACGATCGCGCCCGCGGAGTAGAGCAGCCCGCCGGTGAGGATCATCGCGAAGACCGCGCCCCGGCCGTGGGCGAAGAAGTCCGGCAGCCAGAACGCCGCCGCCCAGCCGACCGCGACGTACACCGGGACGTACAACCAGCGTGGCGCACCCAGCCACAGCACCCGGAACGCCACCCCGAGCAGCGCGCCGCCCCACACGATGGCGAGCAGCACCTTGGCGTTCTGCCTGTCCAGCAACAGCAGCGTGAACGGCGTGTAGGTGCCGGCGATGATCAGGAAGATGTTGGCGTGGTCCAGCCGCCGCAGCACCCCCGCCGCGCGCGGCGACCAGGTCCCGCGGTGGTAGAGCGCGCTCACCCCGAACAGCAGGCTGGCCGTGAGGGCGAAGATCCCGGTCGCGATCCTGGCCACCGTACTCGGCGCCAGGATCACGATGACGATGCCCGCCGCCACCGAGAGTGGGAACGTCCCGGCGTGCAGCCAGCCCCGCAACTTCGGCTTGACGGTCTGGGCGACGTCGTGGACGGCCTCCTGCACGGGGTTTCCGAGGTCAGGAACGTGCATGGGCCCTCCACTGTGCGGATCCGTTGGATCGAGTCCCGGTCAGCTACGGGTGAGTAACGAACTCTAGTCTTACGGGCGTTCCACGCTGATGTGCCCGTCCAGCACGTGAACTATGTGCGTCGGGTGGACGGCTTCGACCAATTTTCGGTCATGGCTGGCCAGCACGAGCGTTCCGTCGTAGTCCGCGAGCGCCTGTTCCAGCTGTTCGACCGCGGGCAGGTCGAGGTGGTTGGTCGGCTCGTCCAGCACCAGCAGGTTGGCCTGCCGCGCGACGAGGAGTGCCAGGTCGGCGCGGGTCCGCTCCCCGGGCGAGAGCGAGCCGGTCTGTCGTACGACATCGTCCGCGCCGAGCCCGAACTTCGCCAGCAGAGTGCGCGCCTCGGTCTCGTCCTGCCCGGACGCCTGCCGGAAAGCGTCCAGCAGTACGACGTCGGCGGCCACGCCCCGGCGCACCTGGTCGATCTGCCCCAGCACCACGCCGTGCCCGATCCACCGCTCCCCCGCCGTCGGCTCCAACTGGCCGAGCAGGACCGAGATCAGGCTGGACTTGCCGGCGCCGTTCGGCCCGACCACCACCATCCGGTCGGCGTAGCGCAGGTCCAGGTCGACCGGCCCCAGCCGGAAGGACCCCCGCTGCACGACCACGCCGGCGAGCCCGGCGACCCGCGCACCGCTGCGGGATCCCTGGTCCAGCTTCAGCCGAAGCTCCCACGGCGTCCGCGGCTCCTCGACCTCGGTCAGCCGATCGGCCGCGCGCTGCGCACGGGCCGCGCCGGCACCGGTGCCCTGCGCCTTCTGGATGTGGAAGTGCCGGACGAACTTGTCGTTGTCGGCGGGCTTGCGGGCGGAGCGCTGGGCACCCGAGCGAGCCCATTCCTGCTTGCGTTTCGCCTGTTCCAGGAGGGTGTCGCGTTGGGAGGCGTAGGTGTCGTACGCCTCCTGCGCGGCGGCGTGCGCGCGCTCGCGTTCGGCCCGGTAGGAGGCGAACCCGCCGCCGTAGGTCCGCCCCAGCCGGGCGAACTCGTCGATCTCCAGCACGTCGGTGGCAACCCGCTCCAGGAACGCCCGGTCGTGCGAGACCACCACCAGCGCACCGGACCGGCTGGTCAGGAACTCCTCCAGCCTGGCCAGCCCGGCCAGGTCGAGGTCGTTGGTGGGTTCGTCGAGCAGGAGTACGTCGAACCTCGCCAGCAGCACCGACGCCAGCGCCAGCCGGGCGAGCTGCCCGCCCGACAGGGACAGCACCGGGTCGTCCAGCCGGTCCGGCGGCAGGCCCAGGTCGGCGAGGACGGCGGGCGCGCGGGTGTCGAGGTCCGCGGCACCGAGGGCGAGGTAGCGGTCCAGGGCGAGTGCGTACCGGTCGTCCGCGCCCTTCACGCCCTCGGCCAGCGCCGTGGTCGCGTCGGTGAGCTCGGCCTCCGCCGCGGTGACACCGGTACGCCGGCCGAGGTAGCCGGCGAGCGTCTCACCCCCTCGGGCGTCCCGCTCCTGCGGGAGCAGGCCGACCGTGGCCGCGGCGGGCTGGCGTTCGACCGAGCCCTGGTCAGGGGCGAGCGCGCCGAGCATCACCCGCAACAGCGTGGTCTTGCCGACGCCGTTGGGCCCGACGACGGCGTAGCGGTCACCGGGTGCGACGGTGGCGGAGATGCCCCCGAGCACGAGCTGGGGACCGAGGTGAAGCTGAACGTCGCGAACGACGAGGGTGGACGAAGCCGAGACGGACATGGCTGCTCCGGGGGCGACGTGGCCAGAGGCTGGCCGGCATGGTGCGCGGGCTGTTCAGCGGAGAAAGCACGCGCGAGGGCCGAACGTCGGCGGACTCCCGGGTGGAACGAAGGCGTTCCACACAACGGACGAAGTCCGCGGATCAGCTGCGCATCGGTCGGATCACTCCCGGATCGAGGGGACGGGCCAACCCTACCCGGCGGGGGCAACCGGTTTGGGACCGCTCGGCTCCGAGGCCGTACGGGACGCGCCGGCAAGCCTGCTCGCCCCGTCGGACGGCAGGGTCAGGCTCATCACGACCAGGGCGGCACCGAAGCAGACCACCGGCAGTGCCCACCACACCAGGTCGAACCTCGCCAGGAAGTACGCCAGGACCAGCCCGGCGATCGCGACCAGAGCACCGCTGTCCCGCACCGCCGCCCTGGGCAGGCGCGGCCGGCGGGCGACCAGCACCAGACCGACGATCAACGCCGCCATCGCCAGCGCGGCCACTGCCCACACGGCACCGGCGGGCAGGCCTGCCATCGCGCCGGGGCCGGCGAGGTTGCTGCGCAGGGTCGCCTTCACGCCCGGCAGGATCGCCGTGGAGTTCTCCGCGTGCACGCCGGGGAGTTCGGCGTAGGTGGTCACCGCGCTGCTGCCCGGCAGGCCGGCGGCGGTGAAGGTGACGGTGGACCCGCTGACGCTCGACGTACAGGGCGTGGTGTTGCCGCCGACCGTGCACGACACCCGGGTCGGCGTCCCGGGCGCGGTCACCGTCAGCCGCACCCGGTCGATCGGCTCGTCGTGGGCGCTGATCGCGTTCCACCACATGGCAGCCGGGGCCACACCGGAGTCCCCGGATCCGCTCGCCTGCTGGTCGCGCGGTCCGGTGACCAGTCCGCGCAGGACGTAGCGGACCTCGTAGCTGTGCCGGCCGGCCGGCGTGGTGCCGTCGGGTCCGATCCACACGGAGTACCACCAGGCCTGGTGATCGTGGTAGGTGCGCACCGGACGGCCGTCCATGCGTACAGCCAGGTCGTGCACCGACACCACCTGGCCGGTCGCCTGGTCGCGGCCGTCCGTACTGTCGCCGGCCGAGGTGAACCGGATCGGCACCGCCCAGTTCAGCGGGGTGGGCCGGGGCGCCGCCAGGTCGTAGGTGAACCGCTCACGCACGGCGACCGAGCCGTCGGTGCCGACCCGGGCGGTGAGGTCGTACGCCGGGATGCGGTCACCCCCGGCAGCCCCGGCAGCCCCGGCAGCTCCGCCAGCCCTGGCAGCCCTGGCTGCTTCGGCAGCCCCGGCGGTCTTCGCCACCGCCGCGTGGGCGGGCGCGGGGTGCGCCAGTCCGAGGCCGGCCAGCACCAGCCCCGCGAGGAGCGGGGCGAGCAGGAGCGCGACCGGGAACCGGTTCCGGCCGCCGTTCGCCGTCGTCATGACCGCTCAGCCTGCCAGCACACCCTGTGTCCTCATCTCCTACGTCCTCACTCGGGCCCGGAAACCGGCTCGAACCGGTAGGCCGTGACGTCGCGCACCGGCCGGTAGCCGACCGCGGCGTAGATCTTGTTCGAGGTCGGGTTGGCCAGGTCGGTGAACAACGAGCACGTCTTCGCACCGGCCTCCAGCGCGTGCCGGCTGACGGCGGCGACCAGCGCACTGGCGTACCCGCGCCCGCGCCGCTCGCGCGGCGTGTAGACGGGGCCGATCCGGACCACGCCGTGCACCGGCGTGGTGACACCCAGGTGCGAAACCGGCCCGTCGTGGTCCCACACCCACGAACGCCCTTCGGCCAGCCGCAGGTCGACCGCCTCGGTCACGCGGTGCCGCTCCACCTCCGTCGGCGCCTGCACCAGCCGGCCGGCGGCCTCCGCGGCGTCCGCCTCGAAGGCGAGGCACCACGCCAGCAGCGTGTCCCGGTCGGCGGCGGTGGCCGGTCTCAGGACGCCGGGGACCGCCATCGGCGGCGGCGTCACCGCGTCCAGCGCGTGCAGGCGCTCGGCCATCTCAGGTACGGCCTTCGCGGCGGTGAGGCGTTCCCAGGTCCGGACGAAGGCGGCGACGTACGGGTGGGTGCCGACCACGCCCGCCGCGTCCGGGCAGGCGCCGACCAGGACTTCCGCGGCCAGTTCGGCGGCCGGGCCGGACTCCGCGGACAGCCACACTCGCTGCGGCGGGGTCCGCATGGCGGCGGCCACCACCTCGCCGCCGCCCCTGCCGGCGTCGGCCGCGTCGGCATCGGTTCGCACCGTGAGGTACGTCGCCGGTGCGGGATCGGTGATCACGCCGGTCGCCCGGCCGGTGACGTTGGTGACCAGCACGTTGTTGACCACCGGATCCGCCGCGAAGTAGTCCGCGGCGGAGGTCAGGAAGGCGGCCGGGTCGTCGGTGAGTTCGCCGTGCACCGGCCGATCATCCCACCGAAACCACCGTCCGCGGGGGGACCTACAAGACCGCCGGGCCGCCGGGCCCCCGGCTCAGCGCACCCCGTCGTACGAGGCGGCCGACACCGCCTCGCGCAGCCGGGCGTGCAGGTCCCGGGTGCGCGACCGGTCGACCGGCACCTCGACCACGCGCAGACCCCGCGACCGGGACAGCGCCCCGCGCAGTTCCGCCCGGGTGGTCGCCCGGGTGAACGGCGTGTGGGTCGCCGCGGTGAGGGAGCCGAGGTCGACGCCGTGCGGCGTACCGAAGATCCGCTCGAACGCCTCGGCGTGGTCGGGCCCGCCCTGTTCGAGGGTGCAGAAGATGCCGCCACCGTCGTCGTTGACCACCACGATCGTGAGGTCGGGCCGGGCTTCGTACGGGCCGCGGACGAGCGCGTTCGCGTCGTGCAGGAACGTGAGGTCGCCGACCAGCGCGTACGCCGGACCGGACCGGTGCACCAGCGCCGCCCCGATCGCGGTGGACAGGGTGCCGTCGATGCCGGCCAGACCACGGTTGCTCAGTACGCGCCGGTGGTCACGCGGGTCGATCCGGCCGGACTCGTCGACCAGCCGGTTGTTCCACGGCGCGCCGGCGAGGTCGAGGTCGCGGATCGGGTTGGAGGAGCCGGCCACCAGCAGGCCGCCGCCGGGCAGGACGCCGGCGACCTCCCGGGCGACGTGCAGGCCGGTGAACTCCGGCTCACCGGCGAGTACGTCGTCGACGGCGGCGCGGGCGGCCCGGTCCGCGGCCAGCCAGGCGGCCAGCCACTCGTCCGGCTCGCGCCGGCCGGCACCCTCGACGGTCCCCTCCGGCGCCGCGGTCGTGGTGACGCGGTACGCCTGGTGACCGGCGTCCGGCCAGGACGGCCGACGGGACACCACGACCACCTCGACGTCCGGGCGGGCCAGCAGCCGGGTCACCGGACGGGACAGCGTGGGCCAGCCGTGCACGACCACGCGCTCGATGCCGGCCTCGAGGTCGGGCCGGGTGTCCAGCAGCAGGCGGTAGGGGCCGAGCGCGTTCGGCCCGGACCGCGCGCCGCTGGACGGCTCGGCGAGCAGCGGCCAGCCGCCCGTCTCGGCCAGCCAGCGCGCCTGCGCGTCGGCACCGTCACCGGCGACCACCACCGTGCGCGGGCCTTCCTCCAGCCAGGCGATGTGCTCGGTGGACAGCCGCTCGATCCGCGTCCACCGGCCGTGCCCGGACCGGCCGGCGAGGGACTCCGGCCAGTCGTCGCCCAGGCGAGGGTCGTCCAGGTCCACCGGGTCGGCCGGGTCGGGTACCAGTGGGTCGCGGAACGCGAGGTTGAGGTGCACCGGCCCTGGGTTGCGGTCGCGGAACCCGCGGGCCACCGCGGTGGCCCGGCCGGCGAGCTCGCGCCAGTAGGCGTTCTGGCCGGGCCTGCGCTCGGGTACGCCGACCTCGTGGAAGAGCCGCACCGCGTCGCCGTACAGCTTGATCTGGTCCGTCGTCTGGCTGGCGCCCACGCCGCGCAGGTCCGGCGGCCGGTCGGCGGTGAGCACCAGCAGGGGCACGCCCGCGTGGTTGGCCTCGAGCACGGCCGGGTGCAGGTTGGCCGCGGCGGTCCCGGACGTGCACACGACCGGGACCGGGCGGCGGCCGGCCTTGGCCAGCCCGAGCGCGAGGAACCCGGCGGTCCGCTCGTCGACGCGGACGTGCAGCCGGATCCGGCCCTGGGCGTCGGCGGCGTGCAGGGCGAAGGCGAGCGCGGCGTTGCGCGATCCGGGCGCGAGCACCGCCTCACGTACGCCACACCGCCACAGCTCGTCGACGATCACCCGGGCCAGTGCGGTGGACGGGTTCACGCGAGGCCCTCCACCCGGTCCAGGCGCTCCAGCCACCGCTGCCGGGTCGCCTCGTCGGCGGCCGCGGCGGCGAGGTGGGCGGGTTCGGGTTCGGGGCGGACGACCGGTAAGGCGCCGTCCACGGGGACCAGCGGGTCGGCCACCACGTCGGCGGTCAGCATCGAGACGGTGGCCAGGCCGCAGGCGTACGGCAGCTCCGGCAACGCCGCGGCCAGCGCGACGCCGGCGGCGATCCCGATCGAGGTCTCCAGCGCGCTCGACACCACCACCGGGAGCCCGATCTGCTCGGCGATCCGCAGCGAGGCCAGCACCCCGCCGAGCGGCTGGACCTTCAGCACGGCGATGTCGGCGGCCTCGTGCCGGACGACGCGATAGGGGTCGGCGGCCTGCCGGATCGACTCGTCGGCGGCGATGGGCACGTCCACCCGGCGGCGTACCTGGGCGAGCTCCTCGACCGTGGCGCAGGGTTGCTCGGCGTACTCCAGACCGCCGGCGGCCTTGTCCAGCCATGTGATCATCCGGACCGCGGTGTCGACGTCCCAGCTACCGTTGGCGTCGACCCGGATCCGGCCCTCCGGACCGAGGGCGTCGCGGACCGCCTCCACCCGCGCCAGGTCGTCGGACTCGGGCCGGCCGGGCTCGGCGACCTTCACCTTGGCCGTACGGCAGCCGGCGCTGCGGCACACCACCGCGTGCGCCCGCTCGGGCCCGACGGCAGGGACGGTGCAGTTGACCGGGATCGCGTCGCGGACGGGGGTCGGCCACACGTCGTACGCGGCCTCGCGGGCGGCTCGCAGCCAGGGGACGCAGGTGACGTCGTCGTAGTCGAGGAACGGGCTGAACTCGGCCCAGCCGGCCGGGCCGCGGACCAGGATCCCTTCACGGAGGGTGATGCCCCGGAAGCGGTTGCGCATGGCCACCGCGAAGACGTGGAGATCGCCGTCCGCCCGGATGATCATGGCCGCATCCTCCGTCTCTTCCCCCGCACCGTCCCCGTCGGGGGTCCCCCGCACGTCCGTGACACAGTGTCACGAAACCGGGCTCGTAGCCTAGTCAGGTGCCCACCGAATCCCACCGCCGACTGGTCGCCGTCGAACTCGTGGACGAGCCCCCTCCCGACAACCCGGGCGGCGGCTCGCGGGCCCTAGTCGATCATGCCGACCACGGCGTCGCGCGAGCCGGTGTCGACGGACTGCTGGCGCTGCTCGCGGACCGGCTCGGGAGCGACGGTCCGGCGCTGGCGCCGCTCGCGCCGGGACCCGAGCGCGAACAGATCCTGACCATACTCCGGACCGATCTTCCGCTGGAACGCGACGACATCGCCGTCGTACTGCCCACGTCCGGCTCCACCGGTGAGCCGAAGGGCGCCCTGCTGCCCGCGGACGCGCTGCTGCACTCGGCCCGGGCGACGCTGGACGCCCTCGGCGGCCCCGGCCGGTGGTTGCTGGCGCTGCCGCCGACCCGGGTGGCCGGCCTGCAGGTCCTGGTGCGCTCGCTGGTCGCCGCTACGACGCCGGTGATGATGCCGGGCCGGTTCACGGTGGAGGCGTTCACGGCGGCGACCGAAAGGCTGACCGACGGCTGGTCCGGTCGCCGGTACACCGCGGTGGTGCCGACCCAGCTCGGGCGGCTGCTCGACGGGGGCACCGCGGCGGTGGACGCGCTCAGGTCGTACGACGCGGTGCTGGCCGGCGGCGGGGCGAGTTCCGCCGCGCTGCTGGAGCGGGCCCGCTCGGCCGGGGTCCGGGTGGTCACGACGTACGGCATGACCGAGACGTGCGGCGGGTGCGTCTACGACGGCCGCCCGCTGGCCGGAGTCGACCTGGACGTCGACGAGGCGAGCGGCCTGGTCCGGATCGGCGGCGCGACGGTGTTCGCCGGCTACCGGCGGCGGCCCGACCTCACCGCGAAGGCCCTGGTGGACGGCCGGCACCTGACCAGCGACCTCGGCCGGCTAGGCCCCGACGGGACGCTGGAGATCCTCGGCCGGGCCGACGACGTGGTGGTTTCCGGCGGTGTCAACGTGCCCTTGCTCGCGGTGGAGCGGGCGGTCGCGTCCTGTCCCGGGGTGGCCGAGGCGGCGGCGGTGGGGGTCCCGGACCCCGAGTGGGGTTCCCGGGTCCGGGCGTACGTCGTGCTCCGGCCCGGGGCGGACGCGCCCGCGCTGGCCGACGTCCGCGACCACGTGAGCACCGCACACCCGCGGGCGTACGCACCACGCGAGGTGGTCGTGGTCGACGCGCTGCCGCTGCTGCCCTCCGGAAAGGTCGACCGCTCGGCACTACGAGCCGCCGCCGGCTGAGCCACCGGCCGTCGCCGGGGAGTCAGCACGCGCCCGGTCCGCAACCGGGAGCACCGTCCACGGCGGCCGCGGCGAGCGGCCGCCAGGACAGCCCGCACCGGCGGTAGAGGCCGACGGCCGCGGTGTTCGCGGTCTCCACCATCAGCCCGGCCCGCCCGTGCTCGGCGACGAGCGTGTCGAGGACGAGCCCGAACGCCGCCGCGGCGTATCCGCGTCCACGCAGCGCCGACCGCGCGCCGACGCCGGCGACGTAGCCCACCTCCGGCGCCGACCAGGCGTCCGCCGCCACCGCGGCCAGAGTGCGGCCTTCCGAGGTCTCCGCCCACGCCCCTGCCCACCGGCGTACGCCGGGCACACCGGGTGTGGCGTACGACTCAGGATGGGCCTCGGCGAGCAGGTCGGTGACCGTCGTCGCGAGGCCCGACCGGCCCAACTCCAGCCAGCCCGCGCCGTCCGGTCGCGGAGACGGCGACGGACGGGACGTCTGCATCCACCCGAACCCCTTCCCGGCAAGCGACAGGCCGGGCACCTGGCCGGCGACCGCCTCGACGAGGGCGGCGGACCCGATCGGCCGGTACGTCGGGCCGACCTCCGTCAGCACCTCCGCGACAAGTGGGACCACCAGGTCGGGCGGGCCGTGCACGGCGAGCCGGTCGCGGCGGGAGAGGCCCGGCGAGGCCACCGCCACGGCGTCGCCGCGGCGCCAGCCGCGCACTCCCGGCCCGAACCCCTGCGCCGCCCACAGCACCAGCGTGTCGTCGTCGGCGCAGGAGCGCAGCTCCCCTGTGCTTCGAACCTCGTACAGCCGCATCTGTACGTTGTGCACCAAGGCGGCCGTGGATCGCCAGCGACTTTCGGTGCCGACCCGGGCGCGGTGAACCGCACCGTCGTTGAAAGAATCCGGCCGTGGCAACTCCCGCACAGTGGTTGGACGGCGCCCGTCCGCGCACGTTGTCCGCGTCGATCTCACCGGTCGTCGCCGGATCCGGCGCGGCCGCGGCCGCCGGCTCGTTCGTCGCCTGGAAGGCCGCGCTCGCGCTCGTCGTGGCGGTAGCTTTGCAGGTCGGCTCCAACTACGCCAACGACTACTCCGACGGCATCCGCGGCACCGACGACAACCGCGTCGGGCCGCAGCGCCTGGTCGGTTCGGGTGCGGCGCGACCGAAGACGGTGAAGGCCGTCGCCTTCGGCTGCTTCGCGGTCGCCGCGGTCTGCGGTCTGGTCCTCGCGCTCACCACCGCGTGGTGGCTGCTGCTGGTCGGCGTGGCCGCGGTCGCCGCCGCGTGGTTCTACACCGGTGGCAGCAGGCCGTACGGCTACTACGCACTCGGCGAGATCAGCGTGTTCGTGTTCTTCGGGCTGGTCGCGGTGATCGGCACGACGTACGTCCAGGCCGGCCGGGTGACCTGGCCTGCCGTCGCGTGCGCGTTCGGTGTCGGTGCGCTCACCTGCGCACTGCTGGTGGCCAACAACCTGCGCGACATCCCCACCGACCGGGAGAGCGGCAAGCGCACCCTCGCCGTCGTGATGGGCGACCGCGCGTCCCGGCTGCTGTACGCCGGGCTGCAGGTCGTGGCGTACGTCGTGGTGGTGCTGCTCGCGGTGACGGTGACGCCGTGGACGCTGCTGGCGCTGCTCTCGCTGCCGCTGGCGGTCCGGCCGGTGGCCACGGTCCTTCGCGGGACCACCGGCCGGGCGCTCATTCCGGTACTCCGCGACAACGGCGTGGCCGAACTCGCCTACGCCGTGCTGCTCGCGGTCGGGCTCGTCCTCGCCTGAGCCGCCGAGGTGCGTGCCGAGTCAGGTGCGCTCGGTGGGGTCGTCCGTGGTGGACGACGTACCCATCTCGTCCTCGGGTTCCGGCTGGGCGTGGGTCACCTGCCGGCGTTCCTGGAGCCGTCGGACGTACTCCGGGGTGATCTGCTCCTCGTCGATGTCGCGCGGATCCTCGCCTGGCGTTGCGCCTTCTTTGGCCCAGCGAGACTTGTCGTGCGAGTCGCGGCGCGGTTCGTCGGTCATAACTGCCCGCTACCCAGGTGCACCGCCCGGAAACTCCGGAGCGGCCGACGGGGAGCCTCAGGGGGACCGCCCGTCAGGCCGCGACTACCGAACGTCGTCGGATTCGAGGGTTCCGGTGGTGGTGAACGCCTTGAGCCGGTCGGCGTACGGCGCGAGGTCGAGGCCCTGCGCGGCCACCCAGGCGTCGTCGTAGTAGGTGTGGGCGTACCGGTCGCCGCCGTCGCAGATCAGCGTCACCACGCTCCCCCGTTCACCGGCCGCCCGCATCCGGCCGACCAGGGTGAGCGCGCCCCACAGGTTGGTGCCGGTAGACCCCCCGGCGCGCTGGCCGGTCACCCCGAGCAGGTGCCGCATCGCCGCCACCGACGCCGCGTCCGGCACCCGCAGCATGGTGTCGACGACGCTGGGGACGAACGACGGCTCGACCCGCGGCCGGCCGATGCCCTCGATCCGGGACCCGACCGCGGTCACCTCGCTGTCGCCGCGTGACCAGCCCTCGTAGAACGCCGAGCCGTCCGGGTCGACGACGCACAGCCTGGTCTCGTGCCGGCGATAGCGGACGTACCGGCCGATGGTGGCGCTGGTGCCACCGGTCCCGGCACCGACCACGACCCACCAGGGCACCGGATGCCGTTCCAGGCGTAGCTGCTCGAAGATGCTCTCGGCGATGTTGTTGTTGCCGCGCCAGTCGGTGGCGCGTTCGGCGTAGGTGAACTGGTCCATGAAGTGCCCGCCGGTCTCCTCGGCGAGCCGGTGGGACTCCGCGTAGATCCCGCGCGGGTCGTCGATCAGGTGACAGCGGCCGCCGTAGAACTCGATCAGCGCGATCTTCTCCGGGCTCGTGCACGCCGGCATCACCGCCACGAACGGCAGCCCCAGCAGCCGCGCGAAGTACGCCTCGCTGACCGCGGTGGAGCCGCTGGACGCCTCGATCACCGGCGTGTCCGGGCCGAGCCAGCCGCTGGTCAGCGCGTACAGGAACAGCGACCGCGCCAGTCGGTGCTTGAGGCTGCCGGTCGGGTGCACCGACTCGTCCTTGAGGTAGAGGTCGATCCCCCACCGCGCCGGCAGCGGGAACACGTGCAGGTGGGTGTCGGCGCTGCGGTTGGCGTCGGCTTCCACCCGTCGGACCGCCTCGGCCACCCAGTCGCGCTCGGGCATCGGCCGCGGCGGCGTGGGCAGTGCGGGCACGTGGGTCGACGCTGGCATGGCCGCACCCTAGCCCTGCCCCGGCAGCGGTTCCGGTGGCGACGCCGTGTCAACCCGGGCTTGCCGCTGCCGTACGACCCAGAACACGACCGTGGACAGCACCGCCCAACCGGTCAGCACGAGGAACGGCTGGGCGTGCAGGTGGCCGGGAAAGTAGACCTCGGTGTGGATCGCGGCGATCGCGGCGCCGGACGGGAGCCAGGGGCCGATGATCCGCAGGAACAACGGGAGCAGCGGCCAGGAGACCACGCCGCCGGACGCGGGGTTTCCGAGCAGGACGATGATCGCCCAGGTGGGGATGATGGCCCACGGCCCGATCAGCACCAGGAACATCAGGAACACCGCGCTGGCGACGTACATCGCGAGCGCCAGCGTCAGCCAGACCGGCACGAAAGGCAGGTGGAGCGCGCCGAGGAGCCAGTCCACGACCGCCACGATCGCGAACGCCCCCAGCAGTGAGTACGCCACGGTGAACGCGATCCGCGGCCCGGGGCCGAGCCCGCTCGCGTGCATCCACAGCTGGGCTGCCCCGACGAAGCCGACCACGACCGCCGCCAAGGTGACATAGAAGATCACCAGGCCTCTCGGATCGCCCTTCTGCGTCGGGTTGAGGTCCCGTACGACGACCTTCACCCCGACCGCCCGGCCCACGGCCGGCGCCGCCTGCTCGAGGACAGTGGCCACCGAGGCCCCGGACGCCGAGGACACGTCCACGGTCACCTGCCGAGCCTGCCGAAGGTCGAAGATCGCGAAGTCCGTCTGCTCCTCGATCGCGTCGACGGCCCGCGCGTAGCTGGACACCGGGTGAGGCACCAACGCTCCGTCCAGCGCCTTGTCCATCCCGGTCAGGAAGGCGCGGTGGTCCGTCCCCTCGCCCCCGACCACGGCGACCGGGACCTCCTGCGGGCCGGGGTTGGCGAACGCGTAGGTGTAGGACCAGGCGAAGAAGCCCGCCGCGGCAGCGATGAGAACCACCAGGCCCGCCGCCGTGAGCGAGGGGGAGCTCCGGTTTCCCTCGGCCATGGGTACGAGGCTAGGTCAACCCAGCGTGCGCGTACGGGGACTCGCCGCACCTGTACTGTCGGCGGTCACCGTTCGCCGAGGAGCTGGGTGAGGAGGTCGGTGGCCACGTCGCGGGCGTCGCCGCGGCCCTCCGACAGCGCGCTCACCGCCGCGCCGTCGACGAGGGCGAGGACCACGTCGGCACTCACCCGGCCGGACCAGCCGGTGCGGGCGAGCAGGCCGTCGATCACGTCCAGGAACGCCGGCCGCATCCCCCGCAGGACCGCGGCAACCGCGGGATGGCGGGCGGCGGCGAGCAGTTGTTCGTACTGCGCGAGGACCGCGGCACGCCCGGCCGGCAGCACCGCGCGGGCCAGCCGCCGGGCGGTCTCGCGTTCGCCGTAGCTGCCCTCGGGGACCGCGGCCGCGGAGCGGGCGGCCCGGCGTATCCAGCGCTGCGCGAGGGCGCCGGCCGCGGTGGCGCGCAGGTCGTCCAGTGAGGCGAAGTAGTACGTCGTGGAGCCGAGGGGCACGCCGGCCTGGCGGGCCACCGCGCGGTGGCTCACCGCGTCCACCCCGGCGTCCTGGAGCAGGTCGGCGGCCGCGGCGACCAGTGCGTCCCGGCGCCGCTGGCCACGCTCCTGTCGGGGCGCCCGGGCGTCCCGGCCCTCGCCCCGGGGCGCCGGTCGGGCGGTCAGTGTCCCGCTCCGGACAGGTTGAGCCCGATCACCCCGGCGATGATCAGCGCCAGCGAGACGAGCTTCAGGACGGAGAAGCCGTCGCCCAGGAACACCATGCCGATCACGGCGGTCACCGACGCGCCGATGCCGGTCCAGGCGGCGTACGCCGGCCCGACCGGGATCTGCTTCATCGCCCAGGCAAGCCCGCCCAGGCTCGCGAGTGCGCACACGGCGAACACCACCGACGGCACCAGCCGGGTGAAGCCGTTGGACAACTTCAGCGAAATCGCCCAGCCCGCTTCGAGGAACCCCGATCCGACCAACACCAGCCACGCCATCCCGCACTCTCCTCGACCAGGGCCGAAAGCTGTACGTCCGTACAACTTAATCTGTACGACAGTACACGTTCGTGGGGGCGCGGCGGGACGACGCGACGACAGGCGGAGCGAGAGACGCGGGAGCGGAATCACCCGGCGAAGTGGCGGGCGATCAGGAGGTCCTCGGGGAGTCCCCAGGACGCCGGGTCAGCGTTCGGCGTCTTCCCGGCGGGTGGACGCGTCCAGGCGCCCGCGCACGGACCTCACGGCGGAGGTGAGCGCCGCGCCGGCCTCGACGCCGCGCTGGCGCAGCAGCAACCAGGACAGACCGGACGTGAGGAGCACGGCGGGCAGCGCGATCAGCCACCCCGACACGTGGTTGCCGAACAGCAGGTACAGCACTCCGAAGCACGCCAGGAAGATGACGAGCCGGAGCACCGTGTAGACGAGGAAGGTACGCACGACGTTGGCAGCGTACGTCAGGAGCCCAGCAGCTTGACCAGCAGGTCCGGCTCGATGTTGCCGCCGGAGACCACGGCCACGACCGGGCCGGCGGGCAGGTCGCCCGCGTGGCTGAGGTAGGCGGCGGTGGTCACCGCGCCGCCGGGCTCGGCCACCAGCCGGGACCGGGTGGCCAGCACCCGCACCGCGTCGGCGATGGCGTCCTCGGTGACGGTGAGGATGCCGTCCACGCGTTCGTGAACGTGCGCCCAGGTGAGCTCTGAGAGGCACACCCGCAGCGAGTCGGCGATCGTGCGGTAGGTCTGCTCGACCGGCCACACCTGGCGTTCGCCGAGGCGCATGCTCTCAGCGGCGTCCCCGGCCAGCTCCGGCTCACAGCCGAGCACCGTGACGTTGGGCCGCAGCGCCTTGACCGCGGTGGCCACCCCCGACAGCAGGCCCCCGCCGCCGACCGGCACCAGGACGGTCGCCACGTCGGGCAGGTCGGCGAGGATCTCCAGCCCGATCGTGCCCTGACCGGCGATCACGTCCGCATGGTCGTACGGCGGAATGTAGGCGTAGCCGTGCTCGGCGACAAGCTCGGCGGTGCGCGACTCCCGCTCCGCGGCCGGAACCATCACCACCTCCGCTCCCAGGGCTCGGGTGGCGGCGACCTTCACCTCGGGCGCGGTGTCCGGCATCACCACGGTCACCGGCGCGGCGTACTCCCGTCCGGCCAGCGCCACGGCCTGCGCGTGGTTGCCGGAGGAGTGCGTGACGATGCCGTGCGCGCGTTCCTGCTCGGTCAGCGCGCCGACGGCGTTCAGCGCGCCCCGGACCTTGAAGGCCCCGATGACCTGGAGGTTCTCCGGCTTGAGCCACAACGGCCGGTCGGCCTCGCCCCAGGACGTCGCGACCAGCGGGGTGCGCAGCACCCCCTCCGCGATCCGGTTGGCGGCGGTGCGTACGTCGTCCAGTGTCACCAGTGCGCTCTCGGCCATGTGCGAAACGCTACCCGGCGCCGGTTTCGTCACCGGCGTCCGCGTCCGCGTCGGGCGCGGCGCTCGCGCCCCGCAGTCGCGTCGGCACGGTCACCGGAGGAGCACGGGCCTGGAACCTCCCGGACGGCTACGCTCGGGGACAACTTCACCCCACAGCCGTCCGGGAGGGGGTTCGGTGCTCCGCGTACTACCCGTCCTGATCGCCCTCGTCCTGCTCGTCTACTGCCTGGTCGATCTCGCGCAGAGCCGATCCGACAGGGTCCGGGCGATGCCCCGGTGGGCGTGGGCGCTGGTCATCACGTTCCTTCCGTACGCCGGACCGGTCGGCTGGCTCACACTCGGCCGGCCCGTCGAGGGCGGCTCGTCCGGGCGGCCCGCACTCCGGCCCGACCAGCCGCTGGCGCCCGACGACGACCCGGAGTTCCTCGCCCGGCTCGCCCGGATGCGGCAGAAGTCCGAGGACGACCGGCTGCGGCAGTGGCAGGCCGACCTCGAACGCCGCGAACGCGAACTCGGCGGCGACGAAGGTGAGGGGTCAGGCGGTCCCGCCGGCAGCAGTCGCGCCTGAGACGTCGATTCCGCTACCGCTCGGGGGCTCGCGGGGCCTACTCTGCGGCGATGATCCCGCCGTCGCCCAAGGCCGCGTCCGACGAGGCCGAGCAGCCTGAGCAGCCCGTGTCCGAGCAGCCTGTCTCCGAGCAACCCGTGACCGGCCGATCCGTGTCCGGAGAGGAGTCCTTCGACGGGCACCTGCCGGCCGGTGTCGCGGCTCGCGCGGGCGCCCTCCTGAGCGACCATCTCGGCACACCTGTCCGCGTGGCGGGCTACGAGCCGCTTCGGGTGGACGGCCACGCGCACGTCGCCCGGTTGGTCCTCGCCGGAGCGCCGTTTCCGTCGGCGGTGGTGAAGGTCGCGCATCGCGGCGACGACGGCGAGTTCGACCGGGCCGGCACCGACTTCTGGAGCCCGGCCAACCGGCTGTGGAACGAGTGGTGCGGCCTGGAGTTCCTGTCCTGCGTCCCCGGCGGGGCCGGGACACCTGCCTTCTACGGCGGCGACGCCGAACTCGGCTTCATCCTGATCGAGGACCTCGGCGCCGACCACAGCCTCGCCCACGTTCTGCTGCGCGAGAGCGCCGAGCAGGCCCGGGCCGGACTGGCCGGCTACGTGGACGCCCTGGCCCGAGTCCATGTGGCCACCTTCGAGCGGGCGGAGCAGTACACCCGGCTGCGCGCGCGGTTCGGGACCTCCGCCAAGGGCGAGGGCATCGGGCACGACGTCCGCACCAGGCTCGCCCCCGTGCTGGCCGACCTCGATCCCGGCCTCGCGACCGCCGTCGACGAGGCCGCTCTGACCGCGGTCGACTGGATCGAGGAGGTGCTGGCCGACCCGACCTGGCAGGCGTACAGCCCGAACGACTGCTGCCCGGACAACAACCACGTCGGCGCCGACGGCACGGTGCGGCTGTTCGACCTGGAGTTCGGTGGGTTCAGGCACGCGCTGCTCGACCTCGCCTACGTGCGCACGGTCATGCCCACCTGCTGGTGCGTACGCCGGCTGCCGGACGGGATGCCGGAGGTGCTGGTCGCCCGCTACCGCCGACGGCTCGCCGAGGCCGGCCGCGAGGTGGACGGCACCCGTGGCACCGACTTCGACGCGGCGCTGGACGCAAGCTCGGCGTACTGGGCGCTGTGGTCACTGACCTGGATGACGCCCCGGGCCATCGCGGCGGAAGGGGCCGAGCGAGGACGTTTCGACGAGTGGGATTTCGACCTGCCCTCGCACCGTGAGTTGTTCGTACTCCGGCTGGACAACCTCGCCGACGCCGGCCGCCGTCAACCCCGCCTTGCGCCGCTGGCCGACCTCGCCGGCAGGATCCAGGCGGTCGCCCGGCGGGCCTGGCCGGGTGTCGCGCTGCTGCCGATCTACCCCGCGTTCGGCTGAGCGTTCGGCTGGGCATTCGGCTGGGCATTCGGCTGAGCATCGTTCGGCTGCACGTCGTTCCCCGGCGCGTCACCTCGAGGCAGCCCCCGGCAGGTCGACCCGGCCGTTCGCGGCCAGTACCCGCACCGCGCGCACGGTGACGATTCCCCGCCACTCCAGGTCGGAGAGCTCCGAGAACGGCGCCCAGTCGACCGCCAAGCCACCGTCGGCACGCTGGCCCTCCGCCAGCCGGGTGAGGTCGCGGTCGACCACGTCGGGATCGAACAGCGCGCGGGACCGGGCGTCCGGCAGCGGGCTGAGACCGGTGGCGGTCTGACGCTCGCCCTCGGCACCTCCGGCCACGGCGAGCTCGCCGGCCGCGGGCACGTGCGGGCGGATCGACGACTCCAGCACCGCGCGGGCCCGCTCGGGGTCGGGCACCGCGTCGAGGAACTCCACGACGTAACGGAGTTCGATGGCGTGCGCCGGGCGGTAGTCGCCGGTGAGCTGGTTCCAGCAGTAGTCGGTCGCGCGGCGCAGCCACGGGTGGCCGGCCGGGGCGGACCCATCGTCGGAGTTGGCGTCGGAGTTGGCGTCGACTCCCACGATCCGGTGCGCGGCGGCGGCGACCGCGGCGGTCAGATGCAGCGAGGAGGCCGGATCGGGTTCGGGCGCCCACTGCGGCGCGTGTGGCGCGTCGGCCGCGGTGGGCAGGACGAACGGCACCCCGCCGTCGGGCCGGGTCACCGAGTCCAGCCAGTCCATCGTCCGCGCCACCAGGCCGGGCTCCACGACCGCACCGGCCGTGGCCGCGAGCTCGTCCAGCACCTCGAAGGCGCCCAGTGCGCCCACAGGCTGGCTGCTCACCGAGCGCAGATCGGGTTCGAGTCCCGAGCCGAACCCACCGTCCGGGTTGCGGTAGGCCTCGAGGGCGGCGACCACCTGCGCGGGCGTGGCGCGCCCGGTCAGGTGGGCGAACCGGCGGCGTTCGAGCAGCCGGGCGCGGGTGGCGACGAAATCGTCAGCGGCAGACAGATCGACCATGGGGACCAGCCTGCCCGCGTCCCACGCGGAACCGCTTGTACGGAACGGACGTGCCGCCGCACAAGTCCGCGTGTAGCAGTCGGTGCGGGTGTGCCCGGCGTCCTACATCGCGTAGGAGTGCAGGCCGGCGATGAAGAAGTTGACGCCGACCAGGTTGAACACCAGCGCGGCGTACGACACCAGTGCGATCCCCGACACCTTGGTCCGCCACCCGGCCGTCGACCGGGCGTGCAGGTAGGCGGCGTAGCAGACCCAGGTGATGAACATCCAGGTCTCCTTGGGGTCCCAGCCCCAGTAGCGGCCCCAGGCCGCCGCCGCCCACACCGCGCCCGCGATCAGCGCGAACGTCCAGATCGGGAACGCGAACGCGTTCAGCCGGTACGCCACCCGGTCGATGGCCTGCGCGGACGGAAGCTGGGCGAGGTAGCCGCCGGGAGTGCGGGCGCCGGACGCCACCCGGCGCTCGTAGCGGGCCTTGAAGATCTGCAGCGCGCTGGCCACCGCGCCCAGGGTGAAGATGCCGGTGGCCAGGCAGGCGGCGGAGACGTGGATGGCCAGCCAGTACGACTGCAGCGCGGGGATCAGCCCGGTCACCGGAACGTAGAGCACCGAGATGGCGATCGTGAGCAGGACCAGGACGAACCCGGTCAGCGGCAGTCCGAGGAAGTTGCTGCGTAGCTTCCGCAGGGACACGAGGTAGACGACCATGATCACGAAGCTGCCGGTGATGGAGAACTCGTACAGGTTGCTCCACGGCACCCGGCCGGCCGCGAACCCGCGGCACAGCACGCCCAGGCCGAGCAGACCGGTGGACAGGATCGTCAGCGCGACGCCGATCCGGGCGAACAGGTCGGCGCGGTCCACGCCGCCCCCGCCGCCGGTCTCCTGCTCGCGTTCGAGTACGGCGACACCGCCGCCGGACTCACCGTCACCGGTGGCACTCTCGGCGGAGGCCGACTCCCCCGCTGTGGCCGCCGTACCGCCGCTCGCCTCGCCGCTCACCGCCGCGGCGTGCTCCGCCTGACCGGAGGTGCGGCGTTCGCGCCGGAACGCCCACTCCGCCGCGTGCGCCAGCATCGCCAGCGCGATGACCGCCGTCGAGGCGTAGACGAAGTTGTCCGACAAGCTCGCGAGCAACGAACTCACGTCTCCTCCCCGGCCGGGGCCGCGCGGCCGGGAAGGCCCGCGGCAATTCTGTCGATCTCGACGGCGAGGTCGCGCGTCTCGTCGTCAGCGGCGCCGGCCGAGCCGGGCCGCCCCTCCCGCTCCGCGCGGTCTCCCTCGTCGGGAGCCACCCGGGCCACGCCCGGTGCGCGGGAGCTGAGCCGTTCGCCCTTGTCCATGCCGGCGATCGCGACCACGGTACGCCCGTTGTCCGAGGCGACCCGCACCCACACCCGGCGGCGACGTACTACAAGGGATAGTAGCAACCCGGCCAGGGCGAGCACCGCGCCCACCAGCGCCACCGGCGCGCCGGGGTTGCTGCTGATCTGGAGGTTGACCCAGCGGGTGTAGCCGTCGAAACGGATGCTGCCGCCGCCGGGTAGCGAGGCGGTCTGCCCCGGCTCCAGCGACTTGCGCCACGGGCCGTCCCCGCCCTTGAGCTGGGTCAGCCGGGTCTTGTCCAGGCTGTACACCGACTGCGGCACACCCTCGTCGAGGCCGAGGTTGCCGGAGTAGCCGGTGAGGAACACCATCGGCCGCAACGCGTCCGGGAACGCCGAGATCGGCCCGCGCTGCTGGTCGACCATCCCCGTCGGCAGGAAGAACCCCTCGAAGCCGAACTGCCTCGGCCGGGCGTCGGGCACCTTCACCACGCCGGTGGAGGAGAAGTTCGAGTCCTGCGGCAGGAACGGCACCGGGCCGGAGAACGCCACCTTGCCGGTGCCGTCCCGGACGGTGAAGCGGGGGGCGTACCCGTGCCCGCTCAGGTGGATGTCCGTACCGTCCACGTGCAGGGGGTGGTTGATCCGCAGGTGGTAGTCGCGGGTGGAGGCGCCCGGTCGCGGGGTGTACGCCAGCGCCGCGTCGAACGACCGCGGCGACCCGCTCTCCTCGCCGTTGGTGGCGAACTTCACCTTGAAGCTCTTCACGGTGAACGAGAACGGCGCCAGCTGGCTCTCCTTGAACAGCCCGCCGCTCTGGTAGCCGTCGTACTGCGTCACGGTGTTGGCGAAGCCGTTGCCGACGACGACCAGCACGGTGCCGCGGAAGCCGAACAAGCTGCCGATGGCCACGCCGACCAGCACCACCACGATCGCCATGTGGAAGAGCAGGTTGCCGACCTCGCGCAGGTAGCCGCGTTCGGCGGACAACGATGACCCAGCCGGTCCTGCCGGACCGGCGGACCCAGACCCCTCGTCGGCCACCACGCGGTACCGCGCCGCGCGCAGGCGTTCCCGGGCCGCCGCGAGGACCTGCTCCGGCGGGGTGTCGGTGGTCCAGGACCGATGCACCGACAGGCGTTCCAGCCGGCGCGGCGCGACCGGCGGCCGGGACCGGATCAGCCGCCAGTGGGCCAGCGTGCGCGGCAGGATGCAGCCGAGCAGGGACACCAGCAACAGCAGGTAGATCGCGCCGAACCACGGCGAGCCGAACACGTCGAACAGCCCGAAGCGTTCGTACCACCGGGACAGTCCGGGGTTGTTGCGGATGAACTCCGCCACCGTCACCGGGTTGATCCGGCGCTGCGGGATGAGCGTGCCGGGGATGGACGCCACCGCCAGCAGGAACAACAGGATGAGGGCGGTACGCATGGACGTCAGCTGCCGCCACACCCAGCGGGCGAGCTCCCACGGGCCCAGCGGCGGGGCGTCCTTGGGCGCCGACGTCTCGCGTTCGCGTTGCTGTGTCGAGGCCATCCGCTACACCACCGTCAAGAAATTCCCGGCCCACTGCCGCAGCGGGCCGATCACGGCGTCCCAGACCCCGGTGACCATGGCCAGGCCGACCAGGATCAGCAGCGCGCCACCGGCGCGGGTCACCCACACGTGGTGGCGGCGCACCCAGGACAGTCCGCCCAGCACCCGGCGGAAACCGAGCGCCACCAGGACGAACGGCACGCCCAGGCCGAGCGCGTACGCGAGCATCAGCAGCGAGCCGCGCCCGGCGGTCCCCTCGTTCATCGCGAGCGTCGCCGCCACCCCGAGCGTGGGGCCGACGCACGGCGTCCAGCCCAGACCGAACAGCACGCCGAGCAGCGGCGCCGCGGCCAGCCCGACCGCCGGCACCTTGTGCACCCGCACGTCGCGCTGCAGCCAGGGCACGAGACCGACGAACGCCAGCCCGAGCAGGATCGCCACCACGCCGAGGATCCGAGTGAGCAAGCCGGCGTTGACAGCGAGGAAGTTGCCCACCACGCCGAAGACCGCGCCGATGGAGACGAACACCGCCGCGAAGCCGAGGACGAACAACAACGCACCGGCCAGCATCCGCCCCCGCCGCGCCGAAGCCAGGTCGGCGCCGGTGAGCCCGGTGACGTAGGACAGGTAGCCGGGCACCAGCGGCAGCACGCACGGGGACAGGAACGACACCAGACCGGCCAGCGCCGCGATCGGGATCGCCAGCATCAGCGAGCCGTGCAGCGCCGTCCGCGCGAAGCCGTCACCCACCGAGGTCGCCGCGGTGGCCGCGGTCAGAGCGAGCGGGCTCACCGCAGCCCCGTCACGTCGGAGGTGATCTGCTCGAGGGTGCGGCGGCTGACGTTGCCCAGCACCCGGGCGGCGACCCGGCCCTGCTTGTCGATCACCAGCGTCGAGGGGATCGCGCTCGGCGGCAGCGTCGCCCGGAATCCCAGCAGCTGGTCGCCGTTCGGGTCGTAGATGCTCGGGTACGGCACGTCGAAGGTACGCACGAACGCCTGTGCCGGTTGGCGGGAGACGTCGCGGGTGTTGATGCCGAGGAACTCCACGCCCTTGGCCTGCAGGGCGCGGGCGGCGGCGGCGAGGTCGGGCGCCTCCTTGCGGCAGGGCGCGCACCAGGAGCCCCAGACGTTCAGCACGACGACCTTGCCGCGGTAGTCGGCCAGCGCCACCCGCTTGCCGTCCAGCGTGGTGCCGGACACCACGGGTGCTCGCCGGCGTTCGCCCGGCGGCATGGTGGTGACAGTGCCGCTGCCGGAGACGAACCTCGTGGTGGCGTTGGTCGAACGCGAACCGTCGCCGCCCTCACCGCCGCCGTCGGAACCGTCACCGGAACACCCGGCGAGCCCGACCACGCCCAGAAGGGCGAGCGCCGTCGCCGCGGCGAGCGCACGCGACCGTACGCCCCGCGAATGCTTCGGTGACCTCGAACCCATACCGCCGTTCATCCCTAGCTGAAGCTCACGCCCCGGCGACGAACTTCTTGCCCGCCAGGCCGCCCGGCAACAGGTCGGCCGCCGGCTCGGAGTAGTCGACGGACACGATCCGGCCGTCCTCGTACGTGAACGTCGTCAGGCTGGCAAGCGTGCATTGACGCTTGCGTGGGTCGTGCCACAGGCGGCGGCCCTCGACGTAGGAACGCGCCGTCCAGATCGGCAGCTGGTGGGAGACGAGCAGCGCCTCCTCGCCCTCCGCGGCGGTCCGCGCGTCAGCCATCGCCGCCAGCATCCGCACCACGATCGCGCGGTAGGGCTCGCCCCACGAGGGCCGCATCGGGTTGCGCAGGTGCTTCCACGAACTCGGGCGGCGCAGCGAACCGTCGCCCACCCCGAACGTCAGCCCCTCGAAGAGGTTGCCCGCCTCGATCAGGCGTTCGTCGGTGTTGATCGGCAGCCCCAGCTTGTCCGCCGCCGGCTGCGCGGTCTCCTGCGCGCGTTCCAGCGGGGACGCCACCAGGTGGGTGATCTGCCGGGACGCGACCGTCTCGGCGACGCGTTCGGCCATGTCCCGGCCGAGCTGGGACAGGTGGTAGCCGGGAAGCCGGCCGTAGAGGATCTTCTCCGGGTTGTCGACCTCGCCGTGGCGCAGCAGATGGACGAGGGTGCGGCTTCGGCTCACGAACGCTCCTGCTGAGTCGGGTCGGCTGTCGGATCGGCTGTCGGGGCAGGGTCGGCTGTGCGGGGTGGGACCGGGTCGGGTTCGGCGGCAGCGGCGGCTCGGGCCGCGGCCGGCAGGGCGGAGGCGATGCGTTCCAGCGCCTCCTCGTCGTGCGCGGCGCTGACGAACCACACCTCGAACGCGCTCGGCGGCAGGTGCACCCCGCCGTCGAGCATCGCGTGGAAGAACGCGCGGTGCCGGTGCTGCGCCTGCGAGCGGGCGTCGGCGAAGTTGCGGACCCGCGGCACCTCGGTGGGGTCGACGAAGAAGATGCTGAAGAGGTTCCCGGCGAACTGCGGCAGGTGGGGTACGCCCTCCTTGGTGAGCGCCTCGCCGACCAGCCCGGCGACGGTGGCCGCGGTCTTGTCCAGGTGTGCGTAGACCTGCGCGTCGGCCAGGCGCAGCGTGGTGAGGCCGGCCGTGGTGGCGACGGGGTTACCCGCCAGCGTGCCCGCCTGGTAGACCGGCCCGGCCGGGGACAGCCGCTCCATGTGGGCGGCCTTACCGCCGAACGCCGCGGCCGGGAAGCCGCCGCCCATCACCTTGCCGAACGTCACCAGGTCGGCGGCCACACCGTCGATGCCGTACCAGCCGGAACGGCTGACCCGAAAGCCCGTCATCACCTCGTCGGAGATGAACAGCGCACCGTGCTCGTGTGCGGTCGCGGCCAGGAACTCGTTGAAGCCGTCCTCGGGTGGGACCGCTCCCATGTTGCCCGGCGCGGCCTCGGTGATGATCGCCGCGATCTCCTCGCCGTACCTCGCGAAGACCTCGCTCACCGCCGCGCGGTCGTTGTACGGGACGACCAGGGTGTCGCCCGCCTGCGCACCGGTCACGCCCGGGGAGTCCGGGTGCCCGAAGGTCGCCACCCCCGAGCCCGCGGACGCCAGCAGGGCGTCGACGTGACCGTGGTAACACCCGGCGAACTTCACCAGCTTGGCCCGGCCGGTGACGCCGCGGGCGAGCCGGATCGCCGACATGGTGGCCTCGGTGCCGGACGAGACGAATCTCACCTGCTCGATCGGCGTACGGGCGACGATCTCCTCGGCCAGCTCCACCTCCGGGCGGGTGGGCGTGCCGTAGGACGTGCCCGCCGACACGGCACGGGTGACCGCGGCCACCACCTCCGGGTGGGCGTGGCCGAGAATCATCGGCCCCCACGAGCCGATCAGGTCGACGTACTCGTTGCCGTCGGCGTCCAGGAGGTAGGGGCCACGCGCGGAGGTGACGAACCTCGGCGTACCGCCCACGGCGTGGAACGCCCGGACCGGTGAGTTGACGCCACCGGGAGTGACGGCGCGGGCACGGTCGAACAACGCCTGGGAGGCGGCACTTCCGTGCCTGGCGGGGTTTCTCGGCTCGGTCACCGCGTCATTGTCCCTCGCCGGGCTGGACCGCCCGCAGGGGCCGGGGGTCGGCCGGCCGGCGGAGGTTGGTGGGTTTGTGAGGAAGTCCATCGCGTTCGGCGACCAACGGAATCCCACCGGTCGAAAAGTCGGCAGAAGTCGGGCGTAACCTCCGGCCCGCAGCATCGTTGACAGAGACGGCACCGTGCCAACACTTCAAAGACTCGGGGTGGGGACGTAAGGTGAGGCGGTGAGCCGGGGAGGTCGGGAAAGCGCGGAGGCTCGTTGACGGGCCACGTTCACCCGCGCGGACGATCGCCGGAGTCGGGCCCATCGGGGCGGGATCGCGGGCAACCGACACGGCGGACCGGTCGACCAGTCCCCACAGCGCTCAGCACCCACGACGGCCTCGCACACTGACCCTCCCGAGCCAGCGAACGAGCAGCGGACAGGACAGCACCCAAGCACAGACCACCTTCTCCGAGCCCACAGCCGCGACGTGCGCGACCCGCGCACCCCGGGCTCCCCAAGCGGGCTCGGCGCCCTCACCCCCCCGGGCGCGCCGAGCCTCCTCGGCCGCCGCGGCGCCTGGTTACCTCCCCCCCGACCGGGCGCCGTGGCGGCCCCTCCTTTCTCAGGGTGGTCCGCAGGGGCTGCGCCAAACGTGGGCTCGGTACATAACGAGGCCCGCCGTCCGGAAACGGACAGCGGGCCACGCAGAGGTCTTCGCGGGTTCTCGCGGGTCTTCGCTCGCGGCGGAGGGCCGTGGGGGCGGTCAGCGCAGCCGGCGGGCCGCTTCCACCGCCCAGTACGTCAGCACGATGTCGGCGCCGGCTCTGCGGATCGAGGTGAGGACCTCGAGGATCGCGCGGTCGCGGTCGATCCATCCCTGGGCGGCGGCCGCCTCCACCATGGAGTACTCACCGGACACGTTGTACGCGGCGACGGGAACGTCCACCGCGTCCCGTACCCGGCGGAGCACGTCGAGGTAGCCCAGTGCCGGTTTGACGAGCACCATGTCCGCACCCTCGGCGAGGTCGAGCGCGACCTCCCGCATCGACTCGGTGGCGTTGGCGGGGTCTTGCTGGTAGGTGTTCCGGTCGCCTTCCAGGCTGGACTGCACCGCCTCGCGGAACGGGCCGAAGAACGCCGAGGCGTACTTCGCGGAGTAGGCCATCGCGCTCACGTCGGTGTGACCCGCCTGGTCCAGGGCGGCGCGGATCGCCCCGATCTGGCCGTCCATCATGCCGCTCGGCCCGACCACCCGGACCCCGGCCTCGGCCTGGGCGACGGCCATGTCGCCGTACCTCACCAGCGTGGCGTCGTTGTCCACCCGGCCGTCGGGGGTGAGGACGCCGCAGTGCCCGTGGTCGGTGAACTCGTCCAGGCACAGGTCGGCCATCACCACGGTCGCGTCACCGACCTCCGCGGCGACCTCGCGGATCGCGACGTTGAGGATCCCGTCGGGGTCGGTCGCCCCCGAGCCCACGGCGTCCTTGTCCCGCGGCACCGCGAACAACATCAGCCCGCCGACCCCCGCCTCGGCGGCCTCGACCGCCGCCTTGCGCAGAGAGTCCAGGGTGTGTTGCACCACACCGGGCATGGACGGGATCGGGACCGGCTCGGCCGCACCCTCCAGCACGAAGATCGGCAGCACCAGCGAGCGTGGCGGCACCTCGGTCTCGGCGACCAGCCGGCGCATCGCGGGCGTCGTACGAAGGCGCCTGGGGCGCATCTCCGGATAACCCATGGCGTCCAGCGTAGCCAGTGCGCGTGAGGGGCCCGCCGGGCGTACGAAGGGGCCCGCCTGGTCAGGCGGGCCCCTTCGGGGCACTCTTCGGGACGTACGCCGTTCGGCGCGTTCGTCCCGTTACTTGGTGGTGGCCCGGCGCCGGGCACCGGCCTTGCGTTCGGACGGCTTGGTCACCGGGTCGCCGGCCTCGATCTGGGCCGCCCGGCGGGCCTCGCCGAAGTCGGCGAGCGCCTCTGCCAGCGCCTCGATCGACGTCTCCGCCGGCTGAACGTCGACCCGCAGGCCGTGCTCCTCCGCCGTCGTCGCCGTCTGCGCGCCGATCGTGGCGATCACGGTGGTCGCGTGCGGCTTGCCGGCGATGCCGACGAGGTTGCGCACCGTCGAGCTGGAGGTGAACGCGACCGCGTCGAACTTGCCGGTCTTGATCGCCTCCCGGATCGGGGCGGGCGGCGGCGCGGCGCGCACCGTGCGGTACGCCGTCACGTCGTCGACCTCCCAGCCGAGCTCGACCAGTCCGGCCACCAGCGTCTCGGTGGCGATGTCGGCGCGGGGCAGGAACACCCGGTTGATCGGGTCCAGCACCCGGTCGTAGGGCGGCCAGTCCTCGACCAGGCCGCGCGCGGAGTGCTCACCGGAGGGCACGAGGTCGGGCTTGATGCCCCAGGACTGGATCGCTTCGGCGGTCTTCTCCCCCACCGCGGCGATCTTCAGGCCGGCGAACGCCCGCGCGTCCAGGCCGTACTCCTCGAACTTCTCCCGCACCGCGCGCACCGCGTTGACCGAGGTGAACGCGACCCACTGGTAGCGGCCGGTGACGAGCCCGGTGATGGCCCGGTCCAGCTGCTGAGGGTTGCGCGGCGGCTCGACCGAGATGGTCGGCACCTCCTCGGGCACCGCGCCGTACTGCCGGAGCAGCTTGGACAGCACGCCCGCCTGCTCCTTGGTGCGCGGCACCAGGATCCGCCAGCCGAACAGCGGCTTGGTCTCGAACCACGACAGCTTGTCGCGGTGCGCGACCGCCGAGCCGACGACGAGGACGAACGGGCCGGTGAGCCGGGACGACTTCACCTCGGCCGCGATCGTCTCCAACGTCCCGGCGACCGTGCGCTGGTCGGTGGTGGTGCCCTCGGTGGTCACCGCCACCGGCGTGGACGGCTCCCGGCCGGCCTTGACCAGGAAGGCGGCGATGTCCTTCAGGCCCTCGGTGACGTTGGTGAGCACCAGGGTGGCCGAGCCCTCGGCGAACGTCTCCCAGGCCGGCTCGCCACCGCGGAGGTCGACGAACCGGGTCTCACGCACCCTCGTACTGGTCAGCGGGATCCCGGCGTAGGCGGGCACGGCGGTCGCCACCGGCAGACCCGGCGTCACCTCGAACGGCACGTGGTGCCGGACGAACGCGGCGACGTGCTCGGCGGCGTTGCCGTCGAGGAACGGGTCGCCGTGGTACAGGCGTACGACGTGCTTGCCGTCCTTCCCGTGCTTGGCGAGTACTCGGCCGGCCTCGGCCGCGGTCACGGCGTCCTCGGTCAGCTCCAGCCGCTCGGCGTCCTCGCGGACGTGAGTGCTGAGCACGGCCTCGAAGGCCGCAAGCTCACCGGCGATGACGTCGGCACGGCCCAGGAGCTCCTTCGCCCTGGCCGTGACGAGCGCGGGGTCGCCGGGGCCGACCCCGACGAAGGAGACCGAGCCCTGGAGGTTATTGGTGGTCTTTGTCTTGGCGGTCACGTGACGCGTTCCTCGATCAAACGGCTGGCGCCCTCGGCGAGCAGGGCGGCCGCCAGCTGACGGCCGAGCTCCTCCGCATCGCCTAGAGGCCCCGAGGTGGACAGACGGACGCTTGCGGAGCCGTCGACGGCGGCCACGACGGCATGGAGGGAAAGGTCGTCTCCCTCCACTCCGCCGGTGGTCTCGGCGAAAGCTCCCATGGGTGCGCTGCAGCCGGCCCCGATTCCGGCAAGCACGGCGCGTTCGGCGGTAACCGCCGCCCTGGTGCGGGATTCGTCAAGCCCGGCGAGAGCGCGCACCACGTCCTCGTCGGAGTTCCGGCACTCGATCCCCAGTGCGCCCTGGCCGGGGGCCGGGACGAACGCGGTGGGATCGAAGGTGTCGGTGATTTCCCCGGCCCGCCCCAGTCGGGTGAGACCGGCGCGGGCGAGTACGACGGCGTCGAGCTCACCGTCGCGTACCTTCCTGATCCGGGTGTCGACGTTCCCCCGGATCTCGACCAGCTCGAGGTCGTACTCCCTCAGCAGCCGCAGCAGCGCCAGCCGCCGTGGTGAACCGGTGCCCACCCGCGCACCCGCGGGCAGGTCCGCCAGGCGCAACCCGTCGCGGGCGACGAGGCCGTCGCGGGGATCCTCACGCGCGGGTACGGCGGCGAGGACGATGCCGTCGACGTCCTGGGTCGGCAGGTCCTTCAGCGAGTGCACCGCGACGTCGATCTCCTTGCGGAGAAGGGCTTCGCGCAGTGCGCCGGTGAAGACGCCCTGGCCACCGATCGTGGCCAGCGGCGCGCGGTTGCGGTCACCTTCGGTGGTCACCTCGACCAGCTCGCACCGGTGGCCGGCTCGCTCGAGCGCGGCGGCGACGCGGCCGGCCTGGGCCAGCGCGAGAGCGCTGCGCCGGGTGCCGACGCGGAGTGCTGTCATGGCGCACCTCCCGGCTCTCCGGGCTGCACCGAACGATCTGGCTGGGCCGGCTCGACGGGCTCGACGCTGGTGAACGCCTCCAGTGCGCTGAGGTCGAGAGCGAACAGCTCCCGCAGCGCGTCGGTGTAGGAGGTCTCGACCGTCTGCTCGGCGAGCTCCTTCACCCGGATCGTCGGCGCGTGCAGGAGCTTGTCGACCACCCGGCGTACGGTCCTCGCCACTTCGGCGTGGGAGTGGTCGTCCAGGTGCGGCACCCGTGCGGTCAACCGGCGCAACTCGGCGTCGACGACCTCGGCGGCCATGCTGCGCAATGCCACCACGGTGGGCGCCACGGTCGCGGCCCGGCGGGTGGCCACGAAGTCGGCGACCTCCTCGGCCACGATGACCCGCACCGCCTCCACGTCGGCGGCCACACCGTCGTCCACCGTCTCGGCCAGCCGGCCCA
Organism: Actinopolymorpha sp. NPDC004070; assembly: GCF_040610475.1. NCBI lineage: Bacteria > Bacillati > Actinomycetota > Actinomycetes > Propionibacteriales > Actinopolymorphaceae > Actinopolymorpha > Actinopolymorpha sp. NPDC004070. The sequence goes on along the minus strand of NZ_JBEXMJ010000003.1, from coordinate 210,486 downwards.
GGTCGATCAGGGTGACACCGGCGACGTGCCCGCCCTCGATCTCGACGTCCCGCGGCATCGCGAGGTCGCAGACCACCAGCGGCCGGTCCGGGCGCCGGCGCATCGCCGCGGCGAGGTCGACGGCGGAGATCACGGTGCCGACGGCGCCCGTGCACGAGACCACCACGTCGGCGTCGGCCAGCGCGGTCCGCAGGTCCGCCAGTGGGACCGCGGTGCCCTCGACCTGCTCGGCGATCCGGCGGGCGCGCGAGGGCGTGCGGTTGGTGACCACCACGGTGGCGTCGTGGTCGCGGCGAAGAGTGGTGGCGGCGAGTGCTGCCATCGAACCCGCGCCGACCACCAGTGCCGTACGTCCGGCCAGGTCGCCGTGCACGCCGACGGCCTGGGCCAGTGCCGCGCTGACCACCGAGCGGCCGGCCCGGCCGAGCTCGGTCTCGGTGTGCGCCCGCTTGCCGACCCGCAGCGCGCGCTGGAAGACGCCGTTCAGCACCGAGCCGATCGTCTCCGCGTCCTGGGCGTTGCGCAGCGCCGCCTTGGCCTGGCCGAGGATCTGGGTCTCGCCGACGACCATCGAGTCCAGGCCGCACACCACGGAGAAGAGGTGGCTCACCGCGCCGTCCTCGTACCGCACGTAGAGGTGCGGGGTGAGCTCGGCGGCGGAGACGCCGGCGTGGCGGGCCAGCAGTTCGGCGAGCTCCTCGACACCGCCGTGGAAGCGCTCCACCTCGGCGTAGATCTCCACCCGGTTGCAGGTGGACAGCACCACCGCCGCGGCGACGTGCGGGCACGCCACCGCGTCGAGGAGGACCTTGTCCAGCGTCTCCGGCGCCGGCACCACGCGCTCCAGCAGGTGGACGGGGGTACCGCGGTGGGACAGGCCGACGACCAGAATGCTCATGGGACGAGGGGACTCCTCTCGACTGGGATGCCGTCAACCTGGCTCAGCGGGCCGGGGCCCGCGAGCGACTTGCGTTGTTCGTGGTAGGCGAGGATCTGCAGCTCGGTGGACAGGTCGACCTTGCGGACGTCCACACCGGCCGGAACGCTCAGCACCACGGGAGCGAAGTTGAGCACGCTGGTGATGCCCGCCGCAACCATGCGGTCGCAGACCTCCTGTGCGGCGGTCGCCGGCGTCGAGATGACACCGATGGCCACGCCGTACTCTGACACGACGCGTTCGAGTTCGCTGTACGCCTGGATCACGTGGTCGCCGACCTGCTCACCGACCCGCGCCGGGTCGGCGTCGAGCAGCCCGACGATGCCGAACCCGCGGGAGACGAACCCGGAGTAGTTGGCGAGGGCGTGGCCGAGGTTTCCGATGCCGACGATCACCACGGGCCAGTCCTGGGTGAGCCCGATCTCCCGCGCGATCTGGTAGCGGAGGTACTCCACGTCGTATCCCACCCCGCGGGTGCCGTAGGACCCGAGGTAGGACAGGTCCTTGCGCAGCTTCGCGGAGTTGACGCCGGCCGCCCGGGCGAGCTCCTCGCTGGAGGCGGTCGCGATCCCCCGGTCCGCGAGCGCGGTCAGCGCCCGGAGGTAGACCGGCAGTCGCGCCACGGTCGCCTCGGGGATGCCGCGGCTCGGGCGCGCTTCCTGCTCGTTGGTGCGGCGGGGGTTCGGCGGACTCACTTCTCTCCCGTAATGACACGAGACGTCGTCGACAGGGCTGGTGACGCCTCTGCTCGATCGGAGCCGTTCCCGACCGGCGATCTCCAAGCCTAGGACTTTGTGAACGTGCGAACAAAATCGAGCGTAGCGCCGGCCGGACGTGCCGGTCGTCACATCCGGCTCGCTCGGAGCGGATCTGAGCCGGAATCGACCCGTATGTGGACCTTCGGCATGATCGCCGGAAGGCCGAAATCCGGACCATGAAAGGCGATCTCGTGGACCCTGTGATCGGGTCCTCGGCCGGTCAGCCGGCGGTGAGCGCCGTGCGCAGCCGGTCCGCGTCCACCCGCCAGAAGTCGTGCTGGCGGCCGTCGACGAACGTGACCGGGATCTGCTCCCAGAACCTGCGGTACAGCGACTCGTCGCCCTGGATGTCGATCTCGGTCCAGCCGACGTCCAGGTCGGCGCACACGGCGGCGACCACCGCGCGGGCGTCGTCGCACAGGTGGCAGCCGGGCTTGCTGTAGAGGGTCACGCGCTCCGGCGACGGTTGGGTCGGCCGGGTCGGCCGGGTCGGTTCGGCCACGGTCAGAAGCCGATCGCCGACTCGCGGGCGGCGCGCCGCAGACGGGACTTGGCGACCTTGCCGGTCACCGAACGCGGCAGCTCGGGGACGATCTCCACCACGCTGGGCCGCTTGAACCTCGCCAGCCGGACCTCGCAGTGGCGGCGTACCTCCTCGGCGCTCACCTGCGCACCCGCGGCGGGAACGACGTACGCGCGGACGGCCTCGCCGGTCTGCGGGTCCGGCATCGCCACCACAGCGACCTCGGCCACGCCGTCGAGCTCGCCGATCGCCTCCTCCACCTCACGCGGGTAGACGTTGAAGCCGGAGACGATCACGAGTTCCTTGATCCGGTCGACCAGGACCAGGTCGCCGTCCTCGTCGAGGTAGCCGATGTCGCCGGTGGCCAGCCAGCCCTTCTCCTCCGGCGCGTCGGCGCCGTCCGGCCAGTAGCCGGAGAAGAGGTTCGGCCCGCGGACGAGCACCTGGCCGGTCTCGCCCACCTCGACCTCGGCGCCGGTCTCGTCGACGATCCGCAGCTCCACCCCGGGAAGGGGCGCACCCACCGTGTGCTTCGCCCGCCCGGTCGGCACGGCCCGGGACGTCGCCTCACCCGCCGGCTCCGCGGACTCTCCGGATTCCGCCGTCTCGGCGGACTCCGCCGTCTCGGACACCGCAGGCGCCGAGCACAGGGTGCTGGTGACCACCGGGCCGGCCTCGGTCAGGCCGTATCCCTCCTGGACGACCAGGCCGGTGGCCGCGAGCAGTGCGCCCTGCAGCGACGGCGGCAGCGGCGCCGCACCGGACACCAGCAGCCGGACGCTCGCCAGCCGGCGCGCGAGCTCGGCGTCGTCGGCGGTGGACCGGAGCCAGCTCGCGAACACCGTGGGGACGGCCGGGACGTTCGTCACCTGCTCGGCCGCCACCAGGTCGAGGCTGCCCTCGGGGGTGAAGCGGCGGACCAGCACCAGCGTGCCGGCCACCCGGGCGACCATGCCGAGCACGGCGTTCAGGCCGTACACGTGACACATCGGGAGTACGCCGAGCACCACGTCGGTGGACGTCATCACCGGGGGGTCGATCGAGGCCAGCTGGTCGAGGTTGGCCAGCAGCGCACGGTGCGTGAGCATCACCGGAGGGCCGGCCGCGCCGGAGGTGAACAGCAGAACCGCGAGCGCCTCGGGGTCGGCAGGCGGGACGGCGGGTGCGCTGGAGGCGGCGGCCAGCAGCTCGTCGTAGCTGCGTTCGCCGGGCCGGGAGGCGACCCCGACCGGGACCACCACCGGAACGTCCGCGTCGAAGGCGAGGCCGCGGGCACCGGCGGCCTCGTCCACCGCGGCGCGGACGGCGGCCACGCTGGTGTCGTCGGCGAGGACCACCCGCGCGTTGACCGCGCCCAGCATCGCCCCTATCTCCTGGGCCGTGCCGGCGGGATTGAGGGGTACGGCGATCACGCCCGCGCGAAGCGCACCGAAGTAGGCGGTGACGAACTCCAGGGAGTTGGACATGGCCAGCGCCACGCGGAACCCGGCCACCAGCCCGGCACCGGACCAGGCGGCCGCCACGGCGTCGACCGCGCGGTCGAGCTCGGCCCAGGTCAGCCGGTCGTCACCGGCCACCAGCGCGAGGTGGTCGGGGGCATCCTGGGCCGCCCGTCGCACCAGGTCGGCGACATTGACCGCCGTGACCACCCGGTCCGGCTGCAGCTGCGTACGAGGCGCCATCACCACGTCGGCGAGTCTGGCACACATCGGACCGGCACGACTCCGGGTGTCCACCCCCGGGACCACTCCGGGAGCCGGAGGATTCCCACATCCTGATCGGCGTGATGTCGGTCCGACGCCCTAAGCTCGGTGGGCATGACGCCCGCGGAGGAAGACAAGCCGGCTCTGTCCCCGATCCACGCCCCCGACCGACCACCTGCCGACCTGGCCGCAGCGGCGTTCTTCGACGTGGACAACACGCTGATGCGCGGCGCCTCGCTCTTCTACCTCGCCCGTGGCCTGCACTCTCGCGACTACTACCCGACCCGGGAGTTCCTCAGCGCGGGCTGGCAGCAGCTGAAGTTCCGGATCGGCGGCGCGGAGGACGCCGACGGCATCAGCCAGATCCGCGAGCTCGGGCTGGCGTTCATCGCCGGCTGGGAGGTCGAGGACCTGGCCGAGCTCGCCTCGGAGATCTTCGACGAGGCGCTGGCCACCAAGATCTGGCCCGGCACGGCCGCACTCGCCCAGCGGCACCTCGACCAGGGCCAGCGGGTGTGGCTGGTCACCGCCGCCCCGGTGGAGATCGCCCAGCTGATCGCCGACCGGCTCAACCTCACCGGCGCGCTCGGCACCATCGCGGAGACCCAGGACGGCAAATACACCGGCCGGCTGGTGGGCGACCTCATGCACGGCCAGGCCAAGGCCGAGGCGGTCCGGATTCTGGCTGCGCGGGAAAACCTCGACCTGTCCCGTTGTGCGGCGTACTCCGACTCCGCCAACGACGTCCCGATGCTGTCGCTGGTCGGTCTGCCGTACGCCATCAACCCCGACCGCAAGCTGCGCAGGTACGCCCGCAAGAACGGGTGGCGCATCCGCGACTTCCGCCGGGCCCGGAGGGCGGCCCGGGCCGGGCTCGCGGCGGCGGCGATGGCCGGCGCGGTCGGTGGTGCGGCGGCAGCCGCGGCGGCCCTGCGCCGCACGGCGCTCGGCCGGCACCACTCCGCGCTCGGCCTACCTCTCCGGCCTCCGCTCGGGCGGCGACGCTCTCCGTGGTGGAAGCTCCGCTGAACACGCCGGGTTTCCCGTTTGCCGGGAATTCCCTACGATGCCGCGAACGGGGACGTACCCGATCCTGCTGGGGGGCAGGTAGCGATGTTGGATGACCGCCGGACCACGCTCGCCGACAGCGCGGGCGTGCGGGAGCTTCTCGAGCTGCTGCGCGCCGCGCTGCGTACGACCGACTCCTGGGAACCGTCCGGCAGGCACGTCCTCGTTCGGGTCCCAGCGGTCCCGGCCCCCGCCTCCGCCCCTTCCGCCGGCCGGTTCACCGGGGGGCACTCCCCCGCGCCCGACGACGGCCGGCTGTGCCAGGCATCGCACCAGGAGACCGCCTCGTCCCGGGCCCGCGCGGGCACCCGGGCCGTCGACGGCGCCGGTGAGCACGCGCCCGCCGACGCCGCCAGGGCGCGGATCGTCGCGCTGGTCGAGCTCGCCCAGCGGGGTGACGCCGAGGCGTTCGGGCAGCTGTACGACCACTACGTCCCGAGCGTCTACCGGTACGTCTACTACCGGGTCGGCACGCACGCCCTGGCCGAGGACATCACCAGCGAGACGTTCCTGCGCGCCCTTCGGTCGCTGGGGTCGTTCCGCTGGCAGGGCCGCGACTTCGGAGCCTGGCTGGTGACGATCGCCCGCAACCTCGTCACCGACCACTTCAAGTCGGGCCGGTTCCGGCTGGAGGTCGTGACCGGGGAGATCCTCGACTCCGACTCGGTCACGGCGGGTCCCGAGGACGACGTCCTCACCCGGTTGACCAACGAGGCGCTGGTGGAGGCTCTCCGGCAGCTCGGCCCGGACCAGCAGGAGTGCCTGGTGATGCGCTTCCTCAACGGCATGTCCGTGGCCGAGACCGCCCAGTCGTTGGGCAAGAGCGAGGGCGCGGTCAAGCAACTCCAGTTGCGAGCGGTGCGCAACCTCGCCAAGCTGCTCCCCGACGGGCTCCGGTGACCCCGCCGAGCAGGCCACCGGAGACCGCCCGCTCCGGCCCACGCGACCGCGCCGGCGCCGGACCGTAACCCCTGGGGCTACTGCTCGTTTTCGCAGGTATCACCCCACGATTCGGGACACCGCCCGTCCCACCGCACACACCACCGGATGAGCTCGGAGGATCCCGGCCACACCGGTTGACTGGTCGAAGGAGCACGCGTCGATGACCTCCCTCCTGGCGTCGCGCCGGCGGGCCGAGGAATTCGCCCGGCTGGTGGATGGCACCGGCCGCTCCACCGACCCCACGCTCCGCGACCTGCACTCCGTCGCCGTGCGGCTGAGACCCTCCGCGATCGAGCCGTCGGAGGAGTTCCGTACGACCCTTCGCGAGCGCCTGGTGACGGCCGCCGCGCGGCTGCCCGCCGGAGGGGGTCACAGTGCCCTCGACAGCCGTTCGGGTGGTGCCGGGTCACGCGCGGACCGCTCGGCACGGCCAGTGTCCGCGGCTCCGAGGCGTTCGCGGATCGTCGCCGTCGCCGCCGCGGTGGTGCTGGCCGGCGGGGTGGCCGGAACAGCCGCGGCCGCCCGGGACGCCCAGCCGGGCGGGTTGTTCTACCCCATCAAGATCGGCCTGGAGCGTACCCAGGTGGCGGTCGCATCCGGTCAGGAGTCGCAGGGCCGGGAGTACCTCACCCACGCCTCGACCCGGCTGACCGAGGTGGGCAGGATGGCCGGCGGCGCGCCCCTGCGCGACACCGACACCGAGCGCGTCCACCTGGCGCGGGCCACGCTGTACGAAGTGAGCGCCGACACCCGCCGGGGCGCCGACCTGCTCCTGCAGGCGCACCAGACCAACGGAAGCCCCGCACCGGTGGTCGCGATCCGGGATTTCGTCGCCGGCGCCCAGCCGCGACTGCGGGAGTTGCGTCCGCTGCTGCCGCAGGGACTTTCCGGGTCGTACGCCCGCGCTGCCGCCGCGGTGGCCGACGCCGACCGCCGGGCCCGCGCCGCGTGCCCGACCTGCGAGGTCACGCCCACCGCCCCTGGTCGGACCACGTCGCCGCGCCCCTCCCCTACTTCCGGCCCCACGTCCGGGCCCACGGCCGGGCCCACGTCCGGGCAGCTTCCGGCCACGCCCGGGCCGACGGCTGCGCCCAGGGGCCCGGGTCCGGCGCCGACCAATCCCGGCCCGGGTGGTCCACAGCCGACCCGTAGCGCCGACCCGCTGCCCCTACCCCTGCCGACGCTCACCCTGCCGCGGCCCCGGCCGAGCGGACCGGGGACGCCCAACCCGAAGCCGACCACGCCGGCCCCCACGGGAACACCGACGACCCCGCCACCGCCCGGGTCGCCGCTGCCGCTGCCCCTGCCTCTCCCGACCCTGCCGCTGCCGCTGCCCCTCCCTCTGCCGAACTGAGCGCAGGTCTCGAGGGGTCTCGGTGTGGTGCGGCCGCCGGGCGCTCGCGGATTCTTCCGCGGAGGAATCCGGCGCGACGACGACAACGCAGCCAGGCAGGATGCAGGGGCCCGCGGCGGTCAGAAGGCGTCGGGGCGGTCGAGGAGTAGTGCGTACAGGGTGTGCTGGATCGTCTCGCGCACCTGGTCGGTGAGGTCGAAGACCAGCATGGGATCCTCGGCCGCCTCCGCGTCGTAGCTGTCGGTGGAGATCGGCTCGCCGAAGGAGATGATCCACTTCGACGGCAGCGGCACCAGCCCGAGCGGGCCGAGCCAGGGGAACGTCGGCGTGATCGGGAGGTACGGCACTCCGAGCAGGCGGGCGAGCGGCTCGACGTTGCCGAGCAGCGGGTAGGTCTCCTCGGCGCCGACGATCGAGCACGGCACGATGGGTACGCCGGTGCGCAGTGCGGCCGCGACGAAGCCGCCCCGCCCGAACCGCTGCAGTTTGTAGCGTTCGGAGAACGGCTTGCCCAGCCCCTTGTAGCCCTCGGGGAACACCGCGACCAGCTCACCCGTCCTGAGCAGCCGCTCGGCATCCTCGTTGCAGGCGAGTGTGGTGCCGCCCTTGCGGGCGAGTTCGGAGATCACCGGCGTACGGAAGACGAGGTCGGCGCCGAGCATCCGGATGTGGCGGTGCGCCGGGTGGTGGTCGTGCACCGCGACGTGGGTCATCAGGCCGTCGACGGGCAGGGTGCCCGAGTGGTTGGCCACCAGGAGGGCGCCACCGACGGAGGGGATGTTCTCCAGGCCGCGCACCTCGACACGGAACCAGCTTTGGTACAACGGCCGCAGAATCGCGAGCAGGACGTTCTCGGTGAGGTCGGGGTCGAAGCCGAGGTCGTCGACCTCGTACTCCCCCGTCAGCCGCCGCCGGGCGAACTCCAGCCCGCCGGCCACCTTGGACCGCCAGTCGTCGCCGAGGGTGCGCTCGGCCAGTCCCTGCGCGAGCGCGCCGGCCACCTCGCGCAGGCCGTCACCGAGGCTCGCCGGCTGCTCGCCCCCACCGCGCGAGCCGGGGCGGGACGAGCCCGCGGGCGTGCCCGCGTCGTCGGCCGATGGCGAGCCGTGGAGGGGAATCACCTTCGCCCGGGAGGAGTCAGCCATGGCCCTGTCGTACCCCTTCGGCCTCGTCTCGCACATCGCGTACGCCGAGGAACGCCGCGGCCTCCTCCTCGGCGGCCGCGATGCGCTCGGAACTCAGCAGACCCTGTTCGTGCACCGAGGCGAAGGTCTGGAACGCCTCCGCGGTGGTGTGGGCCGGCTTGAAGCCCAGGTCGTCGCGCATCCGGCTGGTGTCGACGCCCCTGCCGTAGGTGAGGTAGGAGAGCTGTTCGGGAGTGAAGTCGGCCAGCCGGGCGGCCCGGAACATCTGCCCGAACGTCGCCACCGCGAACGCCGGGACAGGCGCGGTCGGCCGTCCCATCCGGCGGATGGCCTGGGACAGCATCATCACGCCGTCACCGGCGACGTTGAACGTGCCGGGCGACTGGCCCACGGTGACGAGCCGCAGCGCCTCGAGCAGGTCGTCCTCGTGGACGAACTGAAGTCGCGCGTCGAAGCCGAGCACGGTCGGCACCACGGGCAGAGTGAAGTACCGCGTCATCGGCGTGCGTACCCGCGGACCGATGACGCTGGCGAAACGGAGCGTCGTCACGGCGACGTCCGGGCGGCGCCGGGCGAAGCCGCGGACGTAGCTCTCCACCTCCACCGCGTCCTTGGCGAACCCGGACTGCGGCAGCGCACGCGGCTCCATGTCCTCGGTGAACATCGCCGGGTCAGCCGGCGACGCGCCGTAGACCGCCGTCGAGGACTTGACCACGACCTTGCTCACCGACGGCAGCCGCTGGCAGGCGGCCAGCAGCTGCATCGTGCCGATGACGTTGATCTCCTTCATCGTGGCCCGCCCGCCCGCGTGTTGGGGGGTGGCGATCACGTTCAGGTGGACAACGGTGTCGATGCTCTCCCGGGCGAGGACGCGGGAGACGACCGGGCTGCGCAGGTCGACACGTACGAACTCCGCGTCACCGAGATCGTGACGCGGAGGTACGACATCGACGGCAAGCACCCGGTCGACGCCGGGGTCGGCGGCCAACCGGCGCGCGAACCTGCTACCGAGATCACGGGAAACTCCTGTGACCAGTACTACACGCGCCATATCGGCCTCACCCCGTGGGCACGAAGGTCGCTACTTCCCCTGACGCCTGCGCTGGACGCGCGTCCTCTTGAGGAGCTTGCGATGCTTCTTCTTCGACATTCGCTTGCGACGCTTCTTGATGACGGAACCCACGCGGAACCCTTTCGGCCTGTTCGTACCCCAACGAATACGCACCTGAACGTCGGAAATCGCGACGCCTGCGGGCATGCGGTGACCATGGCGGACCGATGCGTCCTCACAGGGTACAGGCCGCGAGCCCACCCGCTTCCGCCCGGACCGTCCCGACCCTCCGGCCCGGATGGCGGGTCAGAGGTGGGGGTCCAGGCCGTGGCAGGGGAAGACCGCCTGCCGGGTCGCGCGGACCGCCCGGTCCAGTTCGTCGGCGGGGTCGTACCCGGTGTCCCAGTCGGCGTACGTCGGTTCCTCCCCGTCGGTCATCGACGTCGGCGCCGGCCGGCGGCACTCCGTGGCGACCAGCTCACGCCAGCCGGGCGGGGTGGGTGTGCTCGGTGAGAGCGGCCGGCCGCCGGCGATCGCCAGCAGGTGACTCCAGGTGCGCGGCACCACCTCCACCAGGGCGTAGCCGCCCCCACCGGTGGCCACCCAGCGGCCATCGCACATCTGGTGGGCCAGGTCGTGCACGGCCAGGGCAGCCGCGCGCTGCCCGTCGACGGACAGCGCGAGGTGGGCCAGCGGGTCGGCCCGGTGACTGTCGCAACCGTGCTGGCTGACCAGGACGGTGGGCTGGAACGCCTCCAGCAGGTGGGGTACGACGGCGTGGAACGCGCGCAGCCAGCCGGCGTCGCCCGTACCCGCCGGCAAGGCGAGGTTGACAGCGAAGCCCTCGGCGTCCGGGCCGCCGATCTCGGTGGGATAGCCGCTGACGTACGGGAACAACGACCGCGGCGACTCGTGCACGCTGATCGTGAGCACCCGCGGGTCGTTCCAGAAGATCTCCTGCACGCCGTCGCCGTGGTGGACGTCGAGGTCGAGATAGGCGACCCGGGGGCACCCGGCGTCCAGCAGCCAGCGGATCGCCAGCGCGGGGTCGTTGTAGACACAGAAGCCACTGGCGGAGGCCGGCATCGCGTGGTGGAGCCCGCCGGCGACATTGACCGCATGCAGCGCCTCTCCCGACCAGACGATGCGCGCCGCCTCGATACTGGCGCCGACGACGTGGGCGGCCGCCTCGTGCATGCCGGCGAACGTCGGGTTGTCCGAGCTCCCCAGGCCGTAGTTCGCGTCGGCCCACTCCGGGTGCTCGCTGGCCCGCTTGACCGCCTCGAGGTAGGCCGGGTCGTGCACGAGGGCGAGCACCTCGTCGGTGGCCGAGGGGGCGGGCACCTGGAGCACCCGGCCGCTCGCCTCCGCGCCCGGCGGGTCGGACGTGTGGGCCGCGTCAGGCGTGGCGGGAGAGGTGGTGCCGACCAGGCCGAGCTCGGTGGCCAGGGCGACGGTCAGCCGCACCCTGATGGGGGCCAGCGGGTGATGCGGGCCGAAGTTGTACGCCGTGAGCGCCGGGTCGTACACCAGCCGTGCGGGTCCGGTCACGTTCCTACCTTCCCGTTCCGTCGGGCACCGCGTCGAGCGGAGCTGTCGCGTCGACCAGGGCGGCCCGGCCAAGCAGGGCGGCGCCGAGGACGCCGGACTCCGCACCCATCGCGGCCCGCACCACCCGCGGCTGCCGCTGGAACGTCAGCCGCGCCCGCAGCCGATCGCGTACGGGGTCGACGAGCTGGTCGCCGGCCAGGGCGAGTCCGCCGCCGAGCACCACCAGCTCCGACCCGAACACCGTCACCGCCGTGGCCAGTGCGTCGGCGAGCGCGGCGACGGCGTCCTCCCAGACGGCGGCCGCGGCCGGGTCGCCGGTACGGGCCAGCCGGGCCACGTCCCGGGCAGTGAACTCCGCGGTGGTCCCGTTGGCGGTGGTCCCGTTGGCGGTGGTCCCGTTGGCGGTGGTCCCGTTGGCGGTGTTCCCCGCGACCTCCGCGCTCCCCGCGGTGCGTTCGGCGTAGCGGCGGACGACGGCGGTGGCCGAGGCCAGCGTCGCCAGGCAGCCGTGCTGGCCGCAGGTGCACCGCGCCCCGCCGGGGTCGACCACGACGTGCCCGAGCTGACCGGCGTACCCACCGCCGACGAGCAACCGGCCGTCGCTGACCACGCCCGCCCCGATGCCGGTGCCGAGTGTCACCAGGAGCGCGTCGTCGGACTCGCGGGCGGCGCCCAGCCGCCACTCCGCGACGCAGGCCGAACGGACGTCGTGCCCGAGCGCCACCGGCAGGCCGGTCGCCTCGGACAGGAGCGCACGCACCGGGGTGTCGCGCCAGCCGAGGTTGGCCGCCATCACGGCGACGCCGCGCTGTTCGTCGATGATGCCGGGTACGGCGACGCCGATCGCCGCCACCTCACCGGCCGTTGCCTCGCTCCGCGCACGGTCCCGCAACCCGGCCACGACCGAGACGACCGCCGACAGGACGGTGTCGGCGTCGCGGGCAGGTGGGGTAGGTTTCTCCGCCCGGGCGCCGACCTGCCCGTCGGCGTACACCACAGCGGCCTTGATCAACGTCCCGCCGACGTCCACCCCGATCACGGGAGCGGCGGCCGGCGCCGGCGGTGATGTCGGGTCCGGCCGCGTGGACTCGGCAGGCACGGTGGGCTCGGGCGGGGAGTTCGTCACGCCTGCCATCCTGCCCCAGAACGGATCTCGAGTACGGACGTGATCCCGGCCCGGCCGCACCGGATGCCGTCCGGTGATCGCGCGGCAGGCACCGCCCAGGACGGTCCCCTAAGGTCTCGGGCATGGACGTGATCCCCGCCGGGCCGGCCGACCGTTTCCCGCTGCTCTACGCGCCGCAGCGGTGGGAGTGGGCGGGCATGGATGCGCAGTTCTCCACCACGCTCCCGCCCGAGCCCCTGGTGCAGAGCATCCACGTGGTCGGTTTCGTGGGCGAGGAGGTGACGGTGTGCCGGGACCACCGCGACGTGTGGTTCCTGCCCGGCGGCACCCGCGAGCCCGGCGAGTCCGTACTCGCAGCCGTCGATCGGGAGATCGCCGAGGAGGCCGGTGCCCGGCGGGTGGGCCCGCTGCGGTGGTTCGGCGCGCACCACTGCGTGTCCGACCGAGCCGAGCCGTACCGCCCACACCTGCCGCATCCGGAGAAGGCCTGGCTGTGGTGTCTCACCGACTTCGTGGTCGACGGGGTGCCGAGCAACCCGCCGGACGGTGAGCAGGTGGAGGAGGTACGGGTGGTGCCGGTCGCGCGGGCCCGGGAACTACTGCGGACCGACGGCGACTGGTATCCCGAGCTGCTCGACCTGGCCTGGGAAATCCGCCGGGCCGCCTGACCTCGCCTCGACGCCGGCCCGGCTCACGCGGAGAGTTCGCGCACCATGCCGACCTCGCTCAGGCTCGGGTCGGACGGCAGCGGCGCGCGTTCGCCCGTGGGCACGAAGCCGCAGCGTTCGTACAACCGGCGGGCCGGGTCGTTCCCGTCCGTCACCCACAGGTGCACCCGAGCGGCGCCTGTCCGGGCCGCCCACTCGACCACGGCTGCGACCAGGTGGGCGCCGACCCCGCGTCCCCGAGCCGCCGGGCTGACCCACATCGACACCAACTCGACGGTGACGCCCTGCCCGTCGGCGCCGGGCGCGGGATGCTCGACGAAGGCTCCGCTCATCCCGACCGGGCCGCCCGCCAGGTCCGGCGGATCGGCGAGGTAGCAGGGGAACCCGGCCAGCCGGCGCCGCCACTCCTCCTCCCCGAACGTCCGCGCCTGCGCGAGCGTCGACCCGAACGCCCACGGCGTGTCCTCCAGTGCCGCCAGCCGGATCGCCCGCCACTCCCGCCAGTCGTCCGGACCGACCTGCCGGACCACCACGCCGGGCTCCCCCACAACCACCTCCACGGCTTCGGCACCTGTCAAGGCAGGCTTGACGGCGCCGTCACTCCCGGCCGCCGGATTCTCCACATTCGCCACGGGGATCATCCTCTCCTGCTGACACGGCATCGGCCGAGCGGATATTGTGGCCGGGTGCGTACGCAGATCGTTATCCGACCACTCGGTTGGTGGGCCGCCTAGGGCGGCCCCCGATCGCGCGTACGACGCACCCAGCATCCGGCCGCCCCTGCGAGGGCGGCCGACGCATGTGTGGACCCGTCCCTCGCGGCGGCGGCTCCGACCAAGGAGCCCTCACATGAACCACACGGCCACCGACCACGCAGCCGTGGACGCCACGCCCACCACCCGCACGATCTTCTCCGGCATCCAGCCCACCGGCCGGCTCACCCTCGGCAACTATCTCGGCGCGCTCGGCCGGTTCGTCGACCTGCAGCACACCGCCCGGTGTGTCTTCTGCGTCGTGGACCTGCACGCGCTCACCGTCGAGCATGACCCGAGACGGCTGCGCCAGTTGACCCGCGAGACAGCGACGATCTATCTCGCGGCCGGGCTGGACCCGGCGGTGTGCGTACTCACCCGGCAGAGCGACCTGCCGGCGCACACCGAACTCATGTACCTGCTGGAGTCGACGGCCTACGTCGGCGAGCTGAACCGGATGATCCAGTTCAAGGAGAAGGGACGCGGCCGGCCGCGCACCCGGGTGTCGCTGTACACCTATCCGGTACTTATGGCCGCGGACATCCTGCTGTACGGGAGTACGGAGGTGCCGGTCGGCGAGGACCAGCGCCAGCACGTGGAGCTCGCCCGGGACCTCGCGATCCGGTTCAACCGCGAGTACGGGCGCACCTTCGTCGTGCCGGAGATGAGCCCGGCCACCGTGGGGGCGCGGGTGATGGACCTGCAGAACCCGACCTCGAAAATGAGCAAGGACGCACCGGCCGACTCGCTCGGATCCATCCGGCTGCTCGACCCACCCGAGGTGATCGTTCGCAAGGTGTCCCGCGCGGTCACCGACGCCTCGCCGGACGTCGGCTACGACCCCGAGAACCGGCCCGGCGTGTCCAACCTGCTGGAGATCCTGGCGGGCTGCACCGGCGAGGCGGACCCGGCGGCCCTCGCCGGGAAGTACGACGGTTACGCCGCACTCAAACGCGACACCGCCGACGCGGTGGTGGGCGTACTGGAGCCGCTGCAGAACAGGTACGCCGAACTCGCCGCGGACCCGGCGTACGTCGACGCGACCCTGCGCCTGGGCGCCGAACGCGCCCGGGAACTCGCCGCGCCGACACTCGCCGCCGCCCGGAGGGCGATCGGGTTGTGAAGGACCGGACGTTTCCGGACGCCTGCGCGTGTTGATCCATCCGCAGGGACGAGGAACCATCGGGCCATGGTGCTGAGCAAGCGGGTCGCGAGATTCAACAAGGTCGCCACCAACCGGGTCCTCGGGAAGGCGGCACCCCGGCTGCCGGGGCTGGCGATGGTCGTCCACCAGGGCCGGACGTCGGGACGGCGGTACGAGACGCCGGTGAACGTCTTCGGCGGGCCGGACAACTACGTCATCGCCCTGACCTACGGACCGGACGCGGACTGGGTGCGCAACGTCCTCGCCGCGGGCGGCTGCGAGATCGTCAGCAAGGGCGAGACGATCCGGCTGACCGACCCCCGGGTGGTGCACGACGAGGCCCGTACGGACATGCCGAAGCGGGCCAGGTTCCTCCTGGCCCGCTTCGGCGTGAGCGACTTCCTGCACCTGCGCCGCGCCGACTGACCACGCAGCCGTCGCCTACTCCGCGGCGGCGGCGATCTCGCGGGCGCGGTCGCGGGCAGCCTCGATCGCGTCCAGCACCGCGGCCCGCACCCGGTGGCTCTCCAGCTCGCGGATGGCGCTGATCGTGGTGCCGCCCGGAGACGTCACCGCCTCCCGCAACGCCACCGGGTGCTCACCGGTGTCGCGCAACATCACCGCGGCGCCCAGCGCGGCCTGCACGATCAGGTCGTGCGCCACCTGCCGCGGCAGCCCGAGCAGGATGCCGGCGTCGGTCATCGCCTCGACGAGGTAGTAGAAGTACGCCGGGCCCGAACCCGACAGCGCCGTCACCGCGTCCTGCTGAGACTCCGGCAACCGCAGCGTCTCCCCCAGCGGGCGCAGCATCTCCTCGGTCAGCGCGAGGTGCTCGGCGCTGGCGTGCGAACCGGCCGAGATCGCGCTCATCGCCTGGTCGACCAGAGCCGGGGTGTTGGACATCACCCGTACGACCGGAGTGGCGTCCGGCAGCCGCTTCTCGAAGAACGCGGTCGGCAGGCCCGCGCACAGGGTCACCACCAGCCTCCCGGCCGGCACGGCCGGGGCGAGCTCCACCATCAACGTGCCGGCGTCCTGCGGCTTGACCGCGACCACCAGCACGTCCGCCTCCGCGGCCGCCTCGGTGTTGGGCAGGACGCGGACGCCGTAGCGCTCGGCGAGCTGTTCGCCGCGCTCGGCCCGCCGGGCCGTCGCGATCAGCCGGTTGGCCGGCCAGCCGGCGCGGAGCAGGCCGGACAGGATTGCCTCGCCCATCTTGCCGGCGCCGATCACGGCGATCGTGTGCTGGACGGCGTTCATCGCGGCATCATCCTTCGGCGGGGGTGGGGTTTCCTACACGCGCGGACCCCCTACACCTACACCCAACCGGCCCGGCGCCGGCGAGCCGGTCGGGGCACAGGGGCCTGGTCGGCCCTCAGGTCCGGGTGAGCAGCGAGCGCACGAAGAACGCGGCGTTGGCCGGTCGCTCCGCCATCCGGCGCATGAGGTAGGCGTACCACTCGTCGCCGTAGGGCACGTAGACCCGGACGGTGTCGCCCAGGTCGGCCAGCCGCCGCTGCTCCTGCGGCCGGATGCCGTACAGCATCTGGTACTCGTAGCTGCCCCGCGACCGGTCGTGGCGCATCGCGAGGGCGCCGGCGATCTCGATCAGCCGCGGGTCGTGGGTGGCGATCATCGGATAGCCCTGGCCGGCCATCAGGATCTTCAGGCAGCGGACGTAGGACCGGTCGACGTCGCCGGTCTTCTGGTACGCCACCGACGCGGACTCGTTGTAGGCGCCCTTGCACAGCCGCACCCGGGAACCCTCGTGGGCGAGGTCGCGGCAGTCGGCCTCGGTGCGGTGGAGGTATGCCTGCAGGACGGCACCGGTCTCGGGGAAGTCCCGGCGCAGCTCGTGCAGGATCGAGAGGGTGGTCTCGACCGAGGCGTGGTCCTCCATGTCGAGGGTCACCGTGGTGCCGGCGTCCTTGGCGGCGTCGGCGATCGACCGGGCGTTGTCGAGGGCGATCTTCTCGCCGTCGGAGCCCAGCGCCCGGCCCACGGCGGACAGCTTGACCGAGATCTCCGCACCCCGGGTGAGGCCGGCGCGGTGCAGCCGGTCGAGCAGGATGAGGTACGCCTGGGTGGCCCGGGTGGCCTGGTCGCGGTCGCGGGTGTCCTCGCCGAGGTAGTCGATCGAGGACTGCAGCCCGTCGGTGAGCAACCGGCGCGCGGCCTCCACCGCCTCGTCGGCGGTCTCCCCGGCGACGTACCGCGCCACGATCGCGGACGAGACCGGCATCGTGGAGACCAGCTTCCGCAGCCGCCGGCTGCGGGCACCGGTCAGCAGCGCCTGGCGTAGCACCACCGTGACCCTCCCAAGGTCGAGCCCGCGATCAGTGATCGGTCCGTCGGTCGGCATCCGGCCCTGTCAGGCTACGCCCGGCACCGTCCGAACGGAGGCCGATCATGTCAGCGGGCCTCCTGGGGCTGGCGAGGGGGTACCAGCCGGAGGAGTACGTCGTCCAGGGTGAGCACCCCGGTGGTCGTACCCGACTCGTCGTCGACCCGGGCCAGGTGGCTCGCACCGACCCGCAGGGCCGACAGCACCTCCACCAGCGGCGTCCCGGTGGTGATCGCCGGCAGCCGGCGGATCTGGTCCGGCGCCAGCGGCTGCGGGCGCTCGTCGATGGTGCCGGCCTGGACTTCCTCGATGAGGACGTCCTTGAGGTGGACGTACCCGGACAGAACCCCCTCCGCGTCCCGGCAGGGGAAGCGGGAGTGGCCGGTGCGGGCGGACAGCTCCTCCACGTCGGCGGCGGTGGCGTGCGCGTCGATCAGTACCACCGAGTCCAGCGGGATGGCGACCTCGCCGGCGGTGCCCTCGGCGAACGCCAGCGCCTCGGCGGTCAGCCGGTGCTCGTCCTCGTCGACCAGTCCCTCGTTCCGGGACTCGGCGAGCAGGTGGCCCACCTCCTCGTGGGTCACCGCGTCGTTCACCTCGTCCTGCGGGGTGACCCGCAGCAGCCACAGCACGCCGTTGGCGACGCCGTTCAGCCCGGTGATCACCGGGCGGATGGCTCGCACCATCGCCCGCAGCGGCGGCCCGAGGGCGAGTGCCGCCCGGTCGGGTGCGGCCAGCGCGATGTTCTTCGGGACCATCTCTCCGAGGATCACGTGCAGCGCGACCACCACCAGCAGGGCGATCACGATGGCGACCGGGTGGAGCAGAGCATGGGGTACGCCGACCGCCTCGAAGGCCGGCTGGAGCAGATGGGCCAGGGCGGGTTCGGCGATCGCACCGAGCCCGACTGTGGACAACGTGATGCCGAGCTGCGCGCCGGCCATCATCAGCGTCACCCGGCGGATGGCCCACATGGTCGACCGCGCCCGGCGCGACCCGGCCTCCACCAGCGGCTCGATCTGACTGCGACGGACCGAGACCAGGGCAAACTCCGCCCCGACGAAGAACGCGTTCGCCGCCAGCAGGACGACCGACAGGATCAGTGCAGCGCCGTCACTCATGAGCCGGCACCTCCGTGTCCGGTGCGAGCGGCGTGACCGTTGCGTTCTGCGTGACCGTCGCAGGTGGCGTGTCCGTCGGCCGCGCTCACCCCGGCCTCCTGACCGGCACCCTGCTCGGTGGCCTGCCCTTTGCTGTGCCCGTTGCCGTGCCCGCCGGGCTGCTCGCCGTCTGGTGTGCGTTCGACGTACACCTGGTCGATGCGGTGGTTGTCCATCCGGGCCACCGTGATCCGTACGCCGTCCACGACCGCTGCGTCACCGGCGTCGGGTACCCGGCCGAGGCGGTGCAGCACCAGCCCGGCGACCGTCTCGTATCGGTGGTCGTCGGCCGGCAGCCGGATGCCGGTCAGCTCGCGGACCTCGTCCGGGCGCAGCAGCCCGGAGATCACCCAGCCGTCGTCGGTGCGCTCGTGGGTCGGGGCCGGCTCGTCGTGCTCGTCCGACACCTCGCCGACGATCTCCTCCACCACGTCCTCGAACGTCGTGATGCCGGCGGTCCCGCCGTACTCGTCGAGCACGACGCACAGCTCGGTCCGGTAGTCGCGCAGCGCCCACAGCACCTCGTCGAGGGGTGCGGTGTCGGGCACGACCAGAGGTTCGGCGGCGAACGTGCCGACGGTGGTGGTCGCGCGCTCCGCGGCCGGCACGGCCACCGCCTGGCTCAGCTCGACCACGCCCACGATGTCGTCCAGGTCGTCAGCGCGCGCCACCGGGAACCGGGAAAGGCCGTGCTCGCGGGCCAGGTCGATCACCCGTTGGGCCGGGTCGTGGTCGGCCAGCCAGACCAGCCGGGTGCGCGGGGTGATGACGTCGCGGGCCCGCTTGTCGTCGAAGCGGAGCATGCGTTCGACCAGGGCGGCGGTGGACTGCGCCAGCGAGCCCGACTCGGCCGAACTCCGTACGACCGACACCAGCTCCTCGGGGGTGCGGGCCGAGGCCAGCTCCTCCTGCGGCTCGATGCCGAGCGCCCGGACGACGTGGTTGGCGGAACTGTTCAGCGCGACGGTGAGCGGCTTGGTGGCGGTGGTGAACGCCCGCAGCGGCAGCTGCACCGTCCGCGCCACCCCCATCGGGTGGGCGATGGCGAGGTTCTTCGGCACGAGTTCGCCGAACACCATGGTGGCCAGCGTCACGAGCACCAGCGCGAGGGTCAGGGAGATCCCGCGGACCCCGCCTTCGCCGACGCCGACCGCGGACAGCGGGGCGTGCAGCAGCCCGGCCACTGCCGGCTCGGCCAGCCAGCCGACGGCAAGGTTGGTGACGGTGATGCCGATCTGGGCGCTGGACAGGTGGGTCGAAAGGTTCGGGAGGGCGGCCTCGAGGCTGCGGGCGCCCTTCATCCCGGCCTCGGCGGCCCGCTCGACCGCGGGCCGGCTCACCGTCACCAGCGAGAACTCCGCGGCGACGAATACGCCACAAACCAGGATGAGAACGACGGAGGCCGCCACCAGCAGGGCGGTCAGCATGTGGACGTCACCAGCGCCTCGCTGCCGGTCCGGCGGTCGAACGGATGTCGGTACGCCGCTCCGGCGGAGCGTTGTGAACCTGCCATGTCTCCTGTCCAGGTGGACGGTGGTCGTCGGTGCGGCCCCGGCGACGGCCGGGCCCTGGCCGGGCTATGCCGGGCCCTGGTCGGGCTCAGCCGGGCTCCGAGCATCGTCTGGCGTCAGCGGTCTGCCGCAGCCGCCGAGCCTACCCGCGACGGGACCCGTTCGCTTCCAGGAGGGACGGGAGGCTTCGCGACGGGCCGCGCGACGGGCGTGTCGCGAGCCGGATCCCGGCGCCGGGATCAGGACGGGGCGTGGCGGTCGAGAAAGGTGTAGACGTCGGTCTCGTCCACGCCCGGGAAGTTTCCGGTCGGCAGCGCGGCGAGCACGTGAGAGTGCGCTCGCGCCGACGGCCACGCCGAGCCCTCCCAGCGGGCGCTGAGTTCGGGTGGCGGCAGGGAGCAGCAGGGGCCGGTCGGGCAGCGCGACGTCGCGCGGTTGGCGGTCTCCCGGCCGCGGAACCACCGCGACTGTTCGTACGCCACCCCCAGAGTGACGGCGAAGTGGCGTTCTCGGGCCGGGTCGACGTGGGAGACGCACCAGTGCGTGCCGTCCGGGGTGTCGGTGTACTGGTAGAACGGCGAGTAGCGGTCCGCGGCGGCGAAGACCCGCCGGCCGCCCCAGCGACGGCACATCCGCTGGCCCTCGATCGCACCTGTCGGGTCGGCCGGAAACAGCAGCCCGTCGTTCTCGTACGCCTTGTAGATCGTGCCGGCCTCGTCGTTGCGGACGAAATGGCATCGTAGGTCGAGGTGGCGGGTGGCGAGGTTGGTGAACCGGTGCGCGGCCATCTCGTACGACACCGAGAACACGTCCCGCAGATCCTCCACCGCGAGGTCGCGATCCGCCTTCGCCCGTTGGAGAAACGGCACCGCCTGCTGTTCGGGCACGAGGACGGCGGCGGCGAAGTAGTTGGCCTCCACCCGCTGTCGCAGGAAGTCGGCGAAGTCGCGCGGCTGCTCGTGCCCGAGGACGAAGTGGCCGACGGTCTGCAACAGGATGCCGCGGTGGGTGTGCATCCCGAGCGACTCCCGCCGCAGGTAGATGCGGTTGTTGCGTAGGTCGGTCACCGACCGGACCGAGCGCGGCAGGTCCTCGGCGTAGCGCACCTGGAACCCGCAGTGCATCACGATCGCGGCCGCCAGCGCGTCCGACAGCGTGCCGCCGCGATAGCCGACCGCGGTCAGCGTCTCCACCGCGAGGCGCTCGACCTCGGGGAAGTAGTTGCCGCGGTCCCGCATCCGCCGGCGCAACTCGGCGTTGGCAGCGCGGGCGTCCTCCGGCGTGGCGGTGGGTTTGGTGTCACGCCGTCTGAGTTCCTCGTAGAGCGCGGTGATGTGCTCGAGCACCTCCGTGGGCACCCGCGGCCCGACCCGCAGAGGGGGCAGATCGAGTTGTTTGTAAAGGGTTTCGCGCTGCGCCTCCTCCAGCGCAATCTCCAGTTGCGCACGTCTGGTCGGTGGTGCCGGGGACAGCAGGTCCTCGACGGTCACATCCAGAGCCTGGGCAAGTGCGGTGATCAGGGACAGTTTGGGCTCGCGCCGGCCGTTCTCCAGCAGGGACAGCTGGGACGGCGCCCGGCCGACCCGTTCGCCGAGCTCGGCCAGTGTCAAGTGTCGGTTGCGTCGCAGATGGCGCAGTCGCTGCCCGAATGTGGGCAGATGGAGGTCTGCCGTCACGATCTCGAACTCCTCCTGGGCTCCACCCGGACTCGCTCGGCCCGAAGGAAGCGCCTCTTTCATCGTAGGAGAAGACCCGCGGATGTTTCCCCCGACGAACTCCTCCACCGGTCCCACTAGCGTCCGACACTCGGGTCGGAAGCACCCATCCGACGGAGGGGGAGCACGATGCGATCGAGCGAGACGACTCCGCGCGGGCCGGACGACGCGCCGGAGGAGCCCGCGCCCAAGCCTGAGCGGACCAGGACCAGCCGGAACACCCCGGCGCGGACCCCGGCTGGTCAGGGCGAAACCGATACCACTGCACACCCGAGCACAGCCCGACGCAGCAGGCACGACGGCAGGCACAACAGGGCGGACCAGAACATCCCCTCGCCTCGCGAAGCCGCGGAGCAGGACAGCCCGAACGGCGACCGGCCGGTCGAGCGCCGCATCCGCGCCGCTGCACAGGAACTACGGCAGAGCTGGGAACGCGACCCTCGCTGGGCCGGCATCCGACGCGACTACACCGCCGAGGACGTCGTACGCCTGCGCGGCTCGGTTCCCGAGGAACACACCCTCGCCCGGCTCGGCGCCGAGCGCCTGTGGGAGCTGCTGCACGAGCGTGACTACGTGGCCGCGCTCGGCGCGCTGACCGGGAACCAGGCCGTCCAGCAGGTACGCGCAGGGCTGGAGGCCATCTACCTGTCCGGGTGGCAGGTCGCCGCCGACGCGAACCTCGCCGGCCAGACCTATCCGGACCAGAGCCTGTACCCCGCGAACTCCGTGCCCCAGGTGGTTCGCCGGATCAACAACGCGCTCCAGCGAGCCGACCAGATCACCTGGGCGGAGGGCGACGCGGACGCGCCGTACTGGCTGGCACCGATCGTGGCCGACGCGGAGGCCGGCTTCGGCGGCGTGCTGAACGCATTCGAGCTGATGAGGGCGATGGTCGCCGCCGGCGCGGCCGGGGTGCACTGGGAGGACCAGCTGGCCTCGGAGAAGAAGTGCGGGCACCTCGGCGGCAAGGTGCTGATCCCCACCGGACAGCACATCCGCACGCTCAACGCGGCCCGGCTGGCAGCCGACGTGTCCGGCGTGCCGTCACTGATCATCGCACGGACCGACGCCCAGGCGGCGACGCTGGTGACCAGCGACGTCGACGAACGCGACCGGGTGTTCGTCACCGGTGACCGGACCGCGGAGGGCTTCTACCGCGTCAACAACGGGTTGGCGGCGTGCGTGTCCCGTGGCCTCGCCTACGCGCCGTACTCCGACCTGCTGTGGATGGAGACGTCCAAGCCGGACCTGGACGTGGCGCGGGAGTTCGCCGAGGCGATCAAGGCGGAGTACCCGGACCAGATGCTCGCCTACAACTGCTCGCCGTCGTTCAACTGGAAACAGCACCTCGACGACGGGACGATCGCGAAGTTCCAGCGCGAGCTGGGCGAGATGGGGTACGCGTTCCAGTTCATCACACTGGCCGGGTTCCACGCCCTGAACGAGTCGATGTTCGACCTCGCCAAGGGATACGCCCGCGACGGCATGACGGCGTACGTCGCCCTGCAGGAACGCGAGTTCGCCGCCGAACGTGACGGCTACACCGCCACCCGGCACCAGCGCGAGGTGGGCACCGGTTACTTCGACCTGGTGAGCACGGCCATCTCGCCGCAGTCGGCGACGACCGCACTCACCGGTTCGACCGAGGAGGAGCAGTTCCCCTCCACCCGCCGGTGAAGAAACACGGCCGAGCGACCACACGAGGGGGGGCCGGGGCCGCCGCGGGACGTCCGGTCGACGTCCCGCGGCGGCCCCTCACGTGTGCCGGGCCGGCCGGAGCCGATCGCTCAGACCCGGCTCCGGCGGCTGCCGGCGAGACGGTTCAACGCGGGTCCCACCAGGTCGGCGTAGCCGCGCTGGCCGGGCCGGTTCGGGTGGTAGGACTCGGCGATCGGGTTGGACAGACCGTTGATCCACTCCGCGTCCGCGCACACCGAGTGCCCGGTGAACGGCCCTCTCGCGTCGGCGTAGGCGAACCCGTGCGCGGCCGCCCGCGCCGCGATCGTCGCCGCCAGCAGGTCCGCGGTGGCGTTCAGCGCACGCTGCTCGCTGGAACTGATACGGGACGCGAGATTGCACTCACGCCCGTTGAACAGCCGCGGGTAGCCGACCACCAGCACCCGGGCTCGCGGGGCGGCCGCCCGGATCGCGGCGTACAACCCGTCCAGCCGAGCCGGCAGAACCGTGCGGATGACGGTGTTCGCGTGGTCGATCTGGTCCCAGCAGGTCAGCGGCCACGGCAGCGCGCACCGCAACAGCACGTTGCCGAAGCCCGCGTCGTTGCCGCCGGCGGTGACGGTCACCAGCGTCGCACCGGATGGGATGCGCCCGACCTGGCTGCGCACCCCCGCGACGGTCGCGCCCGAGCAAGCGAGGAACGTCAACCTGGCGCCGATCCGGGCCGCGTCCAGGACGGGATAGCTGTACGGCGAGCGGTAGCAGGATCCGCTGTCCGGATAGTAGGAACGGGTGCCGAGCCCGGAGGAGTAGGAGTCCCCGAGCGCGGCGTACGTCGGCGGTGCCGCCTGCGCCGGCGCGGCGAACACCACGGATCCGGACGCGAATCCCAACAGCACCACGAGGGTACGCAGCCGCCGCCGTACGACGTTCATGTCCCGGACCCCTTTGCCGCCCGCAGGTCACGGGTCACGCCCCGGCGCGAAGCTCGGGGCGTGCCTCGATGTGCCCACAGCGTGCGGCCTGGGTGGGTTCGGGGCAATAGCCGAAGCTGTACGACTTATCGCGTCATCGGACACTTCCGTACGACGCGGGCCCCGTGACGGGATCTCATGCGGATCTCATGGGGCGATCGGATCCGCGGGCGCGCCGCGTGCTCCCCGGATCCATCCCGGGACGAGACCGCCGGAAGACGCGAACCCGCCGGGGGCGCGGGTCAGCCGGAGGTGCCGGACGCGCCGGACGTGCTCTCGCCGCCGGACGGCTGCGGCGCGACGGCCTCGATCGTGCCGTCGGCGGTCACGGCGTACGACGGAACCACCGGTGCGGCGAAGCTCAGCCGGGCGAACGCCAGCGCCTCCACCAGGTCGGCCTCCCGCTCCGACCGTCCGGTGGCCTTGCGGGTGTTGACCTCCAGCACGATGCTGCCGGTGAAGCCGCGGCAGGCGAGGAGCTCGAGCACGTCCGAACACCGCTGGCTGCCGCGGCCGGGCACCAGGTGCTCGTCCTTGTTGGAGCCGCTGCCGTCGGCGAGGTGGATGTGGGTGAGGCGGTCGCCGAGGTCGTACGCCATCTGGTACGCGTCCACGCCGGCGGTCGCGGTGTGGGACAGGTCGAGCGTCACCTCGGCGTAGTCGAAGTCGCGCGGATCCCAGCCCGGCAGGTAGGCCTGGACACCCTGGCCCGCGGCCTTCCACGGGAACATGTTCTCCACGGCGAGGCTGACCCCGGACTCGGCCTGGCGCCGGGCGATCCCGCCCACGAAGTCGCGGGCGTAGTCGCGCTGCCAGCGAAACGGCGGGTGCACGACCACCGTGGACGCCCCCAGTGCCTTGGCGGCCTCGGCACTGCGGTCGATCTTGCCCCAGGGATCGGTGCCCCAGACCCGCTGCGTGATGAGCAGGGTGGGCGCGTGGATCGACACGATCGGCACCTGGTGGTAGTCGCTGATCCGGCGCAGCGCGTCGACGTCCTGGCTCAGCGGGTCGGCGCCCACCATGACCTCCACCCCGTCGAACCCGAGCCGGGCGGCCAGCTCGAACGCGGTGGCCGTCGACTCCGGATAGACCGATGCCGTGGACAGGGCGATCCGGGCGTCCGGCACGCGCACGACGGCGTCCTTGCCGCGCACGTGGGTCGAGGGCACAACGGGCTGCACGGCCCCCAGCGTACGGCTCGCGTCGTTCGCCGACGCGCCGAGTGCGGATTGCCCGGCGAATACCCGGTGATCACCTGACGTCCGCTCCGGTGATCACCCGGGCCGCGCGGTCATGACCCGGCGGGGCCGGGGCGTGCCACCGCGCTGTGGGTCACCACGCCGGCCAGGTGGGGTACGTCACTTCCGGCGGCCAGCCGGGCGGCGCCGGTCATCGAGCCGCCCGCCGGGGTCCGCAGCGCGGCCGGCGGGCAGGACGCGGCCAGTTCGGCGGCGAACGCCTCGAAGACGACCGGCGCCCCGAGTACGCCACCCGCCCAGGACACCGGCACGCTTCCCGCGGGTGCGTCCGGGAACGCCCGGCGAGCCGCGGTGGCCGCGCTCGTGCCGAGGTCCCGGCCGGCCCGCAGGCACAGGCTCCGGGCCACCGGGTCGCCGTCGGGCGGCCCGGCCGCCTGGGTGACCTGCGCGGAGAACGCCGCGACGTCGGCGACCAGTGACGGCGAGGCGTACCACCGCTTGATCGCCAGCCGCAGGGGCGAGCCGACCAGGCGCTCGGCGCGCTCGGTGAGCACGGTCGCCGGCCCGCGGCCCTCGTAGCCCTCCAGCGCCGCGCGCATCCCGGCCAGCCCGATCGAGAAACCGCCGCCGGCATCGCCGAACAGGTAGCCCAGCCCGTCGACGTTGAGGAGTTCGCCGCCGGCGGTGACCGCGAGGCAGGCCACGCCGGTGCCCGCGGCGATCACCACACCGGGAGCGCCGGCGAGCACGCCGAGATGGGTGGTCACGTCGTCACCGGTGAGGAGCACGCGGGGGGCACCGAGCCGGCGTGCCACCAGCGGCGCGAGCCGGCGCCGGCTGTCCGGGTCCGACGCGCCGCCGGCCAGGCCGAGGGCCACCACGTCGACCGGTGCGGGCCGGCCCAGCGCCTCCCAGGCGGCCTCCACCCGGCGGCACTGCTGCTCGACCGGGTCCTCCCCCAGCGTCCACTGGAACCCCGGAACCGAGACCTGCTCGGCGAACGTCGGTGCCGCGGCGGGTTCACCGGCGCCACCGTTGTCGGTGGCAGCGGCGTCGTCCGTATCAGCGAGCAGGCCCATTCGCAGCCTCGTCTGGCCGCCGTCGACGGCCAGCCGGACGGGCCCGCTCACCGGAGCGGCCCGTTCACCGAAAAGTTCCGGTCACGCGAAGTCCTCCGGCGGCATGGTGTCGAGGTGGCGCAGGATCACTCCCTCGCGAAGCGCCCAGGGGCAGATCTCCAGCTCCTCCACCTCGAGGATGTCCATCGCGGCCTCGGCCACCAGGGCGCCGGCCAGCAACTGCGGAGCGCGACCGGCCGAGACACCGGGCAGCTGGGCGCGCTCGGAGCTGCGCATCGCGGCCAGCTTGGGTATCCACTGGTGCAGAACCTCCCGTGTCAAGGTTCGCTTGACATAGGGGCCCTCGGCGGAGGGTGCCGCGCCACAGACGCGGGCGAGCTGCCGGAAGGTCTTGGACGTACCCACCACGTGATCGGGCGCACCGAACCTCAGCACCTGGCCGGCGTACTTCGCGATCTCCGCGCGGGCGTACTTCCGCAGCTCCTTCACCTCGCTCCGCGCAGGCGGGTCGGAGGTGAACCAGCCGCGGGTCAGCCGGCCGGCGCCGAGCGGCACCGACAGCGCGGCGTCGGGGTCCTCGTCCACGCCGGTGGCGATCTCCAGGGAGCCGCCGCCGATGTCGAGGACCAGCAGCCGCCGGGAGGACCAGCCGAACCACCGGCGTACGGCGAGGAACGTCAGCCGGGCCTCCTGGTCGCCGCTGAGGACGCCGAGGTGGACGCCGGTGGACGCGTCCACCGAGGCCAGCACCTCCTCGCCGTTGGTGGCCTCCCGGACCGCCGAGGTGGCGAAGGCGAGCACGGACTGGCAGCCCTTGTCCTCGCCGATCTCCAGCGCCTCACCGACCAGCTCCTCCAGCGCGGACACGCCCCCGGGCGAGATCGCGCCGTCGTCGTCGAGATGCTCGGCGAGCCGGAGTTCGGTCTTGTGGGAGTAGGCGGGCAGCGGCCGGGCGCCCGGTCGCGCGTCCACCACCAGCAGGTGGACGGTGTTGGAGCCCACGTCGAGTACACCGAGCCGCATGCCCCGACGCTACCGGTTGGCGGGCATCGACTCTCGCCGTGTCCGACACAATTCGGTACGTACGCCCCGAGCGTGGCCCGGAATGGCCCGGGCCGACCCGAGGTGAGACCCCGACACTCCGCCCGCGTGGTCGATTCCCCGGGGGTCCCACGGGACGCACCCGCCGGGGCGTAGGGTTCCGGGCGTGCCCGAGGTATCACTCGACTTTCCCCGCGCGTGGGTGGAGTTCCCCGACCCGGCGGACGCCGACCAGGTAGTCCGCGCCGACCTGACCTGGCTGACGTCCCGGTACAACTGCATCTTCGGCGCCGGCTGTCCCGGCATCTTCCACGACGAGCCGGATGCCGGATGCTGCGTACTTGGTGCGCATTTCGCCGACAAGGCGGACGAGAAGCGCGTGCGCGGCTACGCCAAGAAGCTCACCGCCGAGGACTGGCAGTACCGCGCCGAGGGGCGCCGGGGCGGCTTCGTCGAACTCGACGAGGACGGCGACCGCAAGACCCGGGTCGTCGACGGAGCGTGCATCTTCCACAACCGCGAGGGCTTCGCCGGCGGCACCGGTTGTGCGCTGCACCGGTACGCCCTGCGCATCGGGGTCCACCCGCTGAAGACCAAGCCCGACGTGTGCTGGCAGCTGCCGATCCGGCGGCTCTACCGCGACGTCGAGCTGACCGACGGCACGACGTACACCGAGGTCACGATCACCGAGTACGACCGCCGCGGCTGGGGTCCGGGCGGACACGACTTCGAGTGGTACTGCACCGGCAACACCGAGGCGCACAACGCGCCCGAGCCGGTCTACCTCAACAGCCGCGCCGAGCTGGTCGAGCTGCTCGGCCAGGAGGCCTACGACGAGCTGGCCAAGCACTGCGAGGCGCACCTGGCCACCAAGCGTCCGGTCGCGCGCCACCCCGCCGACCCCGAGCGGGTGAAGGAGCGGGCGAAGGGCTCGGGCAAGCGGCCTCGCAAGCTCCCCTCCACCCAGCAGCCGCCGGCCGACAGGGCCCCGTCGTAGGGTCCGGTCGTAGGGCGCTGTCGTAGCCTCCGGGGTGTGCCCCGCATCACCACCGGCGCCACCCCGAGCCCCAACATCTGGAACAACCCCGCGACGTACGAGCTCGAAAACTCCGCGGTCGACCCCGACGGCGTACTCGAACGCGCGATGTCCGAACGCCGTACCTGGGGCGGCGCGCGGGTCCTCGACGTGGGCTGCGGCACCGGCTACCACCTGCCACGGTTCGCCGCCGAGGCCGCGGGAGTGATCGGCGTCGAGCCGCACCGCGGCCTGGCCGAGCAGGCCCGCCGGCGCTGCGCGGGGCTGGCCAACGTCGAGGTACGGCAGGGGTCGGCGCAGGCACTGCCCGTACCGGACGCCTCCGTCGACGTGGTGCACGCGCGCTGGGCGTACTTCTTCGGGCCCGGATGCGAGCCGGGGCTGGCCGAGCTGTCCCGGGTGGTCCGGCGGGGCGGGGCGGCGTTCGTGATCGACAACGACGCCACGCGGAGTACGTTCGGCGGGTGGTTCCGGGCGGCGTTCCCGGCGTACGACCCGGAAGCGGTGCAACGCTTCTGGACCGTGCGCGGCTGGGAGCGGACGCCGCTGGACATCCGGTGGAGGTTCGACCGGCGGGCCGACTTCGAGGCGGTGGTCCGGATCGAGTTCCGGCCCGAGGTGGCCGAACGCGTGATCGCCGAACACACCGGTGTCGAGGTCGACTACGCCGTCAACCTGTGGTGGCGGACGTTCTGAGGCGCCCCTGGGGTCGTAGGAGCGACCGGTCAGTAGAAGCCGGTCAGTAGCAGCCGGTCAGGAGTAGCCGGTCAGGAGTAGCTGCTCATCAGCTGCCGGGTCCAGGCCGGCTCCCGGACCGGGCCGCGCGGGCCGTACTCCTCGAAGTACGGCTTGACGTCCAGCACGGGCGTATCGTCCACCGCGTCCAGTCCACGCACCGTCAGCTCCAGGCCGTTCACCGCGACCAGCTCGCACCGGGAGACGCCGAGGTGGTTGACCCGGTGCTGCGTACGGTCGGCGAGGATCCCGACCCGCGGCCAGTGCGGGTTGCTGCGCGGGTGCGCCGCACCGGATCTGGCCCGGGTCGACCTGTGGAAGTGGAAGATCACCTCGAGGTGGGAGAACGCCACCAGGCCCTGGGTCGCCGACGGCTCCAGCAGGTCGGCGTCGAGAACGATCCTCGCCGTCTCCTGGTCCCACCTGTCGTCGCGGATCTCTCGTCGACCACCGCGGACGTACCCGATGGGTACGAGGGTGATCTGTGCGACCTGTGCGCTCGACGCGCTCGGCGCGCCCTGTGCGCTCTGTGTGCTCACGTTCGAACTGGTCTCGGTGCTCACGTCTACCGAGAGTAGAACCCGGGGCGCGCTCCCCCCAGGGATTTGCGGGTGGCTCGGCGCGCCTGTCCACAACCTGCCGCCGGGCCGACGGGATCTCGCCGTACCGCGACCCGTACGTGACGAAAGCGTGACCGAAACTCGATCCTGCGCGGGGTTTGCCCCGCCGCGGCTGGTCGTCGGGGTTCACCGTCTCCGGACGGCTGTCGGCCGGTTTGTCGGTGGTGACCTCTAGCCTCGCGGGCATGGCGAAAACGTCGACGTCTCGTGCCCTGCGCCCCTCCTACCGCTGCGCCGAGTGCGGCTGGCAGACCACCAAGTGGGTCGGCCGGTGCGGTGAGTGCCAGGCCTGGGGCACGGTCGAGGAGTCCGGGGTCGGCGCGGCCCGGGTGACGGTGACCAGCGCACAGCCGGTCACCCAGCCGGCGATCCCCATCGACGAGGTCGACGTCGAGGCCGCGCGTGCCGAACCCACCCGGATCGGCGAGCTCGACCGGGTGCTCGGCGGCGGCCTGGTCCCCGGCGCGGTGGTCCTGGTGGCCGGCGAGCCCGGTGTCGGCAAGTCGACCCTGCTACTGGAGACGGCCGCCGAGCGGGCCCGGGCCGGTGGGCGGAGCCTCTACGTGTCCGGTGAGGAGTCCGCCGCCCAGGTGCGGCTGCGGGCCGAGCGGGTCGGCGCGCTCGCGCCGCGGCTCTTCCTGACCGCCGAGACCGACCTCGGCGCGGTGCTCGGCCAGATCGACGCCGTACGTCCCGACCTGATCGTGCTCGACTCGGTCCAGACGGTGGCGTCTGCCCAGGTCGACGGCGCGCCGGGTGGGGTCACGCAGGTACGCGAGGTTGCCGGGGCACTGATCCGGGTGGCCAAGGAACGCAACATCGCCACGATCGTCGTCGGCCACGTGACCAAGGACGGTTCCATCGCCGGGCCGCGCGCCCTGGAGCACCTGGTCGACGTGGTGCTGCACTTCGAGGGCGAGCGGCACTCCCGCCTGCGGCTGGTCCGGGCGGTGAAGAACCGCTACGGCCCGACCGACGAGGTGGGCTGCTTCGATTTCGCCGACGGCGGTCTGCAGAGCCTGCCCGACCCCAGCGGCCTCTTCCTCACTCGCCGGGCGGTCCCGGTGTCCGGCAGCTGCGTCACCGTGACCCTGGAGGGCAAGCGGCCCCTGCTGGCCGAGGTGCAGTCGCTGGTGGCGGCCAGCGCGCTGGGCACGCCCCGGCGGGCCACCTCCGGGCTGGACTCCAGCCGGATGGCGATGATCCTCGCCGTGCTCGAACGCCGCTGCAACCTGCGCATCGGCAACCAGGATGTCTACGCCTCCACCGTGGGCGGGGTGAAGCTGCGCGAGCCGGCGTCCGACCTGGCGGTGGCGGTCGCGGTGGCCAGCGCCACCATCGACCAGCCGTTGCCGCCGTACATGATCGCGATCGGCGAGGTCGGTCTGGGCGGCGACATCCGCCGGGTCACCGGTGTCGAACGCCGGCTGTCGGAGGCGATGCGGCTGGGGTTCACCGACGCGATCGTCCCGCCCGACAGCGGCACCCCACCCGAGGGCATCCGCGCCTGGGAGGCGGGCAACGTGAGCGAGGCGCTGCAGTCGGTGAGCCGGCTGGTCAAGGTGGTCCGTCTCGAGCAGCCGGACGAGCCACAGGAGCGGTGGGAGCCGCAGGAGCCGTGGGAGAAGTGGTGACCGCCGCCCTGTCCCG
Source organism: Actinopolymorpha sp. NPDC004070 (assembly GCF_040610475.1). Taxonomy (NCBI): domain Bacteria; kingdom Bacillati; phylum Actinomycetota; class Actinomycetes; order Propionibacteriales; family Actinopolymorphaceae; genus Actinopolymorpha; species Actinopolymorpha sp. NPDC004070. The sequence continues at coordinate 179,020 of NZ_JBEXMJ010000003.1, read as the reverse complement.
TGAAGTGTGGAGACTTACGGTGGTCATGACCCCCATAAGTCTCCACACGTCCGAGGTCGGTCGAGGTCCGGCTCCACCCGTCGGCGCGGGTCAGGACTCCAGCGTGTGCTGACCCGGCCCACACTCCTCCACCAGGTGCCCGCCGTCGGAGGTCGGGACGTGCACCTCGGCGGTCACCCCCGGCGGCAGGTCCACCCGGACGCGGTAACCGGCGCCGCGACGCTCCCAGCCGGCGGCCACAGGTCCGCGCACGGTGTCCAGACCGACCCGGGCCCGGCCGAGTTCGGCCGGCGGCAGTGGCCGCACCCGCACCCGGGTGAACCCCGGCTCGGCCGGGGTGACCCCCGCCAGGTCCTCGATGAACCACTGGTCCACGTGGCCGAAGAAGTGGTGGTTGCGCGACCTGGAGTCGGCCTGCCAGTGCTCGTACAGCGACGTCGCGCCCTGCTCGATCCAGAAGCCGTAGCCGGGGTAGGTCCGCTGGGTGGCCACGGTGAACGCCAGGTCGGCCAGCCCGTTGCGGCTGAGCAGCGGCAGGAGGAACTTCGTGCCGATGACGCCGGTGTCCAGGTGGTCCTCGCGCTCGTGGATGTCGGCGACCAGGCGGTCCAGAACCTGCTGGTACCTCTCCTGCGGGACCAGGTCGAAGGCGAGTGCGACAACGTTGGCCGACTGCCGGTAGCCGGTGGGGCGTTCGCCGTGGTAGGTCCCGGACTCCGCGTCGTAGAACGCGCGGTCGAAGCCGGCGGCGAGCCGGGCGCGGAGTTCGGCGTACTCCTTGGTGTCTTCCTCCCGGCCGACCACGCGCGCGATCCGGTCGAGCAGGTCGACGAACCGCACCGTGTAGGCGGTCTCGTAGATGCCCGGACCCTCCGGCGGCATCCCGTTGAACCCGGGCGGCAGCCAGTCGCCCAGGCCGGCGAGCACGATGTCGTCGTTCACGTAGCCGTCGACGAGGAAGTCGAGGTAGCGCCGGGCCGGTTCGTAGTGCCGGCGCAGGATCCGTTCGTCGCCGTAGTGCTGGTACATCACCCAGGGGATCTCGACGTACGCGACGTCCCACGCCGGGATCGGCCCGACGATGCCGGCCTCGGTGTCGTGGTGGTAGCCCCAGCCGGCGGTCGGGACGATCGGCGGGAACTCACCGCTCGGCAGTTGCGCGTCAACCCAGTCCTGCAGCCACTTGGTGTAGAAGCGTGGCATGTGGAAGTTGTAGGCGGCGACGTCCGCGGTGAGGTGGCCGTCCCCGGTCCAGCCGTTCTTCTCGAACACCGGGGTGTCGGTCGGGATGCCGTGCAGGTTGTTCAGCACTGCCCACCTGGTCGCGGTGTGCAGCTTGTTCACGATCGGGTGGTCGGTGTCGAGTTCCGCGGTGGACGCGACGGCGGTGTGCACGACGACCCCGCGCAGGTCGCCGAGCTCGGGCCGGCCGGGGTGCCCGTCGATCTGGACGTACTGGAAACCCTTGTAGGAGAAGGAGGGTTCGAACGCCTCCGTGCCCTCACCGGCCAGCGTGTAGAAGTCGGTCTGAATGTCGCCGTCAATGTGAACTTGACGGATGTCGACGGTGCCGTCGGGCAGCAACCGCTCGCCGTGCCGCACCCGTACGGTCGTCCCAGCCGGGCCCGCGACGTGCAGCCGCGTCCATCCGGTGAGCTGCCGGCCGAGGTCGTAGACGTACACACCCGGCTGGGGTTCGGACAGGCCGACCGGCTCCAGCTCCCCGATCACCTCGATCGGCTCCAGTTGCTGCGAGCGGAGCTGACCTCGTGGCGGGGTGGCCGCCACCACCGCCGGCCAGTCGCTGTCGTCGAAGTCGACGGTGGTCCAGCCGCGGCGGGTGTGCCGGGCGTCGTGGTGCTCCCCCGCGTACAACGAGTCCGCCCGGACCGGCCCGTCCACGCCGCGCCAGGTCAGGTCGCTGACCACCCGGACGACCCGGCCGTCGGCGTAGGTCACCGCCAGATGCGCCAGCAGCTTGGGGTGGTCCCACCAGGGCGCCTTCTGCCAGTACCACACGTTCGGTGTGGGGTCGCCGTAACGCCCGCGCCCGAGCCTCGCGGCGAGCACGTGGTCTGCGTCGGAGGCACCGGCACGGACCTGTGCGGTCACGTCGTACGTCGAGTACAGAACGGTCTCGTCGTAATTGGTCGGCGCCGGGTCGAGCACCGACCGGCCGATGCGCTCGCCGTCCAGGAAGAACTCGCCGTACCCGAGGCCGCTGACGTGCAGCCGGGCGTACGCGACGTCGCCGGTGGGCAGCCGGAACACCTTGCGCAGCAGGGGCGCCGGGGGCGGGCCGTCGGCCTGCGGAGCGGTGGCCTGTCCGATCCACGTCGCACCTCCCCAGGCCCGCGGCCCGGCCGGTGCGGTGACGAAGGTGCCCGGCTCGGCCCAGTCCGACACCTGGCCGGCGCCGTCCCAGACCCGGACCGTCCACACGTGTGCGGTGTCGGCCGCCAGCGCCTCGCCGCCGTACTCCACCTGGCCGGTACGCCCGGACTCCACTCGTCCGGAGTCCCAGACCGGACCGCGGCCGGCGTCCAGGTCGGCCAGGTCGGTGGCCACGATCACCTGATAGGCGGTCTGCGCCGCGTACGCGCCGGACAGGCCGGGCCCGGAGGCACCGGAGCCACCAGAACCGCCGGAAGCGCCGGAAGCGCCGGACGCACCCGAAGCTCCGACCGGCTCCTGCGGGGACGGGCGGAGCAACCAGGACAGTCGCGGCCGGGGTTCCTCCACACCGAGTGGGTTCTCGGCGTACTCCGTGCGAAGGGCGTGCGGGATCAGGACACCGGGGGCACTGACAGCAGTCATGCGGGGCGTACTCCACTAGGGTTCGGCGAAGCCGGCGCGAACCCGCCAATTACCGGGAACACCGCGCCAACGGGGACGGACTGCACCACAATTGCGTGTCACACCCGATCTGCCTATACCCAGGCGGCGCCACACCGTCCGCAAGCGGTCACATCCAGCGATCCCGGGGGCTGGCCGTGCCGGCTTCGACGTCCAATCGGGCGATTCCGCGCCGGGGTGCAGTGCATGGCGCGTGGCGCGTCCCGGATTCCGGGACCGTAGACTTTGCTGCCGAGCAAGCTGACCATCCCAGGAGAGTTGTGGCTGCAAGTGACAAGAGCCCGGACGCGAAGTTCCGGGCCACGCTCGCCGCGGTCGCGCCAGGTACCTCTCTGCGCGACGGTCTCGAGCGTGTCCTCCGAGGGCGGACGGGAGCGCTCATCGTCCTCGGATACGACCGTACGGTGGAAAGCCTGTGCACCGGCGGGTTCACCCTCGACGTGGAGTTCAGCGCCACCGGGCTGCGTGAGCTGGCCAAGATGGACGGTGCGATCGTCGTCGACCGGGAGTGCACGCGCATCGTCCGGGCCGCCGTCCACCTGATGCCCGACCCCTCCATCCCCACGGTCGAGACCGGCACCCGCCACCGCACCGCCGAGCGCATCGCCAAGCAGACCGGCTTCCCGGTGGTGTCGGTGTCGCAGTCGATGCGGATCATCGGCCTGTACGTCGACGACATCCGGTACGTCCTGGAGGACACCGGGCAGATCCTCTCCCGCGCCAACCAGGCCCTGGCCACCCTGGAGCGCTACAAGCTTCGCCTCGACGAGGTGTCCGGCACGCTCTCCGCGCTGGAGATCGAGGACCTCGTGACCGTCCGCGACGTCGCCCAGGTCGCGCAGCGGCTGGAGATGGTCCGCCGGATCGCCAACGAGATCCACGGCTACGTCGTCGAGCTGGGCGTAGACGGCCGGCTGCTGTCGCTGCAACTCGACGAACTCGTCGCCGGGGTCGACCCCGAACGCAACCTCGTCGCCCGCGACTACCTCCCGCAGATCCCCGGCAAGCGCGCACGCAGCGTCGAGGAGGCGCTGGAGGACCTCGACACCCTGTCCGCCTCCGACCTGCTCGACGTCGGTGCGGTGGCCCGGGCGCTCGGCCACGGCGGCGACACCCTCGACGCCGCGGTCAGCCCGCGCGGCTACCGCCTGCTGGCGAAGGTGCCGCGGCTGCCCGGCACGGTCATCGACCGGCTGGTCGACCACTTCGGCAGCCTGCAGAAGCTGCTCGCCGCCAGCATCGACGACCTGCAGGCCGTCGGTGGCGTGGGTGAGAACCGCGCGCGTTCGGTCCGCGAGGGCCTGTCCCGGCTGGCCGAGTCGAGCATTCTCGAACGCTACGTCTGAGCCGTCGCCGGCCGGACAGCTCACGCTGTCCGGCCGGCGATGCCTCGGAATCTGGACCGACCTGAGGCCCGGATCTTCAGGCCCGATCTTCAGGCCCGGATGTCAGGCCTGGTCGAAGTACGCCGTGACCTCCGGAGCGGCCTCGGGCACCCGCACCGGCTTGCTCCCCGACCGCAGCGACTCCGCACCCGCGCACCCCGCGGCCACCGCGTAGCGCGCGGCCACCGGCGAGGTGTCGGTCTGCCCGCCCTCACGGACGTAGCGCAGGAACTCCGCCACGATCCGCGGGTCGGCGCCGCCGTGGCCGCCGGTCTCCGGACCGAGAGGAATCTCGTGGTCGCCCTGGGCGGCGTAGTCGTGGCGCTGGTTCCACAGCCGGATCACGGTGCCGGGCTCGCCGTTACCGAAGTTCTCGATCCGGCCCTCGGTGCCGATGATCGTGTAGTTGCGCCAGTAGTCGGGCGTGAAGTGGCACTGCTCATACGACGCGAGGATGCCGTTCTGCAGCCGCATCGTCATCATCGAGACGTCCTCGACGTCCATCTTCGGGTTGAGCCCGGTGAGGGACGCCGGCGGCCAGCGCTTGAGGTTGCGCTCACCCTGCCACCACGGGTCCTCCTCGCCGCCCTGGTCGGGGCTGTAGACCATCCGGTCACCCATCGCGGTGACCTCGCTGGCGTAGGAGCCACACAGCCAGTGCAGGACGTCGAGGTCGTGCGCACCCTTCTGCAGCAGCAGGCTGGTGCCGTACTTGCGCTCGGCGTGCCAGTCACCGAAGTAGAAGTCGCCACCGTTGCCGACGAAGTGCCGGCACCACGCGACCTTCGGCTCGCCGATCGCGCCGGAGTCGATCAGCTTCTTCATCTCCCGGACGAACGGCATGTGCCGCATGTTGTGCCCGAGGTAGAGGCGGCCGCCCTTGCGCTGCGCGGTCTCCAGCAGCCGGTCGCAGCCCTCGGTGGTGATCGCCATCGGCTTCTCGAGGTAGACCGGGATGCCGGCTTCGAGCAGTGCGAGGGCGTGCTCCTCGTGCAGGAAGTCGGGGCTGAGCACGAACGCCGCGTCGAGGTCGAGCTTCAGGAACTCGTCCAGGTCGGTCGTGGCGGCGAGGTCCGCGCCGAACGCCTCACGGAACCGCTGGTGTGCTGCGACGTCCGGGTCGTACACCGCGACCAGCTTCGAGCCTTCGCCAGGCCGGTGCGCGTGCCGTGCGAGGCTGCCCCGCAGCCCGTAGCCGATCACGCCGATCGCAAGGTCCGCCATGCTGTGCCACTCCGTTCGTTGTCCCCGACCGATGCGCCCGCTCGCACGTCAGGCTCACCACCACCTCAGCGTGTTGCGCAAAGCTGTGCGGAACCGCGTAATGACAGTCGATTTTGTGCAGGCGCTGATGGCACGCTAGTACGCCGCGCCCGCAGTGTCACGAGGGCGTCGGGGCGATCTCAGGAACCGGTCGGCAAGGACCGGACGGCTACCAGCGGACGGCAACGAGGTGACAGCAACGAGGTGACAGCACGGACCGATCGGCGGTGGAGCGGGCGGCAGAGTCCGAACCGCGACCAGGCGGCTCATCGGCGATGCGGGCAGACCCGGGCCAGGCGTCCCACTGTCGAACGTTCTAGCTGAGCCGGAAACGCGCGCTGACCGGGCCCACGCCGCCGACGGTCACGTCCGCTGTGTAGTAGCCGGGCTTCGCCGCGGGTTGCCCGCTCGGGCAGCCCGCACGGGAGCGTACTCCGGGCCAGCGCACGGCGAGGTTGCGTTGCTCCTTCGCCTTCAGGACGACCGGCACCTCGGGCAGACCGCGGCAGTCGGCGGTGTCCCAGATGTGGTCGCTGCCGGAGGTGACCAGCACCCGCAGCGTCGTGGAGTCGATCGTCACCTGGCACGGGTTCGGTCCGCTGTTGAGCAGCCGCACCGTGACCACCACCGGCTTGCCGGCCTCGACCGGGCTCCGGGTCACCTCGGCCTTCACACCGAGCCAGCCCGGCTCACAGGTCGCCGGCTTGGCCGACCTGCCGGGTGTGGCCTTCGGGCTCGCCTCGCGGGTCGGCGTCTTCGACGGCTTGGGAGACGCCGAGATGGTCGGCGACGGCGAGGCCGTGCCGGACGGCCGGCCCGTCGACGCCGGCGAACGCCCCGCCGCGCCGCCCTCGTCCGCGTCCTTGGTGGGTCCGATCGTCGGGCCCTGCGACGGCGTGGGACTGGGCGTCGGCGCGCCTTGCGCGGTCCCACGGCTCGGCCCGTCCGGGGTGAACAACGCCACCAGCACCCACACCAGCAGGGCGACCACGGCCAGCAGGACGCCTCGCCGGAGCCAGTACGCCGAAGCAGGCAACGGCCCGACGGGGCGCAGCAGCGGGCGGATCATAGGCGGAGGGTAACCGGCCGCCGCCGGGTGCCGGGGTTCCCACGCCGCGCCCACGTGACCATGTACGGCTGCCCGCCCGTACGGCTGCCGGGCACACCTGCCGGGCACACACCTCCCGCTCACACCCTGCCGGGCACGGCTGCCACGGGAGGGACCGCCGGCCCGTGGCAGGATCGGAACCGCCATGCCGAAGTCACCGCTGCACACACCCGTCCTCGCGTGGTACGCCACCAACGCTCGTGACCTCCCCTGGCGCCGTCCCGACGCCTCGCCGTGGTCGGTCCTGGTCAGCGAGATCATGCTGCAGCAGACACCGGTGAGCCGGGTGCTGCCCGCGCACGCCGCCTGGGTCGCTCGCTGGCCCACGCCCAACGCACAGGCCGCCGACGAACCCGGAGAGGCCGTACGCCAGTGGGGCAGGCTCGGCTACCCGCGCCGCGCGCTGCGACTGCACGCCGCCGCGACCACGATCAGCCGGCGGCACGGCGGCGACGTACCCGCCGACTACGACGAGCTTCGCGACCTGCCCGGCATCGGCGACTACACCGCCGCCGCGGTCGCGTCGTTCGCGTTCGGCCGCAGGCACGTCGTCCTGGACACCAACGTGCGCAGGGTGTTCGCCCGGGCGGTCGGCGGCGTCCAGTACCCACCCACGGCGACCACCGCCGCCGAACGCCGGACCGCGCTCACCCTGCTGCCCGACGAACCCGCGACCGCCGCCCGGTGGGCGGTCGCCACGATGGAGCTCGGCGCACTGGTGTGCACCGCCGCCGGGCCGCGCTGCGCGGACTGCCCGATCCGGCGCCGCTGCGTGTGGCGGCTCGCCGGCCACCCGGCGTACGACGGACCACCTCGCCGCCGCCAGTCCTACGACGGGACCGACCGCCAGTGCCGCGGCCGGCTGCTACGGGTGCTCCGCGAGGCCAGCGGGCCGGTCTCCCGATCCGATCTGGACGCCGCCTGGGCCGCAGCGCCCCAACGCGAACGCGCCCTCGACACGCTGGTCGCCGACGGGCTGGTGGAGCCGCTGGCGGACGGGACGTTCCGGCTCCCGGTCAGCGCACCGGTGTTCCCGCCCATGTCCTGAGTTCCGAGCTCGACCGATCTCGCCTGATTTCCACCCGTTGTCTTCCCTTTGTGGTGATCCGCGGCTAGGACGGTTTCGAGGTGGGCCGTCGGTGCTGCGAGTGGCTCATCCGCGCGCCCGATGGTCGCGCCTTCCCCGCCGCTGCTCCGCAACGCCGAACGGAGACGACCTTGAACGACGCGGGAAACCCCGAGAGCCCCCGGCACGTCCCGTTGTCCCGACGGCACGCGCTCCACCTCGGTGCCCTCCTCGCCGGTACGGGCCTGACGGGCCTGGGAGGCGCTCACCCGGCCCGGGCCGACACCGCCGCGGGAGGTGGGGGCGCAGCCACCGTCGCCGCCGTCGCGGCCGCCGGTGCCGCGCCGGACGCCGACGGCGACTTCGCCCGGATGCGCGCGCAGTGGCGGGCGGGCTACGTCGGCAGCGACTACGACCCGGCAGATCCGGCGATCGCTCCCGGGCTCGCCCAACTCGCCGCGGACACCCACCAGTGGTGGTCGACGATGGAAACCGGTGCGGACCGGGCGTACCTGTGGCCGGACGCCCGCCTCGACGTGCAGATCTCCTTCGCCATCTCGATCTCGTTCGGCCGCCTGTCCCGGATGGCGCTCGGGTGGGCCACCCCAGGCACCGACACCCACGGGGACCCGAACCTGCTCGCCGACGTCATCGCCGCGATGGACTGGATGGTCGTGCACTACTACCGCGAGGACGGCGAGATCATCGGCAACTGGTTCGAGTGGATGATCTCGGGCCCGCAGGCGTTCAACCTCGCGGCGATGCTGGTGTACGACCACCTGAGCGCGGACCAGGTGGGCGCCTACACCCGGGCGGTCGCCAACTACACCCCCGAGCCCATCGCCACCGCGGCCAACCGGGTTCTCACCGCCGACGTGGTCATCGGCCGCGGCATCCTCGCCGGGGACGCCGCGGCGGTGCGGCTCGGAGTGGACGGACTGGCACCGGTGCTGGCGTACGCCGACGCGGGCGACGGCTTCCACCGCGACGGGTCGTTCATCCAGCACGACTACTACCCCTACAACGGCTCCTACGGTGTCGGCCTGCTGGCCACGCTGCCGGGCATCTTCCAGCGGGTCGCGGGTACGCCTTTCGCGGTCAGCGACCCGATCGTCCACGAGTGGATCCGGGACGCCTACGACCCGCTGATCTGGCACGGCGGGCTGATGGACATGGCCAGCGGCCGGGTGATCGCCCGTCACAACGAGCAGGACCACCACGCCGGGCACACCGCGGTCGATGCGGCTCTCGGCCTGTGGGTGGCCGCGCCGGCGGACACCAGAGCGTGGCTGGGGCCGATGCTGAAGGAGTGGATCCTGGCCGACTCGCAGGACGATCCGCTGGCCGGGCGCAGCGTCCCGGCCCTCCTGCAGGCGCGCACGCTCCTCGCCGACGACGCCGTACCCCGGCGTGGGCCGCTGGTGACCAGCCACGTCTTCGCCGCCATGGACCGGGTGGTGCACCGGCGTACGAACTGGGCGTACGGCATCTCGATGTACTCCCGGCGGATCGCGAACTTCGAGTCCATCAACGACGAGAACCTCCGCGGCTGGCTCACCGCGGACGGCGCCACCTACCTCTACGACCACCTGGTCGACCACTACAACGACGCGTTCTGGCCCACGGTGGACCCCCACCGGATCCCCGGGACGACGGTGGACGTACGGGAACGCGAGCCGATGGAGGGCCGGGGCTACCTCAACCCACAGGACTGGGTGGGCGGCACCACGCTCGCCGCCCGCTACACCGCGGCCGGGATGTGGCTGCGATCCCAGGGCAGTTCGCTGGTCTCGCGCCGGTCGTGGTTCTGCTTCGACGACGAGGTGGTCGCGCTGGGCGCCGGCATCACCGCGCACGACGGCCGCCGGGTGGAGACCGTGGTGGAGAACCGCCGGCTGGCGACCGGAGCCGAGGCGGTGGTGGTGAACGGCGAGGCAGCGGTACCCGGCCCGGGCGAGGAGGCCACGGCGCCGGCCGCCCGCTGGGTCCACCTCGCCGGAACCGGGGGGTACGTGTTTCCCGGCGCTGTCCGGGCTCAACTGAGGCGCGACCACCGGGTGGGCCGCTGGTCCGACATCACCCAGCACCCGTCCTGGAAGGACGACACCCCGCTCCCCCGCGACTACTTCACGCTCTGGCTCGACCACGGCGTGGACCCCGAGGGGGCGAGCTACGCCTACGTCCTGCTGCCGACCGCCGACGCGGAGACGACTGAGCGGTACGCCGAACGGCCGGCCGCGGCGGTGGTCGCGAACACCGAACGCGTGCAGGCCGCGCGAGCACTGGCCTCCGGCGTGCTCGGTGCGAACCTGTGGGCGCCGGGTGCCGCGTCGATCGTGTCCAGCGGTGCACCGGCGGGCGTCGTGGTGCAGGAAGGCGACGAGGAGGTCGGCCTCGCGGTGTCCGACCCGACCCGCGCCGCGGGGAAGGTCCGGGTCAGCGTGCGGGTCGCGGCCGACAGGGTGCTGGCCGCCGACGAGGGCGTCCGGGTGATCACGCCGGACCCGCTGACGGTCGAGGTGGACCTCGGCGGAGCCAACGGCACCAGCCGAGGCCTGCGAGCCGCCTACCGCCCCTGGACCGTGCCGGACCTGCAGCAGGTGCTGGCCGGACTGGACGCCGCCGCGGTGGCCCCGAGCGCCCGGCGGGCCCTCAGCCAGGCCCTGGACAGCCTTGCCGACCTGGCCGTACGCGATCGGCCGGCACACGCCCGGCTGTGGGCACTGCGCCGCAAGATCGCCGCCCTGCGAGGCCACGGTGTCAGCCCGGAGGCGGCCACCGTGCTGGACGACGGTGTGCAGCGGCTGTTCGCCCGCCTACGTCCCTGACCGACCGGACCGTCCACCGCCCCGTCGCCGTCTCCGACCGGACCCGCCCACCGTCTCAGACCCGGCCCAACCAGGACCGGTCACCGGCTCCGGACGCACGAAAGGGGGCGACCGCTGTGCGCGGCCGCCCCCTCTCGATGCGGTGGTGCGGGTTACCTCTACTCGGTGCTGGCCTCGATCGTCGGCAGGTCCGGCACCGGAGCCTTGGACGTACCCGTGAAGGTGAACGTCGCGGCCTTGCCCTCACCCTGGACGTCGACGAGCACGATCTGGCCGGGGGTGAGCTCGCCGTACAGCAGCTTCTCCGCCAGCGTGTCCTCGATCTCGCGCTGCAGCGTGCGCCGCAGCGGCCGGGCGCCGAGCACCGGGTCGTACCCGCGCTTGGCGAGCAGGAGCTTGGCGTTCTGCGTCAGCTCGATGCCCATGTCCTTGTCGCGCAGCCGCTCCTCGACCTTCGCGACCAGCAGGTCCACGATGTCGACGAGCTGCTCCTCGGTCAGCGGCGGGAAGACGATGATGTCGTCGACCCGGTTGAGGAACTCCGGCCGGAAGTGCTGCTTGAGCTCTTCCTGGACCTTCGACTTCATCCGCTCGTAGGAACCACCGGCGTCCTTCGACTGGGTGAAGCCGAGGTTGACGCCCTTGGCGATGTCCTTGGTGCCGAGGTTGGTGGTCATGATGATCACGGTGTTCTTGAAGTCGACCACTCGGCCCTGCGCGTCGGTGAGCCGGCCTTCCTCGAGGATCTGCAACAGGGAGTTGAAGATCTCCGGGTGGGCCTTCTCCACCTCGTCGAAGAGCACGACCGAGAACGGCTTGCGGCGCACCTTCTCGGTGAGCTGTCCGCCCTCGTCGTAGCCGACGTAGCCGGGCGGGGAGCCGAACAGCCGCGAGACGGTGTGCTTCTCGGAGTACTCGCTCATGTCCAGCTGGATGAGCGCGTCCTCGTCACCGAACAGGAACTCCGTCAGCGCCTTGGACAGCTCGGTCTTACCGACACCGGACGGGCCGGCGAAGATGAACGAACCACCCGGACGCTTCGGGTCCTTCAGGCCGGCACGGGTGCGCCGGATCGCCTTGGACAGAGCGCGGACCGCGTCCTCCTGGCCGACGTAGCGCTTGTGCAGCTCGTCCTCCATGCGGAGCAGGCGCTGCGACTCCTCCTCGGTCAGCTTGAACACCGGGATGCCGGTCGCGGTGGACAGGACCTCCGCGATCAGCTCCTCGTCGACCTCGGCGACGACATCCATGTCGCCGGCCTTCCACTGCTTCTCCCGCTCGGCCTTCTGCGCGATGAGCTTCTTCTCCTCGTCGCGCAGCGACGCGGCACGCTCGAAGTCCTGCGCGTCGATGGCCGCTTCCTTGTCGCGGCGGACGTTGGCGATCCGCTCGTCGAACTCCCGCAGGTCCGGCGGCGCGGTCATCCGACGGATGCGCAGCCGCGAACCGGCCTCGTCGATCAGGTCGATGGCCTTGTCGGGCAGGAACCGGTCGGAGATGTAGCGGTCGGACAGCTGCGCCGCCGCCACGATCGCAGCGTCGGTGATCGTCACGCGGTGGTGTGCCTCGTAACGGTCGCGCTGTCCCTTGAGCATCTCGATGGTGAGCGCCATCGAGGGCTCCTGGACGTGGATCGGCTGGAAACGGCGTTCCAGCGCGGCGTCCTTCTCGAGATACTTCCGGTATTCGTCGAGCGTGGTGGCACCGACGGTCTGCAGCTCACCGCGGGCCAGCATCGGCTTGAGGATGCTCGCCGCGTCGATCGCGCCCTCGGCCGCGCCCGCACCCACGAGGGTGTGCAGCTCGTCGATGAAGAGCACGATGTCACCGCGGGTGCGGATCTCCTTGAGCACCTTCTTCAGGCGCTCCTCGAAGTCACCGCGGTAGCGCGAGCCCGCGACCAGGGCACCCAGGTCGAGGGTGTAGATCTGCTTGTCCTTGAGCGTCTCGGGCACGTCTCCGCGCACGATCGCCTGGGCGAGACCTTCGACGATGGCGGTCTTGCCGACGCCGGGCTCGCCGATGAGAACGGGGTTGTTCTTGGTGCGGCGGGACAGCACCTGCATGACCCGCTCGATCTCCTTCTCGCGCCCGATCACCGGGTCGAGCTTGCCCTCGCGCGCACCCTGGGTGAGGTTGCGCCCGAACTGGTCGAGAACGAGCGATCCCTGCGGCGAACCCTCGCCACTGGCGCCGGCGGCCGCGCCTGCGGTCTCCTTGCCCTGGTAACCGGACAGCAGCTGGATCACCTGCTGCCGGACTCGGCCGAGATCTGCGCCGAGCTTCACCAGCACCTGGGCAGCCACGCCCTCACCCTCGCGGATGAGACCGAGCAGGATGTGTTCGGTGCCGATGTAGTTGTGACCGAGCTGGAGGGCCTCACGCAACGACAGCTCGAGGACCTTCTTGGCCCTCGGCGTGAACGGGATGTGCCCGCTGGGCGCCTGCTGGCCCTGGCCGATGATCTCCTCGACCTGGGCGCGCACAGCCTCCAGCGAGATACCGAGGCTCTCGAGCGCCTTGGCGGCGACGCCCTCACCCTCGTGGATGAGGCCCAAGAGGATGTGCTCGGTCCCGATGTAGTTGTGGCTGAGCATCCGCGCTTCTTCTTGAGCCAGGACGACAACCCGCCTCGCGCGGTCGGTGAACCTTTCGAACATCTTTCGCTCCCCGGGCTGGAGACGGCGTGGGAGTCCGGATCTACCCGGCCCCTGCGTTTCATGCTAGTCCCCGCTCCCGACACAGCCTCCTCCCACCATGTTGCGAGTGGGGATCGAACTGCCGGCGAGCGGTGAGCAGTACGTAACTGTGTAACTCGTCGACCTACCACTGTGTTCCATGCTGGGCCTGCTGGCGAGGCGTTACGCCCGAAGCGAACGCCGGAATGGGGGCGGACCGGCCATACCGCACGAGCCGACCCTCGTCCAACCCCCCGGGGCATGGTCTTCTTCGTGGCCGGGCTCGGACGGACCCTACCTGGCGGCCGACCGGGACACCCACGGGATCGTCCGAAGAAGTGGGTCCCGGAAGCAGGCCCGGACGTCTGCCCCGAGGAGAGCCGAGGGAGGCACACAAGAACTGCCCGGAGAGTTCCGCGCGAAGGACGACGGAGGGCGCCGATCCCGACATACCTCCGGGGATGGTACGTGACGACTGGTCACTCTTCGAATCGGTCGCGACGCGGCCACCATCGCGTCGGTCGCGACCAGGCCCGCCGCCCTGGCTTGGGCTTGTCGGCGTCACTGTCGGTGCCGGCTCCGCAGACACGACGAGACCCCCGGGGACGAATCCCCGGGGGTCCGCGCCGAGAGCCGTTCGAGAAGGCTGTGCGGCACACCTACACCGACGGCGTACCCGACCGTGGCGACATGGTCATCGACAGTGTGGTGCGGTCGGCCGGTGGCGGGTCGTGCCGGCTCGTCGGACCGAACGGCCCGCGCCGGCGGCAACCGCCGAGGCCGGACTAGCGCCGGCCCTTCTGGTAGGCCTCGATGATCTCGGCCGGGATGCGGCCCCGGTCGCTGACGTCGTATCCCTGGTCACGCGCCCAGGCCCGGATCTCGGCGGTCTCGGGCTTGCGGGCCGATCCTCCGGCCGGTCTTCCGGCCCGGCCGCGGGCGGCGCGGCCACCGACCCGGCGAGCCGAACCCACGTAGGTGGCGAAGGCGTTACGCAGCTTGGTCGCATTCTTGGCGGACAGGTCAATTTCGTAGGACACACCGTCCAAGCCGAACTTCACGCTCTCCTCGGCCTCGGAACCGTCGAGGTCGTCGATGAGAACGACGTTGGTCTTCGTCGCCACTGATGTTCCCTTCTCGGAATTTAGGGGGCTGGCGACAACAATAGGGCCATCGGACCTGCCCGGGCAAACATGTAATAAGGCAGTTGTGCAAAAGTCCGATGCTCACACCGTGCCACATCGCAATCGCAGCGGGCACCGCCAATGAGGCCGAGTACGAGGAGAGTGCCGAACCGAACTCCGACCGGGCCTCGAGGGGCCTCGACCGAACTGCCAACCGCGCCTTGACCTATTGCCCTGCACGGTCGGCGCGGCAACTCACACGTCGGGCTTCACCAGAGGGAAGAGGATGGTGTCGCGAATGGAGCGGACACCGGTGAGCAGCATGACCAGCCGGTCGATTCCCATCCCCATCCCGCCGGTCGGCGGCATGCCGTATTCGAGGGCACGAAGGAAATCCTCATCGAGTTGCATCGCGTCGACGTCCCCGCCCGCCGCGCGTACGGACTGCTCGACCAGGCGCTCACGTTGTTCGACCGGATCGACCAACTCCGAATAGGCCGGCGACAACTCCACCCCGGCGGCGATGAGGTCGAACGCCTCCGCCAATCGGGGATCCTTGCGGTGCGGCCGGGCAAGGGGCCGGACCTCGGCGGGATAGTCGCAGACAAATGTGGGCTCGATCAACGTGTGCTCGACCAACTTCTCGAAGAGTTCGAGCACGATCTCACCGGCGCCCCACCCGGGCTGCAACTCGACCTCGAAACGAGTGGCGAGTTCGCGGAGTTCCTTTTCGGTGGTGTCGGGCGTCACTTCCGCGCCGACCGCCGAGGAGACCGCCTCGTGAATGGGCAGCCAGCGCCACTGGGCTTCCAGGTCGATCTCACCGCCACGTCCGTCCGGCACGACGGTCGAACCCAGCGCCCTGGCAGCGTCGACGACGAGAGTACGAACCAACTCGGCCATCGTGTGGTAATCGCCGTAGGCCTCGTAGGCCTCCAGCATGGTGAACTCGGGAGAGTGGGTGGAGTCGATACCTTCGTTCCGGAAATTGCGGCCGATCTCGAAGACCTTGTGGGCACCGCCGACCACCAGACGCTTGAGGTAGAGCTCGATGGCGATGCGGAGGTAGTACTCCCGGTCGAAGGCGTTGAAGTGGGTGGCGAACGGCCGCGCAGCCGCACCGCCGTGGATCGCCTGCAGGATCGGGGTTTCGACCTCGAGATAACCGCGGTTGAGCAGGGTGCGCCGGATCGAGCCCACCACGGTGGAGCGGGCCAGCATCAGCTCGCGCGCACGTGGGCGCTGAATGAGGTCGAGATAACGCTGGCGAACCCTGGACTCGTCGGAGAGTTCCTTGTGCTCGACCGGAAGCGGGCGCAGTGCCTTGGAAACCACGAACCACCGGGTGGCCGCGACCGAAAGCTCACCACGGCGACTGGTGACGACCTCGCCCTCGACGCCCACGTGGTCGCCGATGTCGACGGTGGACTTCCAGTCGGCGAGGGAATCCTCGCCCACCCGGTCCAAGGAGATCATCGCCTGGACCTCGGTGCCGTCACCGTCACGCAGTCTGGCGAAACACAACTTGCCGGCGATTCGCGAGAAAATGACCCGGCCCACGATCGTCACCGTGTCACCGGTGGCGTGGTCGACCGGAAGGTCGGGGTAGGCCGAACGCAGCTCTGCCAGGGTGTGGCTTCGAGTTACCGAGACCGGATATGGGTCGACCCCACGACCGATCAGGCGCTCCCGCTTCTCCCGCCTGATCCGCATCTGCTCGGGAAGATCGTCTTCCTCCGGGGCGGGATTTGTCGCCGGTGTCTCGGTCATGGCTCACAAGATTATGGGGTGCGGGGGTTCTCCCCTTTGCTGGGGTGCCGGCGAAAACCGCGCCTCCGACGACGGTCGCCCGCGGGCCGTCCGACCCCGATGTGACGTTCTGTGAGAGGCTCCGGTACACGCAGGTACACCGCTCGTACGACCTCGCCGGCCGCCGAACGCACGTTGAACGAACACCTCACGTCGAACGCCGAACGAATCCGAACGGACAGGACGGACGCAGTGACCTTCACGCTCATCGGACACCGGGGGGCCATGGGCCTCGAACCCGAGAACACCCTGCGATCATTTCGCCGCGCGGTCGCCGAAGGTGCCGACGCCGTCGAACTCGACCTGTGGGTCAGCCGCGACGGCCACCTGGTGATCCTGCACGACGGCGACGTGAGCCGGACCACCGACGGAAAGGGCAACGTCGCCGACCTGACATTGTCCGAACTCAAGACGCTCGACGCCGGCCGGGGAGAAACCATCCCCACCTTCGACGAGGTCCTCGATGTGGTGGACATACCGATTCAGGCCGAGATCAAGGCGTTCGCTGCGGGCCGTGCCGCCGTCGACACAATTCGCGACCGGAAACTGCTGGACCGGGTGACCGTCACCTCATTCTCCGCCGACATCATCGCCGACACCCGGGACTACTTTTCCGGCGTACGCACCGGACTCATCTCCTCCCGCGCACCACAGGATTTCCTCGACAAGGCGCGCGAACTCGGTGTCGAGGTGCTCTGTCTCGGCCTGGGCCACCTGGACGCGGAATTCGTCGACGAGTGCGACCGGCGGGGACTCGAGGTGATCGGCTGGCCGGCCAACGACGCCGATCGCCTGCTGCACGCGCTGCGCATCGGGGTCGCGGGCGTCACCTCCGACTTTCCCGACCTGCTCCGTACCTCCCGCACCCAAGATCCGGAGGTGGGCGAACTCCTGGCCGCGCGGGACCGGCCGGTCGCCGAATCCGGTCCGGCGCCGGCCACCTCGGGGCCCCCGTCGCCGTAGCGTGGTGGGCAGGGTGCCTGCCGATGCAGGGAGGTAGGAGCCTCATGGGCGACGTCGACGACAGCCGAGACACCGGCGGCACCGGCGAGGGCCGCGGCACGGGCGAGATCCGCGAGGCCGAGGACATCCGCGAGGTCGAGGTGGCCGACCACGGAGACGAGGAGATCCTGGTCCACCTGCGTGGCCGGATCGACGAGGGGTTGCGCCCGCGGCTGGACGCGGCGGTGGAGAGAGTCGCGCTGCTGGCCGACATCGACGGCCACGACCGGGTGGTGGTGGACGTACGGGACGTGACCGCGCTGGAGCATGCCGGTCTGTGCTTCCTGTCCGCCCTGGCCCGCCAGGGTGAGCGGCGCGACCAGGACGTTGCGCTGGCCATGGTCAACGAGCAGACCAGGCGGGCGCTGGAGGCCGCGCACTGGCCGCACCGCCCGGTCATGTCCGGCTCGTAGTGGCAGCCGCCCCTGCCGGGACCCGCGCGGCGGCGCGGGAAGGATCAGCTGGCGGGCTGGTTGCGGGCGAAGACCAGACGCAGGCCGTGCAGGGTGAGCCACGGCTCGTGCGCGTTCACCTTGCGGCACTCCTCGACGACGACCGGGGCGAGCCCACCGGTGGCCACCACCGTGACGGCGGCCGGGTCCAGACCGAGCTCGTCGATCATCCGAGTAACGAGCCCGTCGACCTGGCCGGCGAAACCGTAGACGGCGCCGGACTGCAACGCCTCGACGGTGTTCTTGGCGATGACCGTACGCGGGCGGAGAAGCTCCACCCGGCGCAGCTGCGCGCCCCGGCGGCCCAGCGCCTCCAGTGAGATCTCGATACCGGGTGAGATCGCCCCGCCGATGTACTCCCCGCGTTCGCTCACCACGTCGAACGTCGTGGCCGTGCCGAAGTCGACCACGATGGCAGCGGTGCCGTACTGCTCGTACACCGCGAGCGCGTTCACGATCCGGTCCGCGCCCACCTCGCGGGGGTTGTCCATCAACACGGGTACGCCGGTGCGTACGCCCGGCTCCACGATCACGCTCGGCACCTCGCCGTAGTAGCGGGCGACCATCTCCCGGAGTTCGTGCAGGACCGTCGGCACCGTCGAACAGATCGCCACCCCTGTCACGCCCTCCGCGCCGGTGTGCCCGGCGAGCAGCCCGGCGACCAGCACCGCGAGCTCGTCCGCGGTCCGCCGGTCCTCGGTGGACACCCGCCAGTGCTCGACCAGCCGGGTTCGGTCGAACAGGCCGAGCACGGTGTGGGTGTTGCCCACGTCGACAGCGAGCAGCATGGGCCGGGGCCTTTCCGTTCTCGATGATTCCGCGGCTCGGGATGAGTTCTTACGGGACCGGTTTCGCGGCGTGGCCAGCGTACTGGTGACGTACCGGCGTACCTCGGCGAAGGACGGGCATCCCGAGCGTCAGCGGTCCGGGCACTCGTCGCCGCCCTTGTCCGTTCCATCTGCGTTCGTATCCGTCGTGGTCGTGACGGACCTGTCCTTCGGACGCGAGCGACGTAACCTGACCCAAGATCACCCCGCGCGGGCGGGGCACTGCCGCCGAGGGGGGCGCATGAACAACTGGCACACGATGCGCGCGTCCGACGCCGACCGGGAGCGCGCGGCCGACATCCTCAAGGCGGCGTTCGCCGAGGGACGGCTCAACCCCACCGAGCACCGCACCCGCCTGGACGCGGTCCTGCGGTCCCAGACCTACGGCGAGATCCAGCGCCAGGTGGCCGACCTGCCCGCCGGGCCGGCGCCGTTCGTGCCGCCTTCCTTCGATGCCGCCAACCGGGCGCTGCAGGCGAACCCGTGGGGCCCGAACGCGATCGCCCCGGTGCGGCGGACCGAGCCGCTGGCCAAGGCATCCCTGATCATGGGGGCGGTCGCGCCGCTGACCTGCGGCATGTCCGCCATACCCGCCATCATCACCGGCCACCTCGCGCTGGGCCGCGTCGCCAACTCCGGGGACGACGGCCGCGGGATGGCCATCGGCGGCCTGGTCCTCGGCTACCTCCACGTCGTCGGCGGCGCGGTGTTCATGCTGGCGGCGATGCTCTTCGGCCTGCGCTGACCGCCGCCACCCACCGGATCGATCCCACCTCGACCTCGACTCTCGCGCGAGCGTGCCCGGCTTCTCCACGAACCTCCCGGGAGAGACCGCGCGTCCGGGGCAATCGGGAACTTACGGGGAAGCACCGACCTCACGGGCGGGCTGGATGAGAGAGCGGCCATTCTCCGGATCCGGCGGCACAATGGCGAGAGGGGAAGGTACGCCGGGCCGCCTCCAGCGTGGGTCGGCTCCCAGCGGCTGGGGGTGACATGGGCACCGACTGGCACTCGATGCGGGCGTCCGACGCCGACCGGGAACGCGCGGCAGACGTGCTCAAGGCCGCCCTCGCGGAGGGCCGGCTGGACTGGGGCGAACACCACGACCGCGTCGACGCGGTGATGGAAGCCCGTACCTACGGCGAACTCGCCGAGCTCATCGCCGACCTCCCCGTCGGTCCCACTCCGTTCCCCATCCCCCAGCAGCAGTCGCCCGAACAACTGCCGGCCGGCCAGCCGGGCCAGGCGATCCCGCCGACGGTGCCGTTCGGCGGGATCGGCCAGCACGCCGGACTGCATCCCGGCCAGCCCAGGCTGCCGGGCGTACGCGGCATGTACCCCGGTGAGCTACCGGGTGCGCTTCCCGGTACCCACCCGGCCAACCCGGGCTATCCCTCCAACCGGCTGCCGCCCGCGCCACCCGCGCCCCTGGCGAACCCCTGGGCCAACTACGTGCCCGCGCCGGTACGCGCGACCGAACCGCTGGCCAAGGTGTCCGTCGCCTGTGCGGTCCTCGGCCTGTGCACCACCGGAATGAGCGCCGTGCCCGCCATCGTCACCGGGCACCTCGCCCTGGCCCGCATCCGCCGGACCAACGGCGACGGCATCGGGCTCGCGGTCACCGGCCTGGTGCTCGGCTACCTCGAACTCGCCGTCGTGGCGGCGGTGTTCGTGCTGTCGGTGGTGCTCGGCCTGGGCCGCTGAGCAGCCGAACCGCCGGCTCCCGGCGTCAGGTGCCCTCCGCTCACTCGGTGCCGATCGCCGCGGCCGGAGGCACCCGCACCGCGCGCCGCGCCGGCAGCACCGACGCGGCCAGCCCGGCCGCCAGCGCGACCGCCGCCACCAGCGCCAGCCGGGCGACCGGAACGCCGAGCTCGATGTGCGAGGTCACCTCGCCCAGCAGGATCCGCGTACCGGCGAAGCCGTACGCCGTGCCGAGCACCAGCCCGGCGACCACCGCGGCCGCCGCGATCAGCAACGCCTCGCCGGCGAGCATCGCCCGCAGCTGGCCGCGGGTGAGCCCGAGAGCACGTAGCATCGCCTGTTCGCGGGTGCGTTCGAGCACCGACAGGCTGAGCGTGTTGCCCACGCCGACCAGGGCGATCACCACGGCCACGGCGAGCAGGCCGGTGGCCACCAGCAGCAGGACGTTCAGCACCTTGTCGTAGACCGCGCGTTCGGCCGCAGCGCCGCCGAGGTGGATGGTGTCGTCGTTCCCGACGACCTCCTGGGCCCGGCTGACCACCTGGGTGCCGTCGGCGGTGTCGGCGACCCGCGCCCAGACCGAGGTGACCGGTGCCTTCGGCGCCACCCGGGCCAGGTCGGCCGAGCTCACCAGCACCTGGGGGAGGGCCTCGCTTCTCACCACCCGGGCGCGCAGCTCGACCCTGGGCTTCCCCGTGCCGAGGACGAGCCGGCCGCCGTCGTCGACGCCGATCGAGTTCGCCGTCGACGGCCCGATGATCGCCGTACCGTCGCCGAGGCCGCGAAGCAGGGCGGGGTCGCGTACGACGGCGTTCGCCGCCGAGGGTTCCACCGCGGAGACGGTCGTCTCGATCGCCTGCCCCGGCGCCGCACCGCCGGACGCCGCGCGCCCGGCCGAGGCGACACGGACCTGCGCGCCGGTGAGACGCGCCGTACGCGAGACCCCCTCGACCTTCGGCATCCCCTTCACCACCGCGTCCGGCAGAGCACCGGTCGCGACGTCCACGCTCAGGTCGAGCGGGTACCTGCTGTCCAGCGAGGCGTGGAACGAGCTCTGCACCGACGCCGCGCCCACGCTCATCATCGCGATCAGGGTCACTCCGACCAGGAGGGCAGCCGCGGTGGCCGCGGTGCGGCGCGGGTTGCGGACCGCGTTGCCGACGGCCAGCCGGGCCGGCGGGCCGCCGAACCGTCCGGTCAGCGCGCCCAGCAGGCGTACCAGCGCGGGTACGAGCAGAGGCGCGCCGAGCAGGATGCCGACGAACGACAACAGCCCGCCACCGATCCCGACCGCGAGCGCGGTCAGGAATCCGGTCAGCGTCATCGCGCCGAACAACGCGGCCGCGCCGGCCAGCACGCACAGCACCGCGAGCGTCGTCCGGACGATTCCGGCCCGGGACCGGGCGCCGACCGCGAGCTCCGGCCGCAGCGCCGCCAGCGGCGACACCCGGGTCGCCCTGCGGGCAGGGGCGAGCGCGGCGAGCACGGTGGTGACCAGGCCGACCACGAGCGGTACGACGATCCCTACCGGGGTCACCACCAGCCCGCCGGTCGGGATGCCGAGCGGCGACCGGCCCAGGAGGACCACCGCGAGCCCGGCGAGGCCGGTACCCACGGCGATCCCGGCGATCGACGCGACCAGCCCGAGCAGCAGCGACTCGATCACCACCGACCCGAAGATCTGCCGGCGAAGGGCGCCGACGCAGCGCAGCAGGGCGAGTTCGCGGGTGCGCTGGGCGAGCAGGATGGTGAACGTGTTGGCCACCACGAGCGTGGCCACGAAGACCGCGATGCCCGCGAACCCGAGCAGGAAGCCGCCGAGCACGTCGACGCCGTTGGTGAACGACCTGACCTGGTCGTCGGTGCGCTGGGCGGCGGTCTGCACGGTCGCGCCGCCCTTGAGGGCCTTGTGCAGCCGGTCCGTGACGGCGGCCCCGTCGGCACCGGTGCTGGTGCGCACCAGCACCTCGCCGTAGGTCACCTGACCGGACCAGGCCGCGATCGCCCGGTCGTTGGCGACCAGCGCGGAGCTGTCCAGCAGCGAGCCGCCGCTGACCACGCCGACCACCCGGACCGGACGGGCGGGCCCCTTGACCGGATGGACCCGCAGCACCGAGCCGACCTTCAGGCCCCGGTCGCGGGCGAGGTCACGGGGGACGGCCACCTCGGCGGGCCCGGACGGCAACCGGCCGCTGTCGACCCGGTGCCAGCGGAAGGACGGGTCGGCGGGTAGCCCGGACAGGCCCGCGAAGGTCGGCCGGGACGCGTCGGGGAACGTCACCCGGACACCGCCGCCGGCCAGCCCGGCGGCGCCGGCCACACCCTCGAGCCGGCCGAGCCGGTGGACCACCGCGGGGGTGATCGGCTCTCCGGAGTTGGTGACCACGAGGTCGGCACGGGCGTACTGCGCGCCTGCGGCCTGCGCCATCGCGGCCTGGGCCGAGCTCAGCACCATCAGCGCGGTGGCGACGAACGCGACGCCGAGCATGATGGCCAGGCCGCCGGCGACGTACCGGCCGGCGTGGCCGCGAAGGGCGGCGAGGATCATCCGGCGCATCGGTCAGGCCCCCAGCTCACGCATCGCGTCCAGCACCGCGTCCGCGGACGGCCGGTCGATCTCGCCGACCACCCGGCCGTCGGCGACCAGGACCACCCGGTCGGCGTAGGACGCGGCCACCGGGTCGTGGGTGACCATGACGATCGTCTGCCCGAACTCGCGTACCGACTGGCGCAGGAACGACAACACCTCCGCGCCGGTACGGGAGTCGAGGTTTCCGGTGGGCTCGTCGGCGAAGACCACGTCCGGGCGCGACGCCAGCGCGCGGGCGATCGCCACCCGCTGCTGCTGGCCGCCGGAGAGTTCGGACGGACGGTGCTTCAGCCGGTCGGCGAGACCGAGCACGTCGACCAGCGTGGCCAGCCACTTCCCGTCCGGACGGCGACCTGCCAGCTCCAGGGGAAGGGTGATGTTCTGCTCGGCGGTCAAGGTGGGCATCAGGTTGAACGCCTGGAAGACGAACCCGACCCGCTCCCGGCGCAACACCGTGAGCTGGCGGTCCGACAGCGTGGTCAGGTCGGTGCCGCCGAGCACGACCGAACCCGACGTCGCCGCGTCCAGCCCGGCCAGGCAGTGCATCAGCGTCGACTTGCCCGACCCGGACGGGCCCATGATCGCGGTGAACTGCCCCGCGCCGAACTCCAACGAAACCTCGTCCAGTGCGCGGACCGCGGTGGGCCCGGAGCCGTAGGTCTTGACCAGGTTGACGGCGCTGGCGGCCGGTTGGACGCCGACCGTCGATGGCGCGGTTGTCATGCGGGAACTCCTTCGTGGGCAGGGGATCCGCCCTCGGCAGGCGAACCATCCCGAGCCTAGGATCCGGCGCCTGGTGCGGGCGTCCGCCGCGATGATGGCCTTCACGGGTTCGTACGTACGGCCTGGGGTGTGGCGGGTGCGACCTGCGGCGTACGGCACACCCCTTACGGACCACCCGGTGAGGCTGTTTGTTTCCGGCAGGCAGGGCACTCCCGGTCGAGGTTCTCCGGAGGCGCGTGGCGCTAGCGGCCGGCGCGGACCAGGCCGTTCTCGTACGCGAAGACCACCAGCTGCACCCGGTCGCGCAACCCGAGCTTGGCGAGGATCCGGCCGACGTGGGTCTTCACGGTCGCCTCGGCGAGGTGCAGCCGGGCACCGATCTCGGCGTTGGACAGGCCGCGGGCCACCTCCAGCAACACCTCGCGCTCGCGTTCGGTGAGGCCGGTGACCCGCTCGTCGGGGCGTTCCTCCCGGTCGGGCAGGTGCGGGGCGAAGTGTTCCAGCAGCCGGCGGGTCGTGCTCGGTGCGACCACCGAGTCACCGGAGTGGACCGTCCGGACCGCCGACAGCAGGTCGTCCGGCGGCGCGTCCTTGAGCAGGAACCCCGCGGCACCGGCCTTGAGCGCGGTGAAGGCGTACTCGTCCAGGTCGAAGGTGGTGAGGACGATCACCCGGGGTGCCGTCTCGCCGCGCGCCCGCAGCCGGCGGGTCGCCTCCACGCCGTCCATCCGGGGCATGCGTACGTCCATCAGGACGACGTCGGCGCCGACCACGCTGAGGCGTTCGAGGGCCTCGGCGCCGTTGCCCGCCTGGCCGACGACCTCCATGTCGGGCTGGGAGTCGACCACCATCGTGAAGCCGGTGCGGACGAGCACCTGGTCGTCGACCAGGAAGACCCGGATCTTCACGTACCCACCCTCGTCTCATCTGCGCTGAGCGGGATCTCCGCCAGCACCTCGAAACCCCCGCCGATCCGCGGACCGGCCCGCAGGAGACCGCCGTAGACCGCGACGCGTTCGCGCATCCCAAGGATGCCGTGCCCGTTGCCGTCGCCGTGCGCCGCACCGCCGCGACCGTCGTCGAGGACGTGGATCCGAAGCCGGTCCTGGTCGTAGCGCAGCCGGACCGTGGCGCTGGTGCGCGGCCCGCCGTGCTTGAGGGTGTTCGTCAGCGCCTCCTGCACGACGCGGTACGCCGCGAGTTCGGTGCCGCCGGTGAGCGGGCGCTCGTGGCCGTCGACCTGCACCTCGATCGGCAGGCCGCTGGCACGCACCTGCTCGATCAGGTCGGGCAACTGGGCCAGGCTCGGCTGGGGGGAAAGGTCCGGGCCTGCGGGTTCGGCAGCGATCGGTCGCACGGTGCCGCGGCCCGGCCCGGCGTCGCCGTCCGGACCCGGATCGAAGCGGTGGCCGGAGCGGGCGTACGACCAGCCGTCCGGCCGGGTGTCCGAGCGGGCGTACGGCAGCCCTTCGGGCCAGGCACCGGCCGGCTCGCCGGACACGATCGAGGGTGCGGAGTCGGTGCGGAGTACGCCCAGGAGCCGGCGCATCTCCGCCAGCGCCTGCCTGCCGGTCTTCCCGATGGTGGCCAGGGCGGTCCGGGCCGCCTCGGCGTCCTTGGCGCCGGCGTACAGCCCGCCGTCGGCCTGAGCGACCACCACCGACAACGAGTGCGCGATCACGTCGTGCAGCTCCCGGGCGATCCGGGCCCGCTCGGCCGACCGGGCCAGCCGGGCCTGCTGGTCGCGTTCGAACTCCAGCCGCCGGGCGCGTTCCTCCAGCTCGCCGACGTACGCCCGGCGGGTGCGCATGAGGTCGCCGAACGTCCACACCAACGCCACCATCGCCAGCAGGACCAAGCCGGGCAGCAGCACGTCGAGCGCGCCGCGGGAGGAGTAGGTGAACAGTCCCCAGTCGACCGGACCCAGGAACGACCCGACCGCACCGACCAGGAGCGCGCCGACCCGGGCCGCCGTCTGCCGGGAGTAGGCGCTGGCGGAGTAGAGCGCGAAGAGGAACGCGACGTCGGCACCGATCGGCGACCTCATGAACAGCACCTGGGCCAGGCAGGCCAGGGTGACCACGAGGAACACCCGCATCGGGTAGCGGCGCCGCCACACCAGCGGCACGATCAGTGCCGTACTGACGAGGAGGCCGAGCACCTGGTCCACGGCGTACCCGACCGGCAGCCCGAACGTCGCGATCGAGGCGGCCAGCGCGCCGTCCACGAGGTAGGGCCGGCGGCGCGGCCAGTCGTAGAGCTGGTGGAGGCGCACGAGCCTGAGCGTACGTCGCGGCCCGGCGGCCAGCGTCCACCCTGGGTAGGACCCGTGCTACTCGGACCGGATGAGAGGGCGAGCGGGGGCGGGACCGCATAGGGTCGCCGCCATGGGGGACGCGAGCAGGCGCGACTGGCGGACGTGGCGGGCCGCGACCGAGGAGGCGCTGTACGGCGCGGGGGGCTTCTTCCGTACGCAGGCGCCGTCCGAACACTTCCGTACGTCCGTGCACGTCTCCCCTGCCTTCGCGGCCGCGCTGCTGCGGCTGGCCCGGGCCGTCGGCGCACGGACAGTGGTCGACGTCGGCGCCGGGAGAGGCGAGCTCCTGCGTGCCCTGCACGCTCTCGACGCGGACCTCGGACTGGTCGGGGTCGAGGTGGCCGAGCGACCGGCCGGCCTGCCGGCGCCCGTGCTCTGGTCGGCCACCCTCCCGGACGAGGTCGACGGGCTGCTGGTCGCGAACGAGTGGCTGGACAACATCCCCGTCGACGTGGCCGAACTCGACGACGCCCGGGTACCACGGCTGGTGGAGGTCGACGCCGCCACCGGGGACGAACGCCTGGGCGCACCCGCGGGCGAGGAGGACCTCGCCTGGCTGGCCGAGTGGTGGCCACTGGCCGACGGGCCGCCCGGCGCCCGGGCTGAGATCGGCCTGCCGCGCGACCTCGCCTGGGCCGATGTCGTACGCCGGCTGCGGTCCGGGCTGGCCTTGGCCGTGGACTACGGCCACGTGCGGTGGCGGCGCCCACCGACGGGCACCCTGCGCGGCTACCGCTCCGGCCGGACGGTCGCGCCGGTGCCCGACCGTTCCTGCGACATCACCGCCCACGTGGCCGTGGACGCGGTGGCCCGGGCAGGCGAACGCGCCGGCGCAGAGGAGACGCTGCTCACCTCCCAGCGCGCGGCGCTGACCGCGCTGGGCGTGGACGCCACCCGGCCGCCGCTGGCACTGGCCGGATCGGACCCGGCGGGCTATCTGGGTGCGCTGACCCGGGCCGGCGAGGCGGCCGAACTCGTCGCTGCCGGCGGGCTCGGCGACTTCTGGTGGCTGGCCCAGGCGGCGACACCGGGCCAGGGCACCCATGGAGGCGTTCGGGCGGGCGGCCTGCGTCAGGTGCTGGGCGAGCCGGATCCGCCGACGGCGCTGTCGCCACCACCGTCACCGTCCGGTCGTACGGAACCCTCCGGTCGTACGCCGGGGTCGGTGGGCTGAGGCTCAGGCGGCTGCGCCGGGACCGCGGCGACCGCCACCCGGTGCTGCATCCAGCGCTCGGGACCGGCGGTGCGCCTGGCCAGCCGGGAGCGTTCGGCCTGGTCGCGCACCAGGTCCCGGGCCACGTCGGGCGACCGGTGCAGGGCGACCGCGTTCACCGGGCCGACCGGGGTGTCGACGTGCACGCTGGCCAGGCCGAGCAGCCGTTGGTACGGCCCCTGGGTGGCCCGCACGCTCTGCATCTTGACGTGCGGCACGACCGCGGTCCGCCGGGTCAGCCAGCCGGCGTCGCTGACGAACACCCGGGCGTCCACGCCGTGCCGGAGGTAGCGCCAGCCGATCGGGCGCAGCCAGCGGGCCCGCCGCGGCGCGGCCACCCGGGCGACGCCGTCCACGTCGACGCCGGGCAGGACGCGTTCCAGCAGCGCCTTCGCCACCGGCCAGGGCGCGACCGGCAGCAGGGTGGACGAGGTCTGCCCTTCCGAGCCCTTACCGCCGTAACCCGCCACGTCGACCGACAGCTTCACCCAGCCCTTCGGCCGCCACAGGAACTGCTGCTCGATCTCCACCCCCTGCACCCGGCCCGGCGGGACCGTCTGCGCCCAGGTGTCCAGCAGGCCCTTGCGGATCCGCAGCCCGTCCGGCGACTCGCTCACGGTGAAGCCGAACTCGCCGACGAACTGCCGCCACACCACGCCGAGCCCGCCGAGTGCCCACGGCAGCAGGAACGCCAGGCCGACGATCTCGCCCACGACCACCGACGCGATCGCGACCACCACGAACCCCAGCACGGCGGTGAGGAACGGCGCGCTGACCACGGTGGACGCCAGCAGGACCCCCGGTGGTACGGCGACCAGTCGGTGCTCGGGCGCCTCCGGGGTGTCCGCGTCCAGCCCGGCCGCCCGGGCCAGCAGCTCCGCCCGCAGTTGCTGGGCTCCGGGTTCGTTCAGGTACGCCAGCGGGGCCTCGGTCTTGCCGCCGCCGGCGACCTCCAGCCGGAGTTCGGCCACCCCGAGGAACCGCGCCAGCACCGGCCGGACGATGTCCACCGCCTGCAGCCGGTCGATCCGGATCCGGCGCGAACGCCGGAACAGGAAGCCGCTCTCGATCCGCAGCTCCTCGCCCTCGATGCGGTACTTCGTGAACCACCACGAGAACGTCCCCAGCACCACGCCGAGGACCAGCGCGGCCACCACCTGCAGGCCGAACAGCTTGTAGTTCAGGTCGCGGACGGCGTTCTGGCCGATCGCCGCGATCGCGAGCGCGAACCACTTCCAGCCGTTCAGTACCGGAGTCGCGGGGTGCAGCCGGCGCAGCGCGGTGACCGCGGCCGGGTCACCACCGTCCGGCAGCGGGGTCCCCGCGGCGAGGGGTTCGCGGTGCGCGTCGTGCTCGCTCACAGGCCCGCTGCCCGCGCCTCGCCCAGCGCGGCCAGCCGGTCACGCAGGCGTTCGGCCTCCTCCGGCGGCAGCCCGGGGATCTCGGCGTCGGTGGCCGGGGTCGCGGTGTGCAACTGAACCTTCGCGATTCCGAACTTCCGCTCCGCCGGGCCGGCCGTGACGTCGACGAACTGCATCCGGCCGTACGGCACCACCACCAGGGTGCGGAACAGCACACCGTGGGTGACCAGCAGGTCGTCGCCCCGCTCGGCGTACCCCCACGAACGCCAGTTGCGCCCGACCAGCCACCAGCCCCAGCCGAAGACGAGGGCGGCCACCGCCACCACGGCCGCGGCGTAGCCCCAGCCCAGCAGCAGCCCCGCGGCCACCGCGGCGGCCAGGCCCAGGAGTCCGGTCCAGAACGCCAGGATCACCCGCCGCAGCTGACAAAGCCGAGGGGACACCGGTTGCCACCGCTCCCCCGGGGGCGCGAACAACGTGTCCATAGCCATGGAGATTAGCCGAGCGAGGGAGCCCGGCCGACCCGTGTGACCAGGCACCCGATCAGGACGGGCGGCGCGGGCCTGCGGATCAACGGGGCGTCCGCGTGCGAGCATGGGCCACGTGACGACCGAACGGATCGTGAGCCTCGGTGCGGGAGCCGCCGGCCTGTCCGGTGGGACGGAACGCTACGAGCGGGGCGGCGGTGACGAGCTCGCCACCCAGGACATGATCCTCAACATCGGCCCCCAGCACCCGGCCACCCACGGCGTGCTGCGGCTGCGGATCACCCTCGACGGCGAGCGGATCGTCACCTGCGAACCCGTCGTCGGCTACATGCACCGGGGCGCGGAGAAGCTGTTCGAGGTACGCGACTACCGCCAGATCATCATGCTCGCCAACCGGCACGACTGGCTGTCGGCGTTCGCCAACGAACTCGGCGTGGTCCTCGCCGTCGAGCGGATGACCGGCATCGAGGTTCCGGTCCGCGCGGTGTGGGCGCGCACCCTGCTCGCCGAGCTCAACCGTGTCCTGAACCACCTGATGTTCCTCGGCAGCTATCCGCTGGAGGTCGGTGCGATCACGCCGATCTTCTACGCGTTCAGCGAGCGGGAGACCCTGCAGCAGGTGATGGAGGAGATCTCCGGCGGCCGGATGCACTACATGTTCAACCGGGTCGGCGGCCTGAAGGAGGACCTGCCCGCGGGCTGGCTGGACCGGGTGGACGCCGCCGTCGACGCGGTGGCCCGCCGGCTGCCCGACCTCGAGGGGCTGATCTTCGGCAACGAGATCTTCCGGGCCCGCACCCGGGGGGTCGGCGTCCTGTCGGCGGACCTGGTGCACTCGTACGGCGTCTCCGGACCGATCGCCCGGGCCAGCGGCGTCGACTTCGACCTGCGCCGGGACGAGCCCTACCTCGCCTACGGCGAACTCTTCGGGCCGGACGGCCCCGGCCGGGTGGTCACCCGCACCGAGGGCGACTCGTTCGCCAGGTTCGACGTGCTGCGAGAGCAGATCCACGTCTCCCTCGACCTGGCGCGGGCCTGCGTGGAGCGGCTGCGCTCACTGCCGCCCGGGCCGGTCAACGTGCGGCTGCCGAAGATCCTCAAGGCGCCGGAGGGACAGACGTACGCCTGGACCGAGAGCCCGCTCGGCCTGAACGGCTACTACCTCGTGTCCCGCGGGGAGAAGACGCCGTGGCGGCTGAAGCTGCGCTCGGCGTCGTTCAACAACATGGCCGTCCTGCCCGAACTCGTACCCGGCTGCGTCGTCGCCGACCTGGTGGCGATCCTGGGGTCGCTGTTCTTCGTGGTCGGCGACATCGACAAGTAGCTCTGCAGATCGCCGGATCGGCACGACCCCTGGACGGAGAACGGGCCGGCCGAGAGGTGACTCGGCCGGCCCGTTGCTCTTGGCGTACGAAGCGTCAGGCGCCCCTGCGCTCCCGGGTGGGAGTCTCCGTGCGGGCGTCGACCTCGACGGCCTTCGCCGCCGCACCGTCGGCGGGCCGGCTGCCCTTGTCGTCCCGGGCGGCGCCCTGCTTGGCGTCCGCGGTCGTGCCCTGTGCCTTCTGCTGGGCGGCGCGCTCTTCCTCTGCGATCCGGGCGCGCACCTCCCAGGCCTTCAGGTTGACGACCGTGGGGGCTTCGGTCCCCTTCCACAGCTCCGGAGCCGCCGTCTTCTTGTCCACGGCGTGCGTGGCCGCGTCGGCGGGCTCGTCAGCCTTCGCCGCCGGCTTGTCCATCTGCTCGGACTCCTCGTCGGCCTTCGAGGCCTTCTCGACAGGCTTCGCCTTCGCGTCGGCCTTGGCCGTCGGCTCCGCCTTCTCCTCGGCCTTCGCGGCCACCTTCTGAGGCGGCTGCGCGGAGGTGGCCTTCTCCTCGGCCTTCGCTGCCGGCTTCACCTCGGCAGCCTGGTCCTTCTTCGCGGGCTCCGCCTTCTTCGCGGGCTCGGCCTTGTCTGCGGAAGCCTCGGGCCGGGCACCGGCGAGGGTGTCCCACTCCACCTGGTTTCCGCTGCCGGAAGCGCGCCGCTGCGCGCGCACGGGCGTCGCCGTGCGCGCCGCCGGGGTGGCCTGCGCGGCCTTCCCGGTCGGCTCGGCCTGCGGCGTGGTGGCGGTCTCGTCGCCCGCGGACTTCGCTGGGACCTCGAGTTGCTGGCGGTTGTTGGCGAGGGTGAAGCCCTGCGCCATGACCCGGACGTGCGCGGCGTACATCGCGGCGTAGGAGCGCGCCTGCGCGGCCCGGTCGGCGCCGTGCGCGCGCCGGGCACGTAGTAGTTCGACGTCATAGACGGCCACCGCGACGACTCCGGACACGAGCGTGGTGATGGCAGCACCTGCCAGCAGCGCCGGAGCGCCCTGGGTGAGAGCGAACAACACCAGTGCGGCGCTCAGCACCAGCACTGGAGTCGCCACCCACCTGGCGAGATGACGTACGCGGTGATCCCCCTGACGTGGCATGGGAGGAGGCTACGGTTTGTGGCCGAGGATGTGTGGCATATCCGGCATTTACCGAGTGTCGGCTACCTTACGTCACGGCGCTGACACGATATCGGGACGAAACCGGCACCACAGCGACCCACGGCGCATGGTCCCGCACCTCAGTCGTGGTGGCTGTTCCCGCCGCGCCGCGCGGCGCGCTCCTCCTGGTCGGGGTCCTCCGGCACCTTGCAGGCGCGTTCGAGCAGCAGACCACCGACCATGACGGCCACCGCGGCGACGACGGTCACCGCCGCCCGGATCACCCGGATGCGGAGGTCGGGGATGTCGGCGCTGGGAAGGAACCGGATCGCGATCCCGGCGTAGACGCCGGTGGCGAGCGCTCCCACCAGCGCGCTGGCCTTGGCCAGGGCGAGCAACCGGACGGCGGTCAGCCCGTCGACCGAGCGGTTCTTGCGGTGGACCCGGTCGTACATGTACCACGCGCCGAGCAGCAGCAGCGCGGCGAAGAACGCCAGCCCGCCGGGCGCGGACCAGGGTGTCCGCCCGACCGTCTGCCCCGTCGCCTGCAGGATGGCGACGCCGCTCCAGGCGACCGCACCACCGATCAGGATCAGGGCGACCAGTACTGCTGGCCGCGTCGTACGCACCGGTCTCACTCGATACGGAGCTCGAGGCCGTCCACGCGCGTGATCGTCGTGGTGTCGACCTGGCCGGCGAGGTCACCGACCCGCCCCTGGCCGGGAATCACACCGTCGGCGTCGACCGACGCCCACGGAAGGACCACGAACGCACGCTCGTGTGCACGGGGGTGCGGGAGCACGAAGTCGTCCTCCTCGATCACCTTGTCGCCGACCACCACCAGGTCGACGTCGAGGGTGCGGGGAGCGCCCGGCTCGGTGCGGACCCGGCCGAACGCGTCCTCGATCGCCAGCGCCCGCTCCAGCAGGGTGCGGGCGTGCAGCGTCGAGTCGACCACCACCACGGCGTTCAGGAAGTCCGGCGAGCCCTCGGGGCCGCCGACGGCCGAACTCTCGTAGACCGGCGACACCCCGACGATCTCGACGTCCGGGGTGTCGGCCACCGCGTTCAGGGCACCCTGCAGATTGGCCACCCGGTCGCCCAGGTTGCTGCCCAGCGCGACGACGACCCGCCGGATCGGGCGGAACCCACCGGTCAACGTGTCGGCGTCGATGATGTGCGGGTTGGGGGTCTCGTTCACGTACGGCTCCGGTGGATGGTCACGGCGACGTCGTCGAGCGAAAGCCCGACCGGCGCCTCGGGCTTGTGCAGGGTGACCTCGACATGCTCGACCCGGGGGTGGTCGAGGCACAGGTCGGCGACGCGTTGCGCCACCGTCTCGATGAGATCAACGGGTTGCCTGCCCACGGCGTCGGCGACCTGCGTCGCCAGCAGTGAGTAGTCGAGCGTCTGGGACAGGTCGTCGGCCAGGGCCGCCGGCCGGGTGTCGACACCGAGTGCCACGTCGACCACGAAGGTCTGGCCCTGTGCGCGTTCTTCCGGGTGGACACCGTGGTGGCCGAAGACGCGGAGCCCACGCAGGGTGATCAGATCAGCCACTATGTCCTCCTCCCGGTCGAAACATCCCTGGCCAGACAGTACCGGCGCGCCCTGTCATAACGACAACCCGAGGGGCCTGTTTGTTTCGTCCGGCGTACGGCTCGCAGCGAGACGGAGAAACGATCGTCACGATGTTCACCACCCGCTTACGGCCTGGTCACAGCGTGTTCGCGGACGTCGCCCTGGGGTGATCACGTGCGGGTTTCCGGTCGTTCGCCGCCGGCGTCGTCCGGCGTCGAGGCCGCACCCCAGGCGGCGGCCACCTTGACGCCGTCCAGAGTTGGCCGGACGGCATGGGACCTGACGCACCACGCACCGGCCGCCGCCGCCAGCACCGCGACCGCCGCGCTGGCGTCGTCGCGGTCGACGGTGCGCCGCCGCTGCCCGGTCGCCGGGTCGGCCAGCAGGTTGCCGAGGAACGTCTTCCGGGAGGCCGCGACCAGCACCGGGCGGCCGAGCGAGGCCAGCCGGTCGAAGCCGGCCAGCAGGGTCCAGTTGTGCTCACCGGTCTTGGCGAACCCCAGGCCCGGGTCGATCGCCAGCAGCTCCGGCGCGATCCCGGCGGCCTCGGCGGCAGCCAGCCGGTCGCCCAGCTCGGTGACGACCGACTCCACCACGTCGTCGTAAGTAGCGTGCTGCTGCATCTGCGCCGAGTGCGCCCGCCAGTGCATGCAGATGTACGGGATTCCCGCGGCCGCGACGAAGGGCAGCATCCGCGGGTCGGCCAGGCCGCCGGACACGTCGTTGACCATCACCGCACCGGCCTCGACCGTCTCCTGGGCGACCCGGGAGCGCATCGTGTCGACCGAGACCAGCGCACCGGCGCCGGCCAGCGCCCGGACGACCGGCAGGACCCGGGCCAGCTCCTCCTCCTCCGAGGGCCGGTCGGCGCCGGGACGGGTCGACTCACCGCCCACGTCGAGCAGGTCGGCGCCTTCGGCCATCAGCTCATGGCCGTGGGCGATCGCCTTGTCGGGCTCCAGCCACCGGCCGCCGTCGGAGAACGAGTCCGGGGTGACGTTGAGCACTCCCATCACCAGCGCGCGGCGGGGCTGGGGCAGGCCAGGGAGGTACGCAGTGGGTACACCGCTCACCCGCACGACCTCACCTCACTTCGTCTCGTGGCGCCCGGCGCCGGTTGGCCAACGTCGGCGGCAGACCTTGACGCACAGTCAGCCCACCACGACCTTCAGCGCGACGCCAAGTCCGAACCAGCCCGAAGACCAGCCCGAAGACCCAGCCCGAGACAGCCACCCCGAATCAGGGAGGTCACCGGATGTCCTTCGACCCCACCAGATCCGCGGCGCAGAGCGGCGTCGCCCGCGCGGCGATCGTAGAGCCTCGCTCCGACATTCGTCGCGTCGCCGTCCTAGTCCTCGCGTTCCTCCTCGCCCTGTCCGCCCTGGTCACCGGGGCGCAGCCGGCCCGGGCGGCCCGATCGGCCGCGCCGGGCCCTGCCTTCGAGCCGACCTCCGCGGGGACGGCCGCCGCCACCGGGGGCGCCCGGGTCGTCGACGAGGAACAGGTCGCGCCCCGCCAGGTCGACCTGACGATCGACTCACCCGCGCTCGGTACCACCGCCAAGGTCCGGCTGCTGACCCCGGACGGCTGGGAGCATCGGCGGCCGGGCCGGCATTGGCCGGTGCTCTACCTGCTGCACGGATGCTGCGGCGACTACACGAGCTGGACCGCGCTCACCGACGTGGCCGCCATCCCCGCGCTGCGGAACGTCCTCGTGGTGATGCCCGAGGCGGGCAACGTCGGCTTCTACAGCGACTGGTACAACGCCGGGCAGGCCGGTCCGCCCGCCTGGGAGCGGTTCCACCTGACCGAGGTACTCCGGATCGTCGAACGCGACTACGGTGCCGGCCACCGCCGGGTGGTCGCCGGGCTGTCGATGGGCGGCTTCGGCGCGTTGTCGTACGCCGGCCGGCACCAAGGGATGTTCCGCGCGGCCGCGTCCTACAGCGGCGTCGTCGACACCCGCCACACGCCCGGCGCGACGCAGTTCCTCCTTGATCTGGTCGGCGGGTACGTGGACGACCCGTTGAGGCTGTGGGGCGACCCGCAGGACCAGGCGAGCGTGTGGGCCGCGCACAACCCGGTGGACCTGGTGCGGCAACTGCGGCGAATCCCGGTGTATCTCTCCTGCGGCAACGGCCAGGCGGGGCCGTTCGACCCACCGGGGAGCACGAGCGCGTTCGAGACACTCTTCGAGTCGGAGAATCGCGTTCTGGCCGACCGGCTCCGGCAGGCCGGGGCACGCCGGCTGGAGACCCACTTCTACGGGCCCGGAACCCACAGCTGGCCTTACTGGCAACGCGAACTCCACCGCTCGTTGCCCATGCTGCTCGACGCCCTGCGCTGAGCGCCGGAGCAGCGGCGTGGGTTTGCCGGGGAAGGACCCGAAGGCCGAGGACCTTTGGTACGTTGACCGTGGGTGAGGGATGGGTCACAGCTCGAAAGGGCGGCGGAGATTCCGGCCGCCCACGTGAAAGGAGAGTCATGAGCCCCGCCACCGCCGACGTCACCGTCTCCCCCATGGCCGACGTCGCGCCCGCCGAGCCCGTCACCCGGGTCGAGATCCTGGAGATCCTCGACGACGCGTTCGCGACCGGCCCCGCCTCCCGAGGCCAGCTCGTCCAGGCCGCACGTGCCCAGGGCGCCCGGCGCGAGGTCGTCTCACTGCTGGAGCAGATCCCCGACCGGTCCTACATCCACCAGCGCCAGCTGTGGGTGCACATGCCGCACGTCCCGGTCGGGTTGTAGGGCGAGGTCGCCTGCCCCGACGCACCATCCGAATCCCTCCGCGCGGTACGGCAGCAGTTCGCATCCCGCTGCCGAAGCACGACGGCGCCGGCGGCTCTCCCTGCCAGGAGGGCCGCCGGCGTCGTTCCAGGTCGGCCGCGACCGTCCCGGGATCTGCCGAGGCGGGTCCCGCACGAGGTCGACGACCGAACCCTGCTCAGCCGCGGAGTCTCGGCTCAGGCGCCGATGATGAGGCTCATCGCCTCGGCCCGGGTGGTCGGGTCGCGCAGCTGCCCGCGCACCGCCGAGGTCACGGTCTTCGCGCCCGGCTTGCGTACGCCTCGCATGGTCATGCACAGGTGCTCGCACTCGATCACCACGATGACGCCGCGCGGGGACAGGATGCGCATCATGGCCTCGGCCACCTGGGTGGTCAGCCGCTCCTGCACCTGTGGCCGCTTGGCGTACACGTCGACCAGCCGGGCCAGCTTGGACAGGCCGGTGATCTGCCCCTCGGCGTTCGGGATGTAGCCGATGTGGGCGTTGCCGGTGAACGGCACCAGGTGGTGCTCGCACACCGACCACACCTCGATGTCCTTGACCAGCACCATCTCGTCGTGGCCGAGGTCGAAGGTGGTGCTCAGCACCGACTCCGGCGTCATCCGCAGGCCGGCGAACATCTCGGCGTACGCCCGGGCGACCCGGCCCGGGGTGTCGCGCAGGCCCTCGCGGTCGGGGTCCTCCCCCACCGCGAGCAGCAGCTCACGGATGGCCCGCTCGGCTCGGCCGTGGTCGAACGGCGGAACCTCGCCTGCGTCGTGCAGATCTCTCACGTCAGTCACGCGCGTCGCGTCTGCGGTCACGGCAGTCCTGTCGTCGGTCCCTGTGCCTCGTGGATCCCGATGGCCGGTCGTCGGCGGTCGTCGTCGGCCCGGCGACACCGGCCGGGCCTCACGACGGCTCGGCGTGGTCCCCCGGGGTCGGGCGTCCGCCCTGCACGTCCGACTCACCCTCCGGCGACGGCGCGATCACCAGGCCGCCCTCGGGCTGGTTGCCGTTGGGCGACAGCGCCACCTTCGGCGCGTCGACCGGCGGGATGTCGGACGGACGGCGGGTCGGCGATCCGGTCCAGGCGGGCCGGATCGGACGCCGGCGGATCGGCTGGAAGACGGTCTCGATCTCGCCCTTGTCCAGGGTCTCGTGCTCGAACAGCTCCAGCACGAGGTTGTCCAGCACGTCGCGGTTCTCGACCAGGATGTCGAACGCTTCCTGGTGGGCGTTGTCGACCAGGCGGCGGACCTCCTCGTCGACCAGTGCGGCGACCTCTTCGGAGTAGTTGCGCTGGTGGCCGATGTCGCGGCCCAGGAACGGCTCGCCGTTGTTCTCGCCGAACCTGATGGCGCCGAGGCGTTCGGTCATGCCGTACTGCGTGACCATCGCCCGGGCCAGCGCGCTCGCCTTCTCGATGTCGTTGGCGGCGCCGGTCGTCGGGTCGTGGAAGACGAGCTCCTCGGCGGCCCGGCCACCCATCATGTAGGCGAGCTTGTCCAGCATCTCCGACCGGGTGGTGGAGTACTTGTCCTCGTCCGGCAGCACCATGGTGTAGCCCAGCGCCCGGCCGCGGGGAAGGATCGTGACCTTGTGCACCGGGTCGGTCCCCGGCAGCGCCGCCGCCACCAGGGCGTGGCCGCCCTCGTGGTAGGCCGTGATCTTCTTTTCCTTGTCGCTCATCAGGCGGGTGCGCTTCTGCGGTCCGGCGATCACCCGGTCGATCGCCTCGTCGAGCGCGTCGTCGTCGATCAGCTTCTTGTTCTGCCGGGCGGTGAGCAGCGCCGCCTCGTTCAGCACGTTGGCCAGGTCGGCACCGCTGAATCCGGGCGTGCGGCGGGCGACCGCCATCAGGTCGACCTCGGGCTGGACGGGCTTGCCGCGCGCGTGCACCTGGAGGATCTTGTGCCGGCCGAGCAGGTCGGGCGCCTCGACGCTGATCTGCCGGTCGAAGCGGCCGGGGCGCAGCAGCGCCGGGTCGAGGATGTCGGGCCGGTTGGTGGCCGCGATCAGGATGACGCCGCCGCGTACGTCGAAGCCGTCCATCTCGACCAGCAGCTGGTTGAGCGTCTGCTCGCGCTCGTCGTGGCCACCGCCGAGTCCGGCGCCGCGGTGGCGGCCCACCGCGTCGATCTCGTCGATGAAGACGATGGCGGGCGCGTTGGCCTTGGCCTGCTCGAACAGGTCGCGCACCCGGGAGGCACCGACACCGACGAACATCTCCACGAAGTCCGAACCGGAGATGGAGTAGAAGGGGACGCCTGCCTCACCGGCGACCGCGCGGGCCAGCAGCGTCTTACCGGTGCCGGGCTGGCCGTAGAGGAGGACGCCCTTCGGGATCTTCGCTCCCACTGCCTGGAACTTCGCCGGCTCCTGCAGGAACTCCTTGATCTCGCCGAGTTCCTCGATCGCCTCGTCGCAGCCGGCGACGTCGTTGAACGTGGACTTCGGGGTGTCCTTGCTGATCAGCTTGGCCTTGGACTTGCCGAAGTTCATCACTCGGCTGCCGCCGCCCTGGAACTGGTTCATCAGGAACAGGAACAGCAAGGCGATGAGTACGAACGGCAACAGGGTCGACAGCAGCGACCCGAAGAGGCTGGGCTGGGCGATCTCGACGTTGTAGCCGTCGGGCAGCTGCTTTTGGTCCGCCTTCTGCTGGAGCAGCTTCTGCAGCTCGAGGTCCTGGCCGTTCACCCAGGCGGCACGCAGCTTCTTGCCGTCCTTGGTGGTGATCCGGATCTCCTGGTCGGTGCCGCCCACGATGACGGCGGAGGCGACGCGGTTGGACCGGATCTGGTCGACGACCTTGTAGGTGTCCTCGGCCTGGAAACCGCCCGATCGCGAGGCGATCTCACCGACGAACAGGATCGCGATGATGAGTACGGCGATCCAGAAGATCGGCCCGCGGAAGAATCGCTTGACGTCCATACTCCCGGGGCTTTGGGCCCCGTCCCTCCTGCTCATCGTTCCGCATCGCCAGTGGGCGCTGCGGTGCTTCAGAACGACCGTCCCTCGAACGGTGATCGCACCGCTCTTGCCCCACGACGTGAGGAAAGTACGACGGTACACCGGCCGGTCGGCCGACACACCACGGCGTACTTTGGCCCGTCTATCTCAACAGACGCAACGTCGCAGGTCAGCTCGAGTGTTCCCAGCGGCACCCGGTAGTGGCGCGGATCCGGGCGAAACCCCTCGAACCGGCACGCCGTGCGACGCGCCGACCTCGTGCGGTCGTGGCGGCTGCCCCAGTCCAACCCCCTTCGGCGCCTCTCCTACCCGATCCTCACCCGATCGACTGCTCAGTCGGAGTACACGTGCGGCGCGAGCGTGCCGACACAGCGCAGGTTGCGGTATCGCTCGGCGTGGTCCAGGCCGTAGCCGACGACGAACTCGTCGGGAATGTCGAAACCGACATACTTCACCGACACCGCCATCTTGGCCGCCTCCGGCTTGCGCAGAAGGGTACAGATCTCCACCGACGCCGCACCCCGGGACCGCAGATTGGCCACCAGCCAGGACAGCGTGAGCCCGGTGTCGATGATGTCCTCGACGATCAGCACGTTGCGCCCGGTGATGTCGGTGTCGAGGTCCTTGAGGATCCGCACCACACCCGAGGAGCGTGTGCCCGAGCCGTAGGAGGAGTACGCCACCCAGTCCATCTCGGCGTGCCGGGTCAGCGCGCGGGCGAAGTCGGCCATCACCATGACCGCGCCCTTGAGTACGCCGACCAGCAGGAGTTCCTTGCCGGCGTAGTCGCGCTCGACCGCGGCGGCGAGTTCGAGGATCTTGCTCTGGATTTCCTCCTCGGTGAGGAGGACGGCCTTCAGGTCCTGACTGATGTGCTCGGGGTCCACCGCGCAGCTCCGCATCTCGAACCGGGCATCTGGCGTCAGCGTGCCACACCTGCCCGAGTGCGCCGACCCGTACCCCGCGGCCGCGTCACCGCTCGGGGCGCAGCCGGATCTGTCCGTCACGCCGGGTGACCCGGACGTCGCCGGGCGCCTCGACCCACGCCTGCCCGCGCCAGCCGGTGACCAGGGCGTCGAGCGCGGCGAGGTGGCCCGCGGTGAGGTCGGTGCCGGGACAGCCCGCCGCCAGGGCCGCTCGCCGCAGCACCCGGCGCCGGATCGCCGCCGGCAGCAACGCGAGTGCCTCCACCTCGAGCGTGACCGCACGGCCGTCGTCCGGCGGCCTCGGCGTACGGCACTTGGCGTACGCCTCGTCGGCCCACTCGTCCAGTGCGTCGGCGTCGTCGCGGAGCAGGTCACCGGTGCGGGCCAGGGCGGCGGCGACCCCGGGGCCGAGTTCGCGCTCGAGCACCGGCAGCACGTGGTGCCGGACCCGCGAGCGGGTGTACGCCGGGTCGCTGTTGTGCGGGTCGGACCAGAACCGCAGCCCCTCCGCCGTGCAGGCCGCCTCGGTGGTGGCGCGGGTCAGGCCGAGCAGAGGGCGGCGGTAGCGCCGGTCACCACCCGAAGTCCCGGCGCCGCCGGGCGCCATGGCCGCCAGCGACCGCGTACCCGAGCCGCGGGCCAGGCCGAGCAGCACGGTCTCGGCCTGGTCGTCGAGGGTGTGCCCGAGCAGCACGGCGGTCGCGTCGTGGCGGCCGGCCACCTCGTCCAGCGCGGTGTAGCGGGCCAGCCGGGCGGCCGCCTCGGGTCCGCCGGCCCCGCCGACGCGTACGGTCGCCGTGTCCACCGGTGACAGGCCGAGGCCGCGGAGGAACGCCTCGACCGCGGCGGCACGCTCGGCCGAGCCGGCCTGCAGTCCGTGGTCGACGGTGACCCCGCCGGCCGACCAGCTGGCTCGCGCGGCCTCGAAGGCGGTGGCGGCGGCCAGGGCCGTGGAGTCAGCCCCACCGGAGCACGCCACCAGGACCCGCGAACCTGGCGGCAGGTCGGCGAGTGCCCGGCGAACCGCCAGCCGGACCGACGCGACGGCGGGGTGCGGCCCCATGGGTCTGCTTCTGCTCCGGGTTCGGTGCGGCTCAGTTCGGGAAGCCGTGCACCCGCCGCACCCACGCGTCGGGGTCGGTGATCTCGGCCTTGCTCGGCAGCGCGTCGGGACCGGACCAGACCTGGTTGAAGCCGTCCTGGCCGACCCGGCTGACGACGGTGCGCACGAACGCCGCGCCGTCGCGGTACTGCCGCAGCTTCGCGTCCAGGCCGAGCAGGCGCTTGAGCAGCTGGTCCAGCCAGTTGCCACCGCTCCTGCGGTGCTGGAAGCGGTCGCGGATCGTCGCCACGGACGGGATGACCTCGGGTCCCACGCCGTCCATCACGACGTCGGCGTGGCCCTCCAGCAGGGACATGACGGCCGTGACCCGGTCGAGCACCTCCCGCTGCTCGGGGGTCTGCACGAGGTCGAGGAACGACACGTTCTGGTCGCCGCCGCCGCGGGCCATCCGGCCGACCTGTTCCAGACCCTGCCGCAGCTGGCCGAACACCGCGCTCGGGTCGAGGTCGGTGTGCTCCAGGAACGACCTGATCTGGCCACGCAGATGGTCGCGAAGCCACGGGACGGCGGTGAACTGCACCCGGTGGGTCTCCTCGTGCAGGCACACCCACAGGCGGAAGTCGCGCGGGTCGACCTCGAGCTCGCGTTCGATGTGGGCGACGTTGGGGGCGACCAGCAGCAACCGGCCCACCGGCGGCGCCATCGCCACCTCCGCGGAGTGGCCGTCCGGGCCGCCGCCGGCCACCGGCTCCACGAACGTGCCGATGCCGGCACCGGGCTCCTCCGCGCTGTGCCGCGGCTCGGGGACCGTCGTCGGGACGTCGTCGGACCAGAACGGATCGAACTGCCCGAGCACCTTGCTGGACAGGAACGCCAGCAGGGCGCCGGTCTCCACGCCGGTCACCCGCGAACCGAGGGCGCCCATCGGCGAGTCGGCCCCGCGCCGCTCGGCGAGCTTCTCGGCCAGCGGCTCGAGGATCTGCCGGAACGCGTCGACGTTGGCCTGGGTCCAGCCGGCCCGGTCGACCACGACGACCGGAGCCCGGGCGCCGGTGGCCTGCAGCCCGGTGTAGGCGCGAACGTGCCCCTCGGCCAGCTGGGCGAACTCGCGAAGGTCTGCGACCACCCGTCGCGCCTCGTCGACGCTGACGTCGGGTCCGGGTCGGAGAAGACGGCGTGCGGTCGTGAGAGCGAGGTCCCAGTCGACCATGGAGTCGATGCCGTCAGCTGCCTCGGTTTGACTCATTCCCCCACCGTACGCGCTCCAGCCGACGGTCCAGCGATCGATGCGAAACCTCCGGGCCGTACCAGGGCAGCACCAGGACCAGGGTCAGGGCC
Organism: Actinopolymorpha sp. NPDC004070; assembly: GCF_040610475.1. Classification (NCBI taxonomy): domain Bacteria; kingdom Bacillati; phylum Actinomycetota; class Actinomycetes; order Propionibacteriales; family Actinopolymorphaceae; genus Actinopolymorpha; species Actinopolymorpha sp. NPDC004070. The sequence goes on along the minus strand of NZ_JBEXMJ010000003.1, from coordinate 137,123 downwards.
GGACCAGGGCAGCTCCAGTGCAGCTCCTTGAGGGTCGTACGGAAACCGCTCCGGGGGTTCGGTCAACGGCAACCACAGGTGGCGAGCTCGGCCGCGAGGTTGTCGATCGCCCCGTGGGCGTCGTATTTGGTGGCCTTGTCCGACATCACGGCGAAGGCCAGCGTGGCGCCGTCCCTGGTGGTCGCCAGGCCGGCCAGCGAGGACACTCCACTCAGCGTGCCGGTCTTGGCCCGGACCAGGCCCACACCGTCCGACCCGCCGAAGCGCCGGGCGAGGCTGCCGGTGAAGCCCGCGATCGGCAGACCGCCGAGGAGCGGGCGCAGCTTCGGGTTCTGCGACCTGGACGCCACCACGAGAACCTCGCTGAGCACGTTCGCGCTGATCCGGTTGTGCCGGGACAGCCCGCTTCCGTCGTACAGGGAAATCGTGTCGGCTCCGGCGACGCCGAGCCGGGTGAGCTCCGCCTTGACAGCCGCGGCCGCCCCGGCGAAGTTCGCCGGCTTGCCCGCGGCCACCGCCACCTGCCGGGCGAGGATCTCCGCGCCGTCGTTGTCGCTGACCAGGAGCACGTGCTCGACGAGGTCGGACAGCGGCGGAGACTGGACCGACGCGACGGTGGCGGCCTTCGCCGGTGCCTTGCCGTGTGCCGGACCGCCGGTGACGGTGATGCCGTTCTTGCTCAGGGCGGCGGCGAACGCGTCACCTGCGGCCACCGCCGGGTCCTTGGCCCGCGGCAGCTGGGAGGGCCAGGACAGCTTGTTCTCGTCCACCCACAGCGCGGAGACCCGGGCCACCACGCCGGTGGGGACGTACTGCGCCTCCCACCTGGGGTTGATCTGCGGTGCGGGGAACAACGAGTCGTCGACGGCCACGCTCACCGAGGTGGTGCCGGCGGCCCGAAGCGCCTTGGCGGTACGGGCGGCCAGGCCGTCCACGGTCGGGGCGTCGCGGAAGCTGTGCGCCGGGTCGACGATCCGGCTCTGCGCGGCGGCGGTCGCGAGGGACGGGTCGCCGCCGCCGACCAGCACGATCTGCCCCGGCTTGGCGCCGCGGACCACCTTCGTGGTGAACCGGTGGTCCGGCCCGAGCAGGCCGAGCGCCGCGGTGCTGGTGAGCAGCTTCGTGGTGGACGCGGGGATGAAACCGGTCGTCGGGTCCTTGCCGTAGAGCAACCGGCCCGTGGTGACGTCCCGGATGGCGACCGAGGTGGGCTGCTTGGCGAGTTCGGGGACGCCGAGCGCGGACTTCAGGGCCGCGGCCAGACCGGCGGCGGTCGGCAGGGTCCGGCCGGGCGGTGGAAGGACGGCCCGGGCGGCCGCCCTGGTGGGTGTCGAGGTCGCCGACGGCGAGGACGAGGAAGTACGACCCGAGCCGGGCGACTGGGCGGTGCCGGTTCCGGGGCCACCCAGGTGGACCGCACCGGTCGCCACCGCGGTGATGCCGGCGACCACCAGCGCGCAGACCACCAGGATCGCCACGCCCACGCCGGTGAGGCGCCGGCTCGGCCCGGGGATGCCGGTCTCGATCAGGGACCTGCCGGTGCCGGAGTGGCCGGTCCCGGAGTGGCCGGTGCCGGAGCTGTCGGTGCCCGGGTCGCCGGCACCTGCGTCCCCGGTACCTGTGCCCCCGGTGGCCGGGTGGAACGGAGCCGCCGGGGTGGATTCACGGTCGCGCCACCGGTCGCCCTGCTGGTCCTGGCCGTCCCGGTCGTCCTGGCCGTCCTCGGCGTCCTCGGCGCGTTCGGCCCGTCGCCGCCGGCGCTCGTCCGCCCACCAGTCGGCGCTCGGGTCGCGCCCGGCGCTGTCCCGCCCGGGCCCTTCCGGTTCGTCACCGCGGGCACGCCTGTCGTCTCTTCGATCCGGCACCTGTCGTCCTCCCCGATCCGCCGGCGGCGGGTGGGTGACTCCTCGGTGCGGCACGGAAACCGTGCGACAGCACCGATGGGGCCGACCCCCGAAAGCCCACCGTCCAGATACCCCGACCTGCCGGGTGACCTTACGTGTTGGACAGCACCGACCTTCCGATGCCTCCCCCGAGCCACCCCGTCCGGCCCCGGCCCGGCCTTCGTCCGGCCCCGCTCGGAGGGGCGATCCGCACCGACCGGGCGTACCTCACCGGGCACCGAACCGCCCTGCCACCGACAAGTCCGCACGTGCGGGACACTGTGCGGGCAGGTCCTCAAAGACGAAAGGCAGGCGTTGTGGACGTCGACGTGACGATCGAGATCCCCAAGGGTCAGCGCAACAAGTACGAGATGGATCACGTGACCGGTCGGATCAGGTTGGACCGGACGCTGTTCACGGCGACGCAGTATCCGGCCGACTACGGGTTCATCGACGACACCCTCGGCCAGGACGGCGACCCGCTCGACGCCCTCGTCCTGTTGCAGGAGCCGACCTTCCCGGGCTGCCTGATCTGTGCCCGTCCGATCGCGATGTTCCGGATGCGCGACGAGAAGGGCCGCGACGACAAGGTTCTGTGCGTCCCGGCCAACGACCCGCGGCTGGCCCACATGCAGGACATCCACGACGTGCCGGAGTTCGACCGGCTGGAGATCCAGCACTTCTTCGAGGTCTACAAGGAACTCGAGCCCGGCAAGTCGGTCGAGGGCGCCACCTGGGTGGGCCGGGCCGAGGCCGAGGAGGAGATCCACGCCTCCATCCAGCGCGCGAAGGACAACGCGGGCCACTGACCTACCGGCCTGGACCACCCGCCGCTGCGCCGTTGATCCTGCCGCGTCCGCAGGTTGTGCCACCGGCTCCGGACGGTGACGTTCGGAGCCGGCCGGGCAAGGGTGGGTCGGTCAGCCTCCCGCCGGCGCGGCGACGGTGACCAGGGACCCGCCGCGCACGCGCAGCCGCGCCGCCGCCGAACCCTCGTTGACCGCCAGGGCGAGCCGCCGGTCGGAGTCCAGGTAGGCGAGGAGTTCACCGGCCGGCACGTCGCCGAACGCCCGGCCGACCCGCGCACGGTCGCGGACCCCGCCGGGCTCACCTGCCTGTCCCGCTCCAGCCGCCTCACCGGTCTGCACCGTCCGAACCGGCGCGGCCGCCACCACGTCAACCCAGCCTTGCACCGCCCAGTCGGCCAGCAGCGCGAGGTCGGCCTCGTCGCCCGCCACCTGCACGTTGCCGTAGTGGTCGACGTACGTCACCTCCGCCGTGAGCGACGCCGCCGTTCTGGTCCGCGCCGGCGCGGGCAACCGCACCAGCGAGCCGGCGTCCACCTGGTCCCCCACCTCACCGAGCGGTCCGCCGCCGGCGAGGAACGCCCCGACCGGCATGAAGACGTCCCGGCCGTGGAAGGTCCGTTCCACCTCCGGCAACCACAACGCCGGGTTGGTGAGGGCGTACGCGTCGGTCACTCCGCCGAGTACGTCGGCGGCAGGTGGCAGCAGGCCGTTGTCCGGGCCGACCAGCATGCTTGTCCCCGCCCGCAGCGCCAACCCCCGGCGGGCCGTGCCGACTCCGGGATCGACGACCGCGACGTAGACCGCCGGCGGCAGGTGCCGGGCGACCCGCGCAAGGACCACCGATCCGTGGCGTACGTCCTGCGGCGGCACGTCGTGAGTGACGTCGAGCACCCTGGCCGCCGGCGCCCGCGTCGCGGCGACCCCGTGGCAGACGGCGGCGAAGCCGTCCCGCGTCCCGTAGTCGGTGAGAAAGGCGATCAGGTCCGGCATGCTCGCCGATTGTGCCGGGGCTCAACGCGGCCGGGCGAATTGGGTGGGCCTGCCCATGTAGAACATCGACTTGACCTCGACGTCGCGGCCCGGGCGCGGCGCCTGCACCATCTTGCCGTTCCCGATGTACATCGCCACGTGGTAGATCGTGTTGGAGTCACCGGGGTTGTTGGCCCAGAACAACAGGTCTCCGGGGCGCAGCTCACCCAGCCTGACCTTCCTCGACTGCCAGTACTGCCCGCGGGCGAAGTGTGGCATCGAGATGCCGGCGTGCTCCCAGGCCCGCATGGTCAGTCCGGAGCAGTCCCAGCTGCCGGGGCCGTCGGCGCCGAAGACGTACGGCTCGCCGATCTGCCTCAGCGCGTACTCCACCGCAAGCTCGCCTTGACGCGAGGACCCGCCGCCCTTGCCCGGCGAGTTTTCTCCGCCGCCCTTACCGCCGCCGCCCCTGCCGCTGTCGTCCTTGCGGTCCTTGCTGCCGCCGTTCCCGCTCCTCTTGCCGTTGTTGCCGTTGTTGCCGTTGTCGTCGGCGCGGCGTGCGCGCTCGGCTCGTACGGCGCGTTGCCGCGCCGCCTCGGCCCGTTGGCGCGCCTGCTCGGCCAGCCCCTCCTGGCGCTTCGTGGCCAGGTCGGTGGAGATCTTCTGCAGTTCGGCCAGCCGGGCGGCCAGGGCGGCCTTCTCCGTCTCGATCGAACCGACGGCACGGGTCTGCGCGGCCAGTGCGGCGATCGCCTGCTGCCTGGCCCTGTCGGCGTCCGCCGCCCGTCTACGGGCCACGTCAGCCGAGGCGGTCGCCTCCTGGGCGAGTACGTGGGAAACCGCCTGACTGGCGCGCAGCCGCTGGTAAGCGTCGTTGGCGGACGTGGACACCATCGACGCGGTCGAGGCGCGGTCCAGCATGGTGCGCGGACCCTCCGCGTCCAGGTAGGCGACGATCTCGGTCAGCCGGCCGTCCTGGCTGTAGTCGGCCACCGCGAGGCGGGCGACGTCCCGCCGGCGTTCCTCGGCCTGGCGACGTGCCCGGTCCGCACGCGCGGCCGCGGCATCGGCCGCGTGGCCGGCTTTCGTCCGACCGTAGACAGCGGTGTCGTACTCCTCGACGGCGGTCTGCGTGGCGACGTCGAGCGCACGCAGCCGGGCGTCGGCGTCGGCGAGCCTGGCCTGGACCTGGCCGACGTCGGCCGCGGCGTCGGCTGCCCGTCCGCGCGCGACCTCCACCTGGTGCCGGCTCGGGATGCTCGGCGGGTCAGCGGGGTCGGCCGCCGCGGGAACGGCGGTGGCCACCACCACCACACCGACCAGCAGGGCGAGAGTTTCCCGCACACCCCGGACCGGCCGTGACGAGCACGGGTCTGACGACTCAGCGTCGGGTGGCTCCACGGCAATCGCCTCCTCGCGGCGAGGACAGCGCCCCCGCCAGAGAACAAACAACACCTGCCGCTCGGAAGGTACCTATCCGAGGGAGGCCGCGAAACGCCTTTGCCCGGTCAAGGTTGGCCAGTCCGGTCAGCGCGGCGAGAAGACGCGGGAAAACGCCCGGATACCGGCGTCACCGGCATTCGGGAATAGGCCGACCTCGCGATCGCAAAGCGACGTTGACAAACGTGCGTACGACAGAATGCGGCGTACGACGAAAACCCAACAGGCACAGGGAAACAGGCCGAATGGGCCAAGCCGTCAACCGGTGGGGCGCGGGAACATCTCCCCGTCCAGCGGTTCCCCTGCGGCCAGACCGAGCGGGTCGGTCACCGGGTGGGGCGCACCGGAAAATTTCGTACCGTCGTCCATGTAGATCGCGACATGCGCCAGCCGTGCCACGTCGGTGCGGTTGGGCGTCGCCATGTGGCCGGTGTAGCTGCAGTGGAACGTGCAGTCGCCCGCCCGCAGCGGGACGGTCACCCGCGGCACCCAGCGAAGCGACGGGTCGAGGTCGAACAGGTCCTCCTCGTTGCGGAGGTTCTGCGGGCGGAACCCGGTGAGTTCCTGCGTGCCGGGCAGAAAGGTCATGCATCCGCGTTCGGGCGGGACGTCGACCAGCGCGATCCAGGCCGACAGCGAGTGGCGGTCGCCGGCGTGCGGCCAGTACGGCCGGTCCTGGTGGAACTCCGTGGCCGCCTCGTTGTGCGGCTCCTTCACCAGCATGTGGTCGTGCCAGATGCGCAACGGAATTCCGGCCAACTGCTCGGCCACCCCCGCCAGCCGCGGGTGCAGGGTGAGCTCGCTCATCGTCGGGTCCTGCCGCCAGACGTTCACCAGTTGGGTGAACACCTGGTCCTTCGCGAGGCTCTCCGCCCGGTGCGCCTCCAGGAAGCGTTCGGCCGCACCGCGGAAGTGCTCGACCTCGGCCCGGTCGAGGACGCCACGCACCCGGACGAAGCCGTCGCGGCGGTACTGCTCGACGAGGGCGGGATCGAGTCGGCCTGAGGTGTCGACGTCACTGCGCCATTCGACTACGCCGCTCGTCGTCATGGGATTGCCGCCCCCTCGTGGGTGGTCGCCGGTGGTCGCGTGCTCGACGTCTGGCGACGATCCTGGCACGAGTACGGGCAGGTGCCACCTGCTCCGGGTTCGCCGGACCGCACTCGGCCAGCCAGTCCTGCATTTCCGGGTCTGTGCGCCCCGGCCGTCGCGCCCCCCTCGGCGCTCCCCGCTCAGGTGCCGACGTTCGTGGGCGGCAGGTCGTTCGACCTCCCGGCCGAGGACGAGGTCGACGGTGCGCTCGACCGTGGCGTGCCCCTGGTTCCGGCGCGCGGTGCGTGACCGGGCCGTCACCGAGGCGGCCCTCTGGGCCTTTGGGGGTGGCGGCCGTTAGTGTCGCCGACTGTGAACACGATCCCGGACCGCGCGGCCGACTCCGCCACCACGATCCGCCGGGTGAGCGGCAAGGAGCTGCTCACCACCGCCCACCCGCTGTGGGCGTACGCCTTCTCGAGCTCGCCGGTCCCCGACGAGCAGGTCGAGCGCCAGCGGGCCGAGCTGGAATCCGGTGAGGAGGACGACTCCCGGGTCAACCTGGTCGCGTTCGGCGGCGACGAGGCCGAAGCGGTCGTCGGTGGCATCTCGATGCGGCACAACGTCCGCGGCACGGTGTTCCCGATGGTCGGGATCAGCGGGGTGGCGACCCACCCGAAGGCACGCCGGCGCGGCCACGTCCGCACCCTGCTCACGCAGATGCACGAGGAGATGCGCGACAGCGGGCACGTGCTGAGCACGCTCTACCCGTTCCGGCAGTCGTTCTACGAGCGCTTCGGCTACGTCGGCTTCCCCAAGGCGCGCCACATCCGCCTGGAGGCCCGCGGCCTGGAGCGGATGCTGCGCGTCGAGGTGCCCGGCGAGCTGAGCGTCCACCGCATCGGCGAGGTCTTCGACGACTACTACGCACTGCTGGAGACACTCCTTCGCGAGCAGCACGGCTTCTCGATCTTCACCCGGGCCGGCACCGTCGACGTGGCGAAGGAGAACAAGCACTGGATCGCGATCGCCCGCCACCAGGGCGAGGTCGTCGGCGCCCTGCTCTACCGCACCAACGGGTTCGGCAACGAGCTCCAGGGCCGGCAGCTGCTCACCCGGAGCCCGGTCGGGCGCACGCTCCTGCTGCAGTGGCTGGCCCGCCACCACGACCAGTACAGCTCGTTCACGTTCGAGTTGCCGCCGGACCAGCGCCCCGACCTGTGGTACGTCGACCTCGCCTACGACGACGAGACGAAGGTCGCCGGCCCCAACCACAGCGCGCCGATGGGCCGGGTCCTGTCGGTGCCCGGACTGGCCGGAATCGCGACCGGCAGCGCGCGGGCAACGGTCGAGGTGGTGGACGACCCGTTCGTGGGCGGCACCTGGACGCTCGACGGCCACGGTGGGGTGCTCGAGGTCACCTCCGGCGGAGTGTCGGGTGGCAACGGCTCCGGAGGCACCGCCCGGCTGACCTCGCACGGGCTGGCCGCGCTGGTCTACGGCGTCATCGACCCGGCCGAGCTGACGTTGCAGGGCTACGGCACCGTCGACGCCGGCGTCGCCCAGGCGCTGCGCACGTTGTTCCCCCCGGCCGCGCCGTACCTCTTCTCCGGATTCTGATCCCGCCCGGCCCCGGTTCTCCGCGGCCCTGACAGCAGCGAGCAGCGCCCGGGCCGAAAACCCGGGCGCTGCTCGTCTGTCGAACCGGACGCGGCCGAAGTCAGCCGACCCCGGCACCGCCCTTGCTGGCGAGGTACATCTCGAACGCCTCGCGCGCGAGCTGGGACACGGTCTTGCCGTCCCGCGCCGCCTGCTCCTCGGCCATCGCCCGAAGAGCCGGCGGAGCACGGAACGTCACCTGTGGCGAGCGTCCCTGCCCACCAAGCGACGGCCGGCCCCGGCCCCTTGCACTCTCGGGCTCCACGCGCGGCGCCGGAATGTGCCCGGCACCGTACTCGCCCCGTTCCTCGGATACGAGCCTTACACCGGTACCCACGTCCAACGTGGAATTCTCGGTCATCCCGACCCTCCTCCTTCGCAGGTCATCGGAAAATGTGTGATGCACGGGGAAGTGATCACATCCTCCGATCGAAACGCCGAGCACCTGCGGCCTCGCCCCCCGACAAGGGCGCGTACGCCGGCAAACTTCGTCCCGTTCGGATTCTCAGGGTGTTGTTGCGGGGGTGTTGTCCTCGATCTCCAATCTCGCGATCTCGGGATGATGCAGATCAAAGGCCGGACTGTCGGACCGGATCCGGGGCATGGAGGTGAAGTTGTGGCGCGGCGCGGGTGAGGCCGTCGCCCACTCCAGCGAGCGACCCCAGCCCCAGGGGTCGTCCAGCTCCACTTTCGGGTGGTTGCGCGAGACGATCACGTTGAGAAGGAACGGCAACGTGGAAAGGCCGAGCAGGAAGGCGCCGATCGTGGACACGGTGTTGAGGGTGGTGAACCCGTCCTCCTGGTGGTAGTCCACGTAACGCCGCGGCATTCCTTCCACGCCGAGCCAGTGCTGCACCATGAACGTCAACTGGAACCCGACGAACAACGTCCAGAAATGGATCTTGCCCAGTCGCTCGTCGAGCATCCGGCCGGTCATCTTCGGCCACCAGAAGTAGAAGCCGCCGAACATCGCGAACACCACGGTCCCGAAGACGACGTAGTGGAAGTGCGCCACCACGAAGTAGGTGTCGGTGACGTGGAAGTCCAGCGGGGGCGAGGCGAGGATCACGCCGGTGAGCCCGCCGAAGAGGAACGTCACCAGGAAGCCGATCGACCACAGCATCGGCGTCTCGAAGGTCACCGACCCCCGCCACATCGTGCCGATCCAGTTGAAGAACTTCACCCCGGTCGGCACCGCGATGAAGAACGTCATCAACGAGAAGAACGGCAGTTCGACGCTGCCTGTGGCGAACATGTGATGGGCCCATACCGCCATCGACAGCGCCGCGATGCCCGTCGTGGCGGCCACCATCCCGACGTACCCGAACAGCGGTTTGCGGCTGAACACCGGAATGATCTCGGTGATGATCCCGAAGAACGGCAGCGCGATGATGTAGACCTCGGGATGGCCGAAGAACCAGAACAGGTGCTGCCACAGCAGTGGCCCGTACGACGAAGCGTCATAGACCTTCGCGTCCAGCCTGCGGTCGGCCTCCAGCATCAGCAGCGCACCGGCGAGCACCGGGAAGGCAATGATGGCCATGATGCTGGTGAAGAGGACGTTCCAGGTGAAGATCGGCATCCGGAACATCGTCATGCCCGGTGCGCGCAGGCAAATGATCGTGGTGATGAAGTTGACCCCGCCGAGGATCGTGCCCAGCCCGGCGAGGTAGAGGCCCATCACCCACAGGTCGCCACCGAACGTCGGGGAGTACTCCGGTCCGCTCAGCGTGGTGTACGCCGTCCAGCCGAAGGCCGCCGCGCCGTCCGGGTCGGCGAACGACGACAGGACGATCAGCCCGCCGAACAGGAACATCCAGTAGCTCAGCATGTTCATCCGCGGGAACGCGACGTCCGGCGCACCGATCTGCAACGGCATGATGACGTTCGCAAAGCCGACGAACAACGGAGTTGCGAACAACAACAACATTGCGGTGCCGTGGAAGGTGAAGAACTGGTTGTAGAGAAGCGCGCCGCCGTCACCGCGAAAGACCTGCTGTCCCGGGCGGGCGAGTTCCGCGCGCATGAACATCGCCATCACGCCGGCGATGAGGAAGAAGCCGAACGACGTGACGAGATACAGCTTGCCGATGACTTTGTGGTCGGTCGACGTCAGCCAACGGACGACGAGTGTTCCGATCCTGCGGCGTACCACCGGCTCAGGCCGCGACACACCCCGCACTTGAGTAGCCATCAAGTCCCCCGGACTGCGATCCACCAAGGATCGTTGCCCGGGCCACAAAAACGAAACTCGGGCCGGAGAACCGATTCTGAGGCACCGCGAGACACCGACCGCGTACGACCGCTATTCGAAGAGTTCTCTCACCCGTGCGGATTCGGCGAGAACGCTCTCATGGTCGATTTTCGCGGCGGGCCCGGTCGTTTCGCCGACGGGCGTGAATTGCCACGCTCACCCAGAGCCAGACCAGCGGAAAGATCGGCCAGGGATGCCCGTGCTGCCCCTGGCTGGCGACCCACTGCCCGAGCATGGCGGCCGACAGCAGCACCACGATGAGGGTGTGGATCAACAGGCCGGGATCGCCCCACCGGCGACTGTCGGGCGCCGTCCCCCGCCTGGCCGGGGATGGCGTCTGTTCCGAAACCGCCGGAGTCGCCGGGGGCAGGTCACTGACCAGGGCCGCCAGCTCGTGGCGGTACTTGCTGGCGAACACACCGGTGAGCCGCTCGTCGGACTCCTCCAGCGTCAACCGGCCCTCGGCGGTGGCCTCCTGGATCCGCCGCGCCACCTCGTCGCGCTCGCGGTCCGAAGCCCTCATCGGCTGCTGCTCGGTGCTCATGCCTCATAGTCGCTCGCACACGGGGTAGCGGCAATCGCCCATGCGGACGACTCCTGCCTACGCCGTAGGGCGTACCGGTCCGACCCCGGGCCGGCCGATCAGAGCAGGGTGCTCCAGTAGGACCAGAACCGGCTGCCGATCAGCACCACGATCATCACGATCCACGCGGTGAGGATCGTCGCGTGGTAGCGGGTCAGCACGCCCGCGATCTTCCGGCCGGCGTCGCCGACGGGCAGGTGGCCGCGGTCGAGGTTGTGCAGCGTGGTGTAGAGGAACGTCGGGATGGTCACCAGCCACACCACGACGCAGTACGGGCAGACAGCGCCGATCCGGTAGAGCGTCTGGTACATCAGCCAGTGCACGAAGATCACCCCGAGCACCGTGCCGGCCTGCAGCCCCAGCCAGAACCACCGGCGGAAGGTCGCCCCCGCGAACAACGCGGCGCCGATGGTGAGCACCACCGCGAACCCGGCCACGCCGAGCAGCGGGTTCGGGAACCCGAACGCGGCGGCCTGCCCGGTCTTCATCACCGAACCACAGGAGATGATCGGGTTGAGATTGCAGCTCGGGACGTACTCCGGGTTGATCAGCAGCTCGACCTTCTCGACCATCAGCACGAACGCCGCGGCCAGGCCGACGGCACCGCCGATCACGTACAGCAGCGGCAGCAGCCGGGGGAAGGGTCCCTCCGACCCCGGCGCGCTCGACCAGGCCCGCGGGCGGGCCGCGGCGAGATCGTCGTCCAAGTCGTCCAGGTCGTCCAAGTCGTCCGGCTCGTCGTCGTCGAGGTCGTCCAGGCCCTCGAGCTCGTCATCGCCCGGATCGCTCTGGTTGACGGCGTTCGTCGGGGCGGCGGGCGGATCGGTCGGCGAGTGCGGCATGTGAGCCCCCGGGTGTTCGGCGTTCAGCGTCGTCTATCTTCCAGCGGCGACCTGAGCCGACCGCGACCGGGTTCGGCCAGGCCGCGTCCGGCGCCCGGCGTTCCCGACCCGGCTCGGCGTCCTCTCAGCGCTCGGCGAGCCGGGCCAGCCGCCCCAGCGCGTATCCGAAGAACGCCGTGGACACCCGCCCGAGGCCCGCGAACACGGCTTCCCCGACCGCCCCGCCGGGCGCGGAGAGGTCCTCCCGCCAGGTGAAGCGGCACCGGTCCGCCGAGAGGGGCTCGATCTCGAAGGTCCCGCTCCCCCGCAGCACCCGCCCGTCGTGCCGGACCACGCAGCGGCCCGGCGGCACCCAGTCGACGACCTCCATCGGGTCGGCCACGGCGGCCCGCCCGACACCGGTGACCGCCTCCAACCGGGTGCCGGCTCCCTCGCGGGGGCCGGGCAGCACCCGGACCTTCGTGAGGGGCATCCACTCGCCCTGGCGTTCCCAGTCGACCAGCAGGTCCCAGACCCGCCGCGCCGGCGCGGCGATCTCCCGCGACACGCTGATGTCCACTCCGCGACCCTACCGACCGCGGTCACCGACCGGCGTACGCCGGCACCGCTCGGTGACCCGCCCGTGCCTGTGGGTCGCCCCCTGACACGCCACGCCCAATCCACTCGCGTCCTCGCGGGCGGGCGTGCGAGGCTTTGCCCCATGGCCAGCAAACAGCGGGGTAAGCCCGAAACCGCGTCCAAGCCGGCGCGAGACGCCGACGAGGTGCCCGGCACCCAGGACGGCGCCGAGGCACCCGAGGCAACCAGCGGCGACGCCGAGGACGACGTACGCCGTAAGTTCCGCGAGAGCCTGGAGCGCAAGCGCCACCAGCACCGGGAGCAGACCGCCGACGGGACCGGCAAGGCGTCGCAGAAGATCCAGGAAGGTCTCGCTCCGCCCACCGGCCGGCGTTCCTTCCGGCGCAAGAGCGGGTGACGTACGGCACCCGCTCGTACGGAAACCAGTCGGACAACAACCAGTCGGACAGCGCTCAGCTGGGCAGCGCGGCAGTCAGGTCGAGTTCGACCCGCTGACCGGCGAAGCCCAGCTGAGCCACCCCGAGCAGGGTGCTCGCCGTGCTGAACGCGGGTGCCAGCTCCGAGGCGTTGAACCACTGCCAGACCGAGCCCAGCTCGTCGGACTGTGAGCTCACGACGTAGATCACCGAACGCACGACGTCCGCCGGGCCGGCTCCGACCGCCGCCAGTGCGGTCATCGCGTTGGCCACGATCTGCTCGACCTGAGGTTTCGGGTCGCCGGGGGCCACCACGGCGCCGGTCCGGTCCAGCGGGCACTGGCCGGCGAGATAGGCCGTCCGGCCCGCCTCCACCACCGTGACGTGGTGGTAGCCCGGGGTCGGGTGCAGGTCTTCGGGGTTGGTTCGGGTGATCAGTCTGGACATGGCCCCGAGTATCACCCGAACTTCGACGCCGGCCGCCGGAGGCGAACCAGCGCGTCGATGGCGTCCCGGGTCTCACCGTCGGCGGTGCGTACCGGACGCCGGACCCGCTCGGCCCGCTCGACCACCCAGTCCGCCACGGATCCACCGGCCACTGACCCACCGACCGCGGACGCACCGGCCTCGGCCTTCGGTGCGGTGTTCTGGCCGGCGTTCAGGTCGGCCACGATGTCGTCGGGCGTGAACAGCACTCGCAGGTCCTGGGGTCCGCCCACGCCGTCGATGGGATTAGTGGTGTCGTGCCCCACCACCAGCAGGACGCCGCCGGGCGCGACGGCGTTCGCCGCGTGCCGCATGGCCCGGCGCCGCTCGTCGGCGACCAGGTGCAGGTAGATCACACACACCAGGGAGTACGCCCCGGCGGGCCCCACCTCGTCCCGTACGTCGGCCACCTTCCAGGTGAGCCGGCCCGCGACGTCCGCGTCCTCGGATCCGGCCAGCCGGCGACCCCGCTCGACCGCGACGCCGGAGAAGTCCACCGCGGTAACGTCCCAGCCACGCCGGGCCAGCCAGATCGCGTTCCGGCCCTCGCCGGCCGCAAGGTCGAGTGCCCGTCCGGGCGGGAGGTCGGCGGCCTCGGCGGCCAGCCACCGGTTGGGCTCGGCGCCCCAGACCAGATCGACCGCGGCGTACCGCTCGTCCCATCCCGTGCTGTCCATACCGCTCGTGCCACCCATCCGGTCATGCTGTCAGCCAGGCGCGGCCGGTGGCGAGTCCGGCCGGTGGCGAGTCCGGGCGTCACCGCCCCGGCGTGCCTCGCACGGTGCGGAGCACTCCGCGGTGGCCCGCGCAGGCGCCCCGGTGTCCGCCGTCCATGCTGATCGCGTTGTCCCGGCACTGGACCAGGTAGCCGGTTCCCGCCCAGAAGTTCGTCGTACAGCGGAAGTACCCACAGACTCCGGGCTCCGGGCTCGCGATCGGCCGGCCGTAACCGCAGAAGTGGTAGCCGTACGGGTTGGCCGGCGCTCCGCAGCGGTCCGCCTGGCCGGACTTCCCGCCCGACCCGGACGAGCCCGATCTCCCCGCCGACCCCGACGAGCCGGTGGACGCGGACCCTGACCTGCCCGCGGAACGTGCCGAGCCGGCCGAGCCGGGTGAATCGGACGAGCCCGGGCCCGCGGGGTCGTGCGTCCGCGCAAGTCCACGTCCGTGGCCCTGCCGGCCGTCCGCTGCCGGGGATGGTTCGCGGGAGGCCGGCGCCGGCGCCGATGGCCGCGGCGTTCCGGCGTCGGTCGGCCGTGAGCGGGACGCCTGAGGGGATCCGTCCGACGGGCGGCCGGCGGCTGGTCCGAGTCCCTGGGCGCCGGAGCCCGAGGTCGCGGAGTCCCCTCCGGGTGGGACCAGGCTTTCGGTGTCGATCTTCGCGCCGCCGACGCTGGCCGTGGCGAGCTCTCCGGCCGCCGTCACCGACGGGCGCGAGAAGGCGGGGAACGCCGGCAACGCCACCGAGGCCAGCGCCAGCGTCAGGGCCACCGCCGCGACGCACTGGGTGACGCGCCGGGCCGCGGAGCCGCCGGGCGGGCCGGCGTACAGCCTGGCCAGCGCGGTCAGGGGCAGGACGAGGGGGTTCGGCGCGTCGGCCGGCCGGGCCGTCGCGGGCGGCAGCGGGCATTCCCGCCGGTGCGCCGCTCGCAGCCGCTCCAGATGCGCGGCGAACTCACCTCGCCGGCCGGCGATCTCGGCCAGCGCCCGGGTGAGGTGGAAGCGGAAGCCCGCGACCGCGTAGGGATCGAGCACCAGCCCGGACGCCGGGCCGTCATGGGTACCGACAGCCGACAGCCAGGTGATGGTGCGGTCGGGGTCGTGGGCGAGCAGGGCGAGGCGGACGAGCGCCCAGTCGCGTCGCCGGGCGCCGCCGAACACCATCCGGCGGTCGGTGATCGCGACCGGTCCGGTGTCCACCGGTCCGAGTTCGGCGGGCACCCGGTCGTCGAACGGTCCGGACAGCTGGGACGGCGTGAAGTCGTGGAAGCGCGGCCGCCGCAGGGTGGGCACGGGGCCCGCGGCACGAACCAGCCTCGCCGACGGCGAATGCCACCAGACCTGTTCGCCCGGCCGCAGGTCCAACCAGGGCACCTGGTCGGGGGCCACCGGACGCGGCGTACGCGCTGTCGTCGCCAGCGAGCGGAGTTCGGCGTCGGCACGCTCCCATACCGAAGTCGCCCGGTCGTACTCGCGGCGGCGGCGGGCGTTCTCCCGGCGCGCCCAACCGGTGCGCCATGCGCTCGGTCCGACACCCGTCGATGTCGCCATAACCTCCCCCGACGCCTTGGACACGAAATGAACCCACAAGCTAACCGTGACAAGCCCGCGCGTGGGTACAGGTTCGGGAAAATTCGGAAACAATCATGTATCATCCGCCGAAACCACCCGTCGTAGAACGACGGTTTGGTCACTGATAGCAGCAATATGCAGTAAGCGGTCCCTGTTTGGTTACGATCCGCTGCAAGGACACATTCGTCGCGGCCGATCGATCTGAGGCCCTTTCGGCGCGGCTACTGGCTCCGTGGGGGTTTTCAGTGCGGACGAGCGGACAGATACAGGCCCCGCTCCGCCCGTCGGCAGTGGGCGGGGTTCGGCTCGGGGCGGTCGTGGTGACCATGGGAAACCGCCCGGCGGAGCTTTCCGCGTTGCTGGCCTCGCTGACCCAGCAGACCAACCCACCGGACCGGGTGGTGGTGGTCGGTCAGGGCACCCGGCTGAAGGCACTGCCTCCCGGTGTCGAAGGCGTCGAACTCCCTGTCAACCTCGGCTTGCCCGCGGGCCGCAACGTCGCGCTGGCCAGGCTGCGTGCGCACGGCGACGTCGACGTCGTGATGTACCTCGACGACGACGGCCTGCTGCCCGACCGGTGGACCGCCCAGAAGGTACGCGACGCGTTCGCCGCCGACGCCGACCTCGGCATCATCAGCTTCCGGATCGCCGACGAACAGGGCGTCACCCAGCGCCGGCACGTCCCGCGCCTGCGCGCCAACGACCCGCTGCGGGCCTCCCGGGTGACGACGTTCCTCGGCGGGGGAAACGCCGTCCGGATGGCCGTCTCGGAGCAGGTGGGCGACTGGCCGGCGGAGTTCTTCTGGGCGCACGAGGAGACCGACGTGGCGTGGCGGGCGCTGGACGCCGGCTGGCGGATCGACTACCGGCCGGACATCCTCCTGCAGCACCCGCGCACGTCGCCTGCCCGGCACCAGCTCTACTACCGGATGAACGCCCGCAACCGGGTCTGGCTGGCGCGCCGCCACCTGCCCGGTCTGCTGGTCCCGATCTACCTCTCGGTGTGGGTGCTGGTGACGGTCGTCCGCAGGCCGCCGTTCGCCGGGCTGCGGGCCTGGGCGGGCGGCTTCGTCGAGGGCTGGCGCCGGCCCTGCGGCGACCGGAGGCCGATCCGCTGGCGCACCGTCTGGCGAATGACTCTGCTGGGACGCCCGCCGATCGTGTGAACCGCGGGCCGGCCGGCTGCCGGTTCAGCCGCCGCCCGCGCGAGGGCCGTCGCCCAACCGTTCTCGAGTCGCGCTCCACTCGCTCCGGCCCTGACCGGCTCGGTCCTGACCGGCTCGGTCCTGGTCGGCTCGGTCCTGGTCGGCCTGGTTGTCGCCACGCCGGCTGACCCCGTGCTCACCGCCGCCGAGATCCGCCTCGTACTCGATCTGCCGGAAGCCCATCACGGTGAAGTACGCCAGGACGAGCGAGGTCAGGGCGACCAGTGCCAGCCCGACCGCGGCCCACCCGACGGCGCCGACGTCGACGTTCTCACCGCCGATCCACCGGAACGTCGCGAGGGCGGCGAGGAACATCCCGGCCGCGCTCAGCCCGAGTGCCCAGGCACCGACCCGCTGGAACAGCTTCGCCAGGTCGGCGCGATGGGCCACACCGAGATCGTTCGGTTCGCTGGCCCGCACGCGGACGGAGGCTCCCACGGCAGCGGTGATCAGCGGGGTGGTGGAGCCGTTCCCGCCCCGGGCCGGCGCCGGCGCGCCCGGTGCGGGTGCTCCTGGCGCCGGTGCTCCCGGCGCACCAGGAGCAGAGCCGGGCGGGTTCTCCCGCACCAGGCTCTCCCACATCCGTCCGCCCGGCTCCACGCCGGCCTTCGTCCGGCCGGTCGGTGCACCATCGGAGGGCCCGTTGCCGGCGGGCGTACCACCGGAAGGCGTACGAAGGTCGGGCGGGGACGACACCGGCAGCTGGGCGGACGCCAGTGACAGCACCGCGCCGAGCCGGGCCCGCAGCCGCTGCGTCGGGTCGGACGAGCTCGAAGCTTCCGCCGCCGGGTCCTGCGGTGGTTCGCTCATCGGGCATCCCTCCCACGGCAGGCGCACCACTGCCTCCCCCCGTTGTAGGTGGGCCCGGCCCGGCCGTAAAGCCCTGAACGCACCGATCGCCGATCCGGCGACCACTTCGCGGCGGGTACGCGACGGGCAGGGCCGGCGGCCGGCCTTGGGGACCTCAGCCGTTGCCGAGAGTGCGCTCGAGAAGGGGAAGCAGCCGGTCCCAGTGGCGCTGGAGCCCGGACGGGTCGAAGGCGGAGGTGTCGGACATGGTGAAACCGTGGATGGTGCCGGGGTAGATCTCGATCGAGTGGTCCACACCCGCGGCGTCCAGCGCCTGGTCGAGCGTCTTGATCTTCTCCGGCGCCATATCACCTTCGGCGAGGCCGAGGTGCACCTGCGCGGTGAGGTGGGGGACGAGGCGGTGCGGGCTGTCCGGCTCGTCGGTGACCAGGCGGCCGGGGTGGAATCCCGCGACGGCGGCGACTTGGTCGGGGTGGGCCGTCGCGGTGCGCATCGCCAGGACGGCGCCCAGGCAGTATCCGACCGCGGCGACCGGTCCGGACGCGACCTCCGGCTGGGTGGTGAGGAAGCTGAGGTAGGCGTCGGCGTCGCTCAGGGCGCGTTCGGTGGTGTGCGCCTCGATCAGCGGCATCAGCTGGGCGAAGACTGCCGCCCGGGTCTCCTCGCCGATGTGCTCGGGAAGCTCGATCGCCGGTGCCGGACCGTGCCGGTAGAAGATGTTGGGGACGAGGACGTAGTAGCCGTGCCCGGCGAGCTCGCGGGCCAGCTCTTCCAGTACGGGCCGCAGGCCGAAGGCGTCCGCGTACAGCAGCACCCCCGGGTGCCGCCCGTCGCCGTCGGGGAAGGCGGCGTACGCGTCGGCCTGGCCGTCTGCGGTCGGAATCTGCAGGGTCTTGGAGGGCAAGCTGGATCTCCTTCTTGTCGATGATCCCTCCGCACACTACGCGTCCGAGCCGATCAGCCGGCCGGCCCTTCGCGGCCGGACGAAACCCGGCCGCGCGGCCAGCAGTCCGCAGCCGAGCTCGGGCACCACCAGTACGAGCAGCAGCCAGATCGGCGCCTCCCAGCCGCCGGTGGCGCTGTTCAGCACGCCGAAGGCCAGCGGACCGAACGCGGCGACGAGGTACCCGCCGGACTGGGCCATACCCGAGAGCCGCGCCGTGACCGTGGCGTCGGACGAACGCAGGTTGAGGAGCGTCAGGGCGATCGGGAACGCGCTGCCCGTGCCGACCCCGAAGATCGCCACCCAGAGCCATCCGGCCTCCGGTGCCAGCAGCAGGCCGACGAGTCCGGCCACCATCAGGGCGGCCACCGCGAGGACGAGCGGCCGCTGGTCGTGCAGGCGGGCGGCGAGCACAGGCACGACGAACCCGAGCGGGATGCCGATGACGATGATGACGGAGTTCATCGTGCCGGCGGTGGCGGGCGCGAACCCGCTGTCCCGCAGGAGCTGCGGCAGCCACGACGTCAGCGTGTAGAACATCAGCGACGTCAGGCCCATGAAGACCGTCACCGACCACGCCAGCGGCGAGCGCAGCAACGTCCCCTCCGGACCATGTTCCGGACGATGCTCCGTCCGGGTCTCCCTCCCGGGCTCGGCGGTGGTGACGCCCGTCCGTCGCGGTGGCCGCCCCGCGAGCGCGAGCGGACCCCATACCAGCGCCGCCAGCACGGACGGGACCGCCCAGAAACCCAGCGCCAGTTGCCGGCCGCCGAGCTGGTCCAGCGGGACGGCCAGCCCCGCCGCCGCGGCGCCGCCGACCGACAACAACATCATCGACAGGCCGGTGAGCAGACCCACCCGGCCGGGAAAGACGCGCTTGACGACAGCCGGCACCAGCACGTTGCCGGTCGCCATCCCGGCGGCGGCCAGGACCGTGCCGGTGAACAACGCCGGGCGGCCGCCGGCTATGCGCAGCAGAAGGCCGCCGGTGATCACCACCAGGGCAAGGGTGATCGCCGTCTCGGTGCCGAGCCGCCGGGCGAGCACGGGGGCGAGCGCGGAGAAGATGCCCAGGCACAACTCCGGCAGCGCGGTGAGCAGGCTGGTCTGGACGCCGGTGAGCCCGAGTTCGTCCCGGAGGTCGCCCAGGACGGGCGGGACGCCGGTGATGGCCGCCCGCAGGTTGAGGGTCAGCAGCACCAGTCCGACGAGGGTCCAGATCGCGGTCAAACGAGGGCTACGAGGAGTGGGGGTCATCTCGCCTTCGTTCGGGGCGTCCGCGTACGAACGCCGCATGAGGGAAGGGGGACATCCGATCCCGGCGCGTCAGCCGCCCGGGATCGGTGAGGTAAACCGATCGGTATACCCGGACACTCTCGCGGCGCACGAGGGACTGTCAACCCACCGGTCGGTATAGTCGAGGGAATGAGAGAGCTCACCCCGGCCGGTCGCCGGATCCTGGACGCGGCGTCCACCCTCTTCTACGACCAGGGCATCCACGCCGTGGGCGTCGACGCGGTGGCACGTGCCGCCGGGGTGACCAAGAAGACGTTGTACGACTGCTTCGGTTCCAAGGACGTCCTCGTCGCCTGCTACCTCCAGGCCCGCGACGAGCGCTGGCGGGAGTGGCTGACGTCCTACGTCGACCAGCACACCGCCGCGGCAGCCGGCACGGGGAGGCGCGCGAGCGCGGACCGGAAGGCCGGCGCCGACCGGGTTCTCGCGACCTTCGACGCACTCGAGCAGTGGGCCCGGCGGGAGAACGTCCGCGGCTGCGCCTTCGTCAACGCCCTCGCCGAACTCCCGGAGGACGCCGGCCATCCCGGGCGCGCGGTCATCCTGGAGCAAAAACGCTGGCTGCTCGGCTACCTCACCGACCTGGTGAAGGACGCGGGCATCCGCCGGCCCGGTTCGGTCGCGGCCGGCCTGCTCGTCCTGCACGAGGGTGCGAGCATCAGCTACGGCACCGGGCTACCCACCCGCGCCGTCGCACAGGCCAGACGACTCGCCGCCCTCGCACTCGAGAACGCCTGACCAACGTCAGGCGCATCGCCGGCTTCGTCGGCAGGGCAGGCCTCAGCCGGTCAGGACCGGCGATAGTCGCTCGGCGGCAGACCGAAGTGCGCGCGGAACCTCCGCGACAGATGGAACTCGTCGGTGTAGCCGAGGGTCCGGGCGATCTCCCTGGTGGTCATGTCGGTGACCCGCAACAGCGTCGCCGCGGTCTGCAGCCGCCGCGCGTTGCGGAACGCCAGCGGCGACTGGCCCACCTCGGCAGCGAACCTGCGCCGGAACGTGTCGTACGGCAGACCCACCTCCGCCGCCACCGAGCGCATGTCGAGGCGGCCGGTCAGGTCGTCGGCGAGCCGGTCGACGGCGGCGGCCACGGCGGGGCTCGGCCCCGCCGCCTCCCCCGAATCCTCCGGCCCGGTCACGTCCAGCAGCCAGTCGGCGAAGGCCACCAACTGGTGCTCTGCCGCCTGCACCGAGCGCGGCGTGGACGCCAGGATGGTCCGCAGCGCGGCCGCGGACGGGGCCGGGCGCGGGTAGCGGGGGCCGTCCTCGGCCAGCACTCCCGCCCGGGCCAGGGCGTCGAACAACGGACCGGTGAAGACGACGAACACCTCCGTCCAGGTCCGCCCACCGAGGGTGCCGTACCAGTGCGGCCGGCCGGGCGGGACCAGCGTGTGCGCGCCCGGCGTGACCGGCTCCTCCCGGCCGTCGGCGTGCCGGTAGCGGCCGGATCCCGCGACCACCACCGACAGCACGTACGCCTCCATCACCCGCAGCGGCGACGGCATCATCGGCTCGTCGTCGACCACCTCACCGGCCAGCACCAGCTGTCCCAGCCTGGTCACCGGCGCGGCGGACACGGCGATCCGGGTGCCCGAGTCCATGCCCGCGACGCTACCCGTGCGCCCGGAGTGGTGACCGGCCCGGGCGCCAGAACGTACATGCCCCGGCCATCGTGACCATTCCGCTCCGGCGGCGTCGAGGCCTAGCGTGCGTACACCGACGCCCGCACCGACGCGCTGGAGGCAGCGACCCATGACCTCGACCGAGGAGACCAGGACCGGCCTGGTCACCCCGCAGATGCGGGAGCAGTACGAGAACGACGGCTACTTCATCCTCGAACGCGCCCTCAGCGACGAACAACTGGAGCTGCTGCGGGGCGGCGCGCAGTACTCGATGGACAAGCTGGACGCGGAGATGGAGAGGGCCGGCACCGACCGGATCGGCATCAACGCCCGTGGCAAGCGCTACTTCAGCCACATGATCTACCGCGACCGTCCGGAGCTGCGGCAGTTCCTGTTCAGCGAGCTGATGCGGGAGATCTGCCGGGCGACGCTGGGCGAGGATGCGTACCTCTTCTGGGAGCAGTACGTCATCAAGGCCGGCGACCCGGACACGTCGTTCGCCTGGCACCAGGACTCCGGCTACGTGCACGAGGACCACGCGCCGTACCTCACCTGCTGGATCGCACTGGACGACGTGACCGAGGAGAACGGCTCGGTCTACCTCCGGCCGTACTCACGCTCCGGCATCCGTTCCTACGTCAAGCACATTCCGGACCCACGGGTGAACGATCTGGTCTGCTACTTCGGCGACGACCCGGGCATGCCGGTGACGGTTCCGGCCGGGTCGATCGCGGTGTTCTCCAGCGTGGTGATGCACCGCAGCGGACCGAACCTCACCGACAAGCTGCGCCGGGTCTATCTCGCGCAGTACTCCAAGGAGGTCATCAAGACCAAGGACGGGACCAAGCCGTGGGGTGAGTTCGAGCAGTTCCTCGCGGGCGGGGAGGTCGTCGGCCGGATCGACGTCGACTGAGGACGGCCGGCCAAGGTCGCCAGGTCGGCCCAGACCGGGGGTCAGGTCAGCTCGGCCCGGAGCACGCCGAACCGCCGGGTGACGGCGAATCCCGTGCTCCGGTAGAGCTGTCCGGCCGGGGACCGCTCGCCGGTCCACAGGAACCACGCGCTGTGGGCGCCCTGCGCACGCATGCGTTCCAGGGTGAGGTGCAGCAGAATCCGGCCGAGTCCGGTGCCCCGGCGGTCCGGGCGTACGCCGAACGGCCCGAAGCGTTCCAGGACGTTCTCGTACGCCGCGTGCATCGCCCACCCGGCGAGCGTCCCGTCGGGCTCCCACGCGCCGACGATCCGGTCCAGTGGAAGCCCGGCGACGACGGCAGTGCGGATCGCGCGGGCCCAGTCGGGGTTGAACTCCTCACCGGCCAGCCGGACCAGCTCGACAAGCTCGTCCCCGGTCGGCGTACCGAACCGGTGACCTCGCGCCGTCAGGTCCTCCACGCGGGCCCGGATCCCCTCCGGCATCCGGTAGCCCACCAGCGAGCGGTCCATCGCCGCGGCCTCGGACCGCCGCTGGAAACCGAGGCCCCGCAGCAGCGCGTCCGCCTCCGGGTAGGCCTCGGCGTCCAGCCCGGGCAGCACGTAGTTGGGTGTGTACGACGCGAAGTACACCTCGCGGGTGCCCTGGTTCCGTAACCAGTCCAGCGCGCTGCGCACCACCGCGCGGCCGATGCCCGCACCCCGCGCGGCCGGGGTCACGAAGAAGAACGGCAGCCAGCCGGTACCCGGCTCCAGGTCGCCGGCCACCATCGCCACCCGCCGCCGCACCGCGTAGGCCGTACCCACCAAGCGGTCGCCGTCCACCGCGATCCGCAGGCCGTCCGGCTCGAAGTTGGCGTCCAGCAGCACCAGGTCGCGAAATCGCGGGTAGGTGAGGGGGTCGAGCGGCATGGCGAGCCGCCAGGCCTCCACCAGCGCCGGCCCGTCACCCGGCCGGAATCCTCGGATCTGCACGAGGCCAGCCTTCCCGTCCGGCAAACCCGCGGCCAACCCCCCGCCCGAGCACCTGCCGGAACCGGTCGTCCGGCACGCCGGCCGAGGCCGTCACCCCGACCCATCCCCCGTGTCAGTAGGAATAGGGTCGTTCGCGGGCGGACCTCGGGTGCGCCTGCGAAGGGTCGCGAGGAAGGGGCCCCCGGAAACCGAGCCTGCCGTGGAGGTCGACCATGCCCGCCGACGACGCCACCCTCACCGAACTCCTGGCTAGGCCCGGCCTGCGCGCGGCCGTCGACCGGCTCGTTCCGGCCGACGACTTCCCTTCCGGGTGGGACGCCGGCGTCGGCGACTTCCTGGCCCGGATCCTCACGACCGAACTCCCCCATGCCGTCGATCTGCTCACCGCCGGGCTGGGCCTGCTCGACGCCGAGGCGGACGCGAAGGCAGGAGCCACGGGTGGAGACGTCGAAGGCGCGACGGGGTTCGCAGCGTTGTCCGAGGCCGCCCAGGACGAAGTGCTGGACGCGCTGCGCGCCGGCCGGACCACGGTGCAACCGAACGGCGTCGACCCGACGGAGTTCTTCCGCTTGCTGGAATCCCTTACTGTGCAGGGCTTCTACGCCGACCCGGACAACGGCGGCAACCGCGACAGCGTGTCCTGGCGGATGGTCGGCTACCGCGCGGCGCCGCAGGACGCCCACTGGCCGGCACCCGAGGCGCTCACCGTCAACCTCCCGTTGACATCGTTCGGAGACATCGGTCCGCACTACGACGCCATCGTCGTCGGTGCCGGCGCCGGTGGTGGCACGGCGGCCTGCGTCCTCGCCGAGGCCGGTTACCGCGTGCTCGCCGTCGAGCGTGGTGACTTCCTCCGCACCGAGGACCTGCGGGGGGACCACCTGCGCAGCCACCGCGCCCTGTTCGGCTACGCGCAGAGTGCCGGCCCGGTGGCGTCGGGTCACCCGCGGGTGTGGGCTCCCGACGGCGGCGAGGAGGCGGTCGTCGGGCCGACCGACGGGCGCTGGAGCAACAACGCGATGACGGTGGGGGGCGGCACCCGGGTCTACGGCGCGCAGGCCTGGCGGTTCGTGCCGGAGGACTTCACGATGGCGTCCGTCTACGGCGTGCCCGAAGGCAGTTCGCTGGCCGACTGGCCGTTGTCGTACGCCGATCTGGAGCCCTACTACGACCGCGCCGAGTGGGAGCTCGGGGTGGCCGGCGACCCGGCCGGGTTCACCGGCGCCGGGCCCCGCCGGCGAGGACTGCCCATGGCGCCGTTGCCGGGCACCCTGTCCGGCGCCAGGCTCGCCGCCGGTGCCCGTGAGCTCGGCTGGTCGACCGGTCGCGTGCCGCTGCTGATCAACTCCACGCCCTACGGCGGCCGGCCGGCCTGCGTACGCTGCGGCCAGTGCGTCGGCTTCGGTTGCCCCGCCGAGGCGAAGAACGGCAGCCACAACACCGTTCTGCCCCGCGCCCTGGCCACCGGGCGCTGCGACCTCGTCACCGGCACCTTCGCCGAACGCGTGGTCACCGACGACCACGGCCGGGTGACCGGCGTCGCGCTGGCCACCCTCGCCGGTGGCACCGGGCCGGCCGACGGACAGGTACGCCGCCGCACGGTCACCGCCGACCAGGTGATCCTGGCCGCCGGGGCGATCGAGACCGCGCGCCTGCTGCTCAACAGCGCGTCCGCCACCGACCCGGCCGGACTCGGCAACCGGCACGACCAGGTGGGCCGCAACCTGCAGGGACACGTGTACGCGGGGGCGCTCGGCATCTTCGACGACGTGGTGCAGAACAGCGCAGGGCCCGGCCCGACGATCGCCACGCACGACTTCCGCCACCACAACGACGGTCTGGTGGGCGGCGGGATGTTGGCCAACGACTTCGTGCCGATGCCGCTCGCGACGTACAACCTGCTCACCGGTGCCGGTGTCATCCCGCGGTCGGGCGCCGCGAGCAAGCGCGGCATGCGCGATCTCTACCAGCGCACCACGATGGTGATGGGCCCGCTGCAGGAGACGCCGAACCCGCGCTCGCGGGTCACGGTCGATCCGCGGGTACGCGACGTGTTCGGGATGCCGGTGGCCCGGCTGTCCGGCGGGGTGCTCGACGTCGACAGGCCGACGGCGGCGATGTTGCAGCGGCGGGCTACCGAGTGGCTTTCGGCCGGCGGCGCGACGCGGACGATCCCGAGCGGTGGGGTGGGCCGGGGCCCGAGCGGTGGCCAGCACCAGGCCGGCACCTGCCGGATGGGCACCGACCCGGCGACCTCGGTGACCGATTCGGAGGGCCGGGTCTGGGGGCACGACAACCTCCGCCTGGCCGACGGTTCCCTCCACGTCACCAACGGCGGTGTCAACCCGGTCCTGACGATCTTCGCGATGGCGTTCCGGGTGGCCGATCTGCTGGCGAAACAGGGCTGACCCTGCGGCGCCCGGGCGCACGAACGGCAGGTGGGCGGAGCGGTCAGTCGTCCGCGACGTTCATGTGCATCCGTACGGTCGTGCCGGAGGCGGTGGCGATCTGCACCAGGTCGCAGAGGTCGTTGACCAGCAGCAGCCCGCGGCCGCCCTGCGCCCGCGGCGACCCGGGTGCCGGGTGCCGGCCGATCAGTGGGTCGCTCACCCGGCCCTGGTCGCTCACCTCGCACACCAGGCGACCCGTCTCCCGCCACACCCGCAGGACGCCGGGCCCGCCTGCGTGCACCAGCGTGTTGGTGGCGACCTCGTTGACGGCGAGGACGAGATCGTCGCGGCGGGAACTGCCGAGGCCGGCCAGAACCGCGTGTGCGTACACGAGTTTGCGCACCTGTGCCAGCCCGTGCGCACCGAACGTCAACCGCTCCGGAACACCCTCCGGCTCGGGCAGGTCACTCAGGATCGACATCGCCAGGTCGACGGGATCGCGGTAGGAGAGGCTCGTCCAGGTGTCCTCGCGGGTCACCACCGTGGGATGCGTACGGGCCGCATCCTGCAGGACGTGCGGGGCGAGCGTGCTCACCTCGTACGGGCAGATCACGGTCAGCTCGCGACCGGCGAACGCCAGGTTGGTCAGCGCCTCGGTCGCGACCACCGCGGCGTAGTCGGCGTCCGGACGTTCGGGCCACATCGGCTCACCGACGACCAGCACCCGTCGATGGGGGTAGTCGTCGGCGAACCGGCTCAGCACGCCGGCAATCAGCCGGGTGGGGTTGCGCCCCTCGCGGGCCATGTCCAGCCAGCGCACCCGGGCGGCGTCACTGCCCAGCGCCCCTCTGAGGAGTTCCATTCGGGACCGGCGTACGACCACCGCGACCGGCTCGTCGTCGGCGAACGCGTCGGTGAACCGGGGCAGCAGGGCCGCACTCAGGCAGGGCGGATCGCGATAGAAGAGCGCCTCGTGCATAAATGGCTCCGCTCGCGACGTGTGCTCCACCGCGGCCGACCATGCCCGTACGCCGCCCATCTGCTCAGTATGCGACCTTGGGCAGCCCCCACCAAATGCCGCTTGACAGCCTTTGGGTGCACCGATCCCGTTATGGACAAGGGTAATTCGGGCGGCGGCTGCGCTCGGCCCCCTAAGCCTCGCCGAGCCTGCGGAGCAGGTCCTCGCGGCGCTTCTCCAGCGTGGCGATGACCGCCTGCTGCTCCTCCTCGGCGGTGAGTTCGGCGGCCACGTCGCCGGCGTCGTTGGGTGGGTCGAACCGGTAACGGCCCAGCGCACGTGCTTCGTCCAGTTCTCTGCGCAGTCGCGCGAGGTCGTCCTCGATCTGCTGCAGTTCCTGGCGGGGGTCGGAGTCCGGCGTCGTCGTCATCTGGGTCCTCCTGGTTCGGGGGCGGGTTCGGGTGCGTTCGCAAGATGCTTGGCGTCGCGTACGGTCCTCAAACCTATGCCGCCCGGGCTGGGCCTGCGTGCCACACGTCCTGCGCCTCCGGCCGGGGCGGGGACAGGCAGGCTCGGGGTGCGCTAGCCGATCACCGAGGACGCGTCGATCAGCCACCGGCCGTTGCGCTGCACCATGGTGAAGCTGCGTCGCTCGCGGTCGACCCCACCGCTCTTGCGGGTGTAGGTGATCCGGGCCCGGACGACGTTGCCGCTGGTGGTGACGTCGCTGGTGCGCACGTCGCTGAACTGCCTCCAGAACTTCCGGTAGCCGCTGTATCCCCCGGCCCTGCGCTGGTAGCGCGGCGTCAGCTGGGACCAGGCCCCGTCGATGTTCTCCGGGAGCGTGGAGTAGTAACCGGCGACCGTATCTCCGGGGGACCGGCCCGGCTCCTTCTTGGTGGGGGTCGGGCGGGGCGACTTCCGCGTCGGCGTCGGCGTCGGGCTCGGCGACTTCGGCGTGGGTCTCGGCGACTTCGGGGTAGGGCTCGGGGACTTCGTGGTCGGCGTCGGGCTCGGCGACTTCGACGTCGGGGTCGGTGTGTGGCGCGGGGTCGCCTTGTCGGTGGTGGCGCCCGCGACCGGGCCGCCGCCCGGCTCGTCGCGGCGGTCCAGGAGGTACGCCACCCCCACCCCGGCGATCAGGACCACGGCGATCACCGCGGCCACGATCGCACCGAACCGGCGCCGGCGACTCTCACCACCCGCGTCACCCGGGCCGGGCTCGGAGGACTCGGAGGTCTCCGGCGGGTACGGCGTCGACGGCGTGCGAGGGGAGAAGCCGCCTCGCCCGGCGCCGGATGCACCGGACACCGCGGACGCGGCCCCTGCGGCCTGTCCGGCATCGGCCGCGGGGCGCCGCGTCTCGTCACGGGAGTAGGAGGAAGCGTCATCGGCGTAGGCGCCGCGCCCGGACTCGGCGTCGTCACCGGAGGCGGCCGCCCCGGACGTGCTGGGAGCGTCGACGCCGGGGATCGCCGCCACCGGCGTGTTGAACCGCCGGGTGGTGTCGGCGTCCTCGTCCCGCTCCGGCGGGCCGGACAGCCGGGCGGCGACGGCCGCCAGCTCGCGGGCCACCGCACCGGCCGGTGGGCGCTGCCGTGGGTCGGCACGCAGGACGCGCTGCAGCACGTCGGCCAGCGGGCGCGGCGCCCGGCGCGGCGGCGCCACCTGCGCCGAGGCGACCTGGTGCAGCAACGCGATGGGGTTCTCGCTGCGACCGAAGGGCGGGCCGCCCTCGACCGCGGCGTACAGCGTGGAACCGAGTGAGAAGACGTCGGAGGCGAACGTGGCGTCCTCGCCCTTGGCCACCTCCGGGGCGAGGTAGGCGGGGGTGCCGGAGATGAGCCCGGTCGCGGTCACGGTCACGTCGCCGACGGCGCGGGCGATTCCGAAGTCGGCGATCTTCACCACGCCGTTCTCGCCGAGCAGGACGTTGCCAGGCTTGATGTCGCGGTGTACGACGCCCGCCGCGTGCGCGGAGGCCAGTGCGCTCGCCGCCTGCCGGCCGATGCTCGCCACCTCGCCTGCCGGGAGCGAACCACGCTCCTCCAGCACCTCCGACAGGCTCCTGGAGGGCAGGTACTCCATCACCAGGCAGGGATGTCCGTCGTCCTCGACGACGTCGTAGGTCGCGATGACGTGGGGGTGCTGGATGCGGGCCGCGATGCGGCTCTCCCGCATCGCCCGAAGCTTTGCCTCCTCGGCCTGGGTGCCGCTGAGGTAGGCAGGCAACAGGAGTCGCTTGACCGCGACCGGCCGGTGCAGTCGCTCGTCGACGCCCCGCCAGACGACACCCATGCCGCCGCTGCCGATCTGCTCCAGTAGGCGGTAACGGCCAGCGATCAGCCGGTCGTTCTCGCTCATGCCGTGCTCCCCTTCATCGGCTCCATGGCGACGTTGCGACGGCCTGTCGGCCCGCGTTGGCCCGAACCTGATCCGCTGCACGCACCCTAGCCGTGCGCGCCGACGCCCGTAGCCGCGAGGCCGTGCGGGTTTGCCCGGCCGGTCCTGGGGCAGGCCCTTTGAGGTAGCTCGAATAGCACTGAACGTAGGTAACGAGCACTGAACGTAGGTAACGAGGAGGCTGACATGGCCAGCGAAGAATCGATCGTGGTCGACGTTCCGATCCGGACCGCCTACAACCAGTGGACGCAGTTCGAGGACTTCCCCCGGTTCATGTCCGGCGTGGAGAAGATCACCCAGCTCGACGACGTCCACAACCACTGGGTCACCAACATCGGCGGTGTCCGCCGGGAGTTCGACACCCGCATCACCGAGCAGATCCCGGACGAGCGGGTGGCGTGGACCACCGAGAAGGGTTCGCCCACCCAGTCGGGTGTGGTGACGTTCCACCGGCTGGACGAGAACCGCACCAAGGTGATGGTCCAGATCGACATCGAGCCCGACAGCCTGGTGGAGAAGGCCGGGGAGAAGCTCGGACTCGTGGAGCGCCAGGTCAGGGCCGACCTGGCAAAGTACAAGGAATGGATCGAGTCCCGGGGCACCGAGACCGGCGGCTGGCGGGGCGGAGTCGACCGGCCGACCCCCTGAGCGAGCCCGGGAATCAGCACGGCCCGGCGCGTGAGTCACCGCCGCCGGCCGTCGTCGACGCACTGCGTTGCCCGGTGTGCGGGAGTCCACTGACCCGCGCACCGGGCGTTCTGCGCTGCGCGGAGCGGCACAGCTTCGACGTCGCCCGCCAGGGGTACGTCAACCTGCTGAGCGCGCGGTCCCGGCCCCCGCTGGCGGACTCCGGCGACATGGCCACCGCCCGGGCGGAGTTCCTCGCCGCGGGCCACTACGCACCGCTGGCGCAGCGCCTGGCCGACCGCGTGGCGGAGCTTTCGCCTGCTGAGACGCCGGGCGCACCCGGCGGTCTGGTGGTCGACGCCGGCGCCGGGACCGGTTACTACCTCGGTGCCGTGCTCGACCGGCTACCGGACGCCGCCGGTCTCGCCATGGACGCGTCCGTCGCCGGGCTGCGCCGCGCCGCCCGCTCCCACGAGCGAGTGGGCGCGGTCGGCTGGGACATCTGGCAGCCCTGGCCGCTGGCCGCGGGGTCGGCCTCGGCGGTGCTGAACGTGTTCGCACCGCGCAACCCCGCGGAGTTCGCGCGGGTGCTGCGTCCCGGCGGGGTGCTCGCGGTGGTGACGCCCACGGCCGGGCACCTGGCCGAGCTCCGCGCGCTGGTGGCGATGCTGGAGGTGCACGAAGGCAAGCTGGACCAGCTCGACGCGTCGCTGGCCGGGGAGTTCGAACCCGCCGTACGTGAGACCTGCACCGTCGAGCTGACCCTCTCCCCCGCCGACGTACGCCGCGTCCTCGCGATGGGGCCGAACGCACACCACCTCGACCGCGGCGACCAGCGCGCCCGGATCGCCGAGCTGAGCGCACGGGGCGAGCCGGTGACCGCCACCGCGTCGTTCGTGCTGTCGTTCTTCCGACGCGGTGGCGAAGCCGGATAGCCCCCGGGGACAGCCCGCGAGGCCCGACCTCAGCCGAGGTCGAAGCTCGCGCCGCCGACCGGACGCAGCGCCACCACCGGGATGGTCCGGTCGGTCTTCTTCTCGTACTCCCCGAAGCCCGGGGCCACCGCGACCTGCCGCGCGTACAGCTCGTCGCGTTCGGCGCCGGTGATCTCCTCGGCGGTCACGTCGTAGGTCCCGGTGCCGATCTCGACCGAGGCACGCGGGTTGGCGCGGAGGTTGTGGTACCACGCCGGGTGCCTGGGCCCGCCGGCGTACGACCCGAAGATCAGCACGCGGTCGCCGTCGGCGAGGTACATCAGCGGCGAGACATACGACTTCCCCGACTTCGCGCCGAGCGTGGTGAGCAGCAACAGCGTCCCGCCCTCGAACGGCCCGCCGACCTTCCCGTCGTTCGCCCGGAACTCCTCGATGATCCGTTCGTTCCAGCTCTTCAGCTCGTCGATGTCGCTCACGGCGTCCTCCGGTTCGCTCGTTTGCGGCGACAACCACCCGCCGGCGGCCGGTGTTCCCGTACTCCGGCGTGTCCAGCGCGCTCAGCCGTCCAGGCAGGCCAGGCCGCGCTGCAGGGCCCGGGCCGCCGCACGGACGCGTCCCCGCCCGCCGGTGGGCGGCAGCGGCCCGTTTCCGAGGGCGAGGTTCCGGGCGATGCGCAGCCAGGCGTACGCGCCGAACAACGCGGTGCGGCCGGCGTAGGGGCGGCTGGCCGCGGCGGCGTACTCGTGCAGGAACGCCCGGCGCAGCGCGGCCGCCCGGGCCGGGTCGGCGCCGGCCTCGAGACAGGCGCAGAAGTGCGCCACGTCGAACGCCGGGTCACCCATCAGGGCGTCGTCCAGGTCCAGCACGGTCACCGACTCCCCCACCAGCACGTGTGCTGCGTGGAAATCCCGGTGGATCGGCGCGTGACTCGGCAGGTGTGCCGGCACGTCGCCGCCGGCCGCACCCGACTGCGCGGTCTCCGCCGCGAGCGCCCAGGTGTCGGCGAGCCGCCAGGCGAGTGCGTGCAGGTCCGGCTCGAGGTCGGCGAGCACCCCGGCCCACCGCCGGCAGCGGGCGGTCTCGGCCGCGAAGTCGAGCCGGTGCGGCAGTACGACGTCGCAGCCGTGCAGCCGGGCCAGCCAGCGGGCCGCGGCGCGTACTCCCGCGACTGCGGCCTCCCCGTCCAACTGGTTCAGCGGCGTCCCGGCGCAGTGCCGGTAGAGGACCAGGCCGCGCTCGACCGGTGCCGGCAGGGGTTCGGGCACCCGCAGCGGCCCGGTCTTGAACGGCCCGTCGGCGAGCGCCCGCAGGTTGGTCTCGGCGAGCACAGCGCGGAACGGCTGGGCGAACAGCTTGCCCACCACCTCGGCCGGGCCGCCCCCGGGCACCAGCCCGCGCACGGTGTAGCGCACGACTGTGCGGCGGCCGGGAAGGTGGTGGACCAGCCGGGCCGCGGTCACCTCCACCGCGGCCGGCTCGGCGGCGACCCTCGCAAGGTACGGCCGAAGCGCCTGGTCGACCGCCCGCCGGTCCAGCAGGTGCGCGGCCAGCGGCGCGGCGACGCGGGTGGGTAGCGCCGAGACCAGCCGGTCCAGGCAGTCGGTCAGCCCCGCCATCCGGCTCCAGCTCGCGGTGTCCAGCCGGGTGTAGCGGCCGAGCGCGAACGCCGCCAGCCGCAGGCTCCGCCACCACACCAGCGCCTCCGGATCGACCCGGCCGGCGCGCCGCTCGTACCCCGCGACGACCGCACGGCCGGCCGTCTCCAGCACCGGCCGCTGGTCGGGGTGGCCGAGCCACTGCCACAACACCCGCGCCAGCACGCTGCCCAGGTCGGCCTCGGCCGCAGTGCGAGCCGGACCGGGCAGGTCCAGCAGGGTCAGCCGGTTGCGGTCGGCGAGGACGAGGCCGGGCGCGAGGTCGCCGGCGCCGAGGACCGGGTGACCGCTCGCGGGTACCCAGGCACCGAGCCGGTCCAGAACGCTCGCGAGGCGCCGGGCCACGTCCGGGTCTGCGTGCTCCGCGGCGGGCAGCGACCTCGTGACGTCCCGCAGGACGTCGGTGCCGGACCGGGTGGGAGCGTGCGTGGAGTGCAGGTGCACCCGGGCCAGCAGGGTTCCGAGCCGGTACGCCAGCCGTACCCTCACCCGGGCGGGAACACCGTCGTCGCGGAGTACGACGGACAGGGGTCGCCCGCCGGCGGCCTCGTGCACCAGTGCGGCGTACTCCGGCCATCGGGCCACCAGTGCGGGCAGCAGCGGGCGGTCCGGCACGTCGGCCAGCGCCGCCGGCACCTCCTGCGCCGACGGGTCGGCGGCGGCGGCACCCACCCGGGCGTACAGGATCCGCGGCTCGCCGGACCCGGTGGTCAGCCGGTAGCGCAGCACGCCCTGCCGACCGGGCCGGTAGCGCACCGGCTCCACCACGCACGAGAGCCCGGGGCCGGTCTCCAGGCGGGTCGACAGCAGGTCGCTCACCACGCCGGGGTCGGCGGCCCGGGCGAGTCCGGGCAGGTCCGGGTCGGCGCGGAAGTCGCGGCGATCCGCGCCGAGCGGCGTCACCTCCCACACCACGAACGTGCTTTCCCCGGCCGAAGAGGCCGGGAAGTTCTGGTCGGCCGGGGAGTTCGGGGAGTTCGGGGCGTCCGCGGCGATCGGGTCGGCCGGGGAGTTCGCGGATCCGGCTGGCACGCGATAGGTGAGCACGCAGCGGTGTCCGGGCGTCCAGGACGCGTCGTGCAGGGTCCAGCCCGGCGTACCGCGTGCCGTGGCCATCGTCTCGGCCAGCAACGGCAGCGCCGGGTCGAGCCCGGCCGGCCCGAGCCCGGCCGGCCCCGTCGCGGACGGCTCCGCACCGCGGGCGGTCACCGCGGCCCCCCGGCCTCGTCGGCGCTCGGACCGCGCTGACGTGGCACCCGAGGGGTGGCGGTTGCAGTCCCGCCGCCGGACATCTTGCCGCCACCGGCCACGGCGTCCTCGGCCTGTCGGACCGCCCGCGCCACCTGGTGCGCCCACTCCGGATGGTGCACCGGCACCCGGCGCGCGGCCAGGGAGAGATGGAACAGCACGGCCAGACCGTGCGCGCGGGCGAGCCGGTCGCGGCCGCAGTCGCCGTACCCGTCGACGAACGCCGTCACCGCCGGCCCCGCGGGCAGGCCGAGTTCGGCGCACCACCACCACAGGTCGGCGACGAACTTCCCGAGGTCGAGCGCGGGTTCGGCGAACCCGGTCCGGTCGAGGTCGATCAGCCGCACCTGGTCCGAGGTAGTCAGCAGGTTGTCGCAGGTGAGGTCGCCGTGGGTCAGCGTCGGCGACTCCGCCGGCCGCGCGGCCAGGCCGTCCCCGATGCGGGCCACGACGTCGCGCAGCCGGCCACCCACCCGGGGCAGCAGGCCCTGGATGTGCTCGGCCGCCCGGGTGGTCGCGGCGAGTTCGGCGTCCGTCCCGCGTGCGGGGAGGTGCGCGAAGGACTCCGGGGCCGAGCTCGCGGCGGAGGTGACGTACGCCGGCGGCAGCGAGGAGGTGAACGCCGACGGGTCGGTGTCGTGCAGTACCCGAAGCGCCCGTCCGACGGTCCGCAGCAACGGGCCCGCCTCCACGTCGGGCAGCCGCCGCCACAGGGCCTCACCCGGTTCCTCCGACCACCACGCCGCCCGGTCGGCCGGGACGTAGCCGAGCGACCGGGCCGGCCGGACCCCGGGCACGGCGGCCGGGAGCAGCGCGTCCATCGCTGCGGCCACCGCGACGGTCCGGGCGCCGGTGTCGTCGCGGTAGAGCTTGACGATGGCGCTGTCCTCTGCGCTGGTGCGCACCCGCAGGACGTGCCTGCTGCCGGGGCGGTACCGCAGTGCGCGCACCTCTCGGTCCGCCCCCGTCCGCACGCCCGCCAGGCTCGCCGCCGTCGCCGTCACGTACCCGGACTCGTAGTGGCGTACCAGTCGGGGGAACGCCGGGTCGATCGGTGCGATGACCAGGGTCAGGCAGCCGTCCGCCGACGCCGCGACCAGGCGTTCGAACGGTTCCACCAGGCCGCGGACCTCGGCCTCTCGTTCCAGTACGGCGGTGGCCGCGAGGTCGGCGGGCTGGGTCGACCAGGTGAGCGCGAGGTGGCGCGGGCTGGACTGGTTGCGGCCCGGCGCGAACGCGTAGTACGCGGCGAGCTCGCGTCCGGGCGCGTACCTGGTGCGCAACAGCCGTGGAGCGACCAGCCTGGACCCGCGCGGCAGGCAGTGGGCCAGCAGTGGTTCCGCTCCGTACGCGAACGGGTCGGTGACCGCCCGCCGGATCCCGTCCAGCCCGCGGTGACCGGCGACCAGCCGGGCGACCTGGCCCGAGGCGGGCGGGGAGACGCTGCTCATGGCCGGCCCCGAAGCCGGCGGAGACCGGACCGGGTGCGCGCCAGAAGACGGGGACACGGATCGCCCGCGCCGCCCCGAATGGTTCCGGGCGCACGGATGTCGACCGCCCCGTCCACCATGCTCTTCCCTGCCCCGGCTCTTCCTGCCCGCACCCCTGCGGTACGCGGCCACCGCCGGCCGACCACCCGGACGTTTCTGCGTCACCGTCGCCCGCCCGGCTTGCCGCTCCTTTACCCAGGCACACACATTCCCGTCGACTGCCTGATCATCCCGGGCCGGCCACCCGGGCCACGTGAGGCGGCCGCCCGCACGCGTGGTGGGCGGTCATTGGTGTCCTCCGGCCCGCACCGCCCGGCGTTCGGCCCGCTGTCAACCCCCGCTTGTCAGGTGGACGTGAGATGGGAAGAACTCCTTGGAATAGAGGGGTAACCGGGCATCAGCAGCCGGATCGGTCAAAGTCCGGCACGGATCCGCGGCGGGTCGTGCACCCAGGTGAGGCGCGTACTCTGGCCATTGTGTCTGGGCTCACCGCTCGACGGCTCTGCGTCGCCGCGCTCACCATCCTCGCCGTCGCGTTCTTCTACTACGCCGGCGCCTGGCTGGGCCTGCGTGATCAACTGCTCAGCCGCCAGCTGACTCCCCTGTGGCCGGCGACCGGTGTCGCCCTGGTGGCGATCCTGCTGCTCGGCGACCGGATCTGGCCGGGCATCGCGGTCGGCTCCCTGCTCATCCACCTGTCCATCGGCCTGACTCTTCCGGCGGCTGTGGCGATCGCGGCCGGCAGTACGCTCGCTCCCCTGTGCGCCGCCCACCTGCTGCGCCGGACAGGTTTCCGGCTCGCGTGTGACCGGTTACGCGACGCGCTGGCGCTGGTGTTCCTGGGCGCGTTCGCGTCGATGACCGTGACCGCCACCATCACCACCGGTGTACTCGTCGGCGCGCATGTCATCCCACCGCACGACTGGTGGATCACCTGGATCATCTCGTGGAGCAGCAACGCCATGGGCGTGCTCGTCGTCGCGCCGGTCCTGCTGGTGGCACGCAACCTCAGGTTGTCAGGGAGGGTCAGCGCGCGCCGGGCGGTGGAGGCGGGGCTGCTGGTCGGCGGCACGTTCGCGATCGCCGCGGTGGGCACCGTCAGCCCGTTCGACCTTCTGTTCCTCGTTTTCCCGTTCCTGTTCTGGGCCGCCTGGCGGTTCCAGTTGGCGGGCGCCGCTCCGTGTGTCCTCGTCTCGGCCCTGGTGGTGATAGTGGCCGCGGAGGACGGTTCCGGTCCGTTCGCCGGCGACTCGTTGCTGGCGACGATGGTCACCTTGCAGGCGTTCGTCGGCTCGGCCGCGCTGACGGCACTGTTGCTCGCGGCGATGGTCGCCGAACGCAACCACACCTACGTCGAGATCGAGCAGGCGTGCCTACGGCTGGCGGACGTGATGAGCCTGCGCGACCGTGCGGCCCGGCACGCCGAGAGCTGGCACCGGGCAGCGCCCCGGCCGCCGCGCTCGCCCCGGCACTGACGCACGCGCTCCGCGCGGTGGCTGCGATTCGCCTTGCATTCAAGGCGTTCCGCTACTCGGGTGACGGAACCTCACCGCGCGCGCCGAGCCAGGACAGCGCCTCGTACACCGCCTCCAGCGAGGTGTGCCGCGGCTGCCAGTCCAGTAGGGCGGCGGCCTTGGCGACCGAGCAGTTCGGGCTGTGCGCGATGTGGTCCCAGGTGGCCTGGGCGGCGTCGGCCGAGACGCTGGTCTTCCACTCGTCGTACGGCGCGAAACGCAGGTCGGCCTCCCGGCCGTACCACCCGGCCACCGCCTCCGCGTAACCCCGCAACGTCACCGCGGCCGGGGAGACGACGTGGAAGGCCTCACCCACGGACGGGTTGCGGTGTTCCAGCGCCGCCACGAAGGACCGCGCCACGTCGTCGGCGTGCACGTGGTGCAGGGTCTCCAGGCCGAAGTTGGGCAACGCCACCTCCCGGCCGGCGGCGAGGTCGGCGAACACCTCCAGGTCGAGGTGGCCGGCCGGGTTGATCGGCCGCCAGCCCGGTCCGACGATGTGCCCGGGGTGCAGCACGGTCGCCGGGATCCGGCCCAGCCGGGCCTCACTCAGCAGGTACGCCTCGATCTCGGCCTTCTTCACCCCGTAGTCGCCGAACGGACGGCGCGGGGTGCTCTCGGTCGTGGGCACCTCGACACTCGGGCCGTGCACCCAGACCGTGCCGCAGTGCAGCAGGTGCTGAACCCGGTCACGCAGCGCCTCGGCCAACTGCCGGGCCGCCGACGGTTCGAAGCAGATCAGGTCGATCACCACGTCGGCGTTCAGGTCGGCGATCCGCTTGCCGAACGTACCGGCCGCGTCCTCGGCGTGCCGGTCGGCCACCACCTGTTCCACCCGCTGCCACACCGACGCGCGACGGTAGGGAGTGCTCTGCCCGCGGCTGACCGCCACGACGTCGTGCCCGGCGTCGACCAGGGCGGGTACGAGGTAGGAGCCGATGTGGCCGCTGGAGCCGATGACGACGACGCGCATGGGGGGTGTTCCGCCTTCGTGGGTCGGGATTTCAGATCAGGTCGTACGCGGGGACGGTGAGGAAGTCGGCGAACTCCTCGCCGAGCACGACGCGTTCGAGCAGCTTCCTGGCGGCGTCCAGGTGGTCACCGGCGCCGGTGCCGGCCTCGGTGCCGGCCCCGATGCGCAGTCGTTCGTACTCCTCGGCCACCACCTCACCCACCAGCTCCGGCGTCACCTTCTCCCCGGTGTCCAGCTCGGTGCGGTTGTGAATCCACTGCCACAGCTGGGAACGCGCGATCTCAGCGGTCGCGGCGTCCTCCATCAGGTTGAAGATCGCCACCGCGCCGGTGCCGCCGAGCCAGGCGGTCAGGTAGCGCAGTGCCACCGCGACGTTGTTGCGCAGGCCGCGAAGGGTGACCGCGCCCTGGGTGGAGGCGAGGTCGAGCAGGTCCTCGGCGGTGACGTGGACGTCCTCCCGCAGCTGGGACAGCTGGTTGCGGTGGGCACCCAGGCGTACGTCGAACATCTCGTTGCACAGCGGCACCAGGTCCGGGTGCGCCACCCAGGACCCGTCGAAACCGTCCCTGGCCTCGCGTTCCTTGTCGGCCTTCACGCGTTCGAACGCCGTCTCGTTCACCGCCGGGTCACGCCGGCTGGGCACGAACGCCGCCATGCCGCCGATGGCGAACGCGCCGCGCTTGTGACAGGTGCGCACCAGGAGGTCGGTGTA
The DNA here is from genome assembly GCF_040610475.1 of Actinopolymorpha sp. NPDC004070. Classification (NCBI taxonomy): domain Bacteria; kingdom Bacillati; phylum Actinomycetota; class Actinomycetes; order Propionibacteriales; family Actinopolymorphaceae; genus Actinopolymorpha; species Actinopolymorpha sp. NPDC004070. The sequence continues at coordinate 99,193 of NZ_JBEXMJ010000003.1, read as the reverse complement.
GGCGCGCATGAACGGCGCGGTCATCGTCACCGCGTTGCGGTCCGGCAGAACGAAGTCGGGCCCGGCGTCGCGGAAGTACTTGATGATGCTGAACAGGTAGTCCCAGCGACCGGCGTTCAGGCCCGCCGCGTAGTGCCGCAGCTCGTAGAGGATCTCCTCCATCTCGAACGCTGCCGGGATCGTCTCGATCAGCACGGTGGCCCGGACCCGGCCGCGCCGGATGCCCAGCCGTTGCTCGGCGTAGGCGAAGACCTCCGCCCACAACCGTGCCTCGAGGTGGCTTTCCAGCTTGGGGAGATAGAAGTACGGACCGCTGCCGCGGCCGAGGAGTTCGTGGGCGTTGTGGAAGAAGTACAGCCCGAAGTCGAGGAGCGCGGCGGCGACCGGTCGGCCGTCGACGGTCACGTGCCGCTCAGTCAGGTGCCAGCCGCGCGGGCGGACGACGATGGTCGCCAGCCGGCCGTCACCCAGGCGGTAGTCCTTGCCGTCCGGTGAGGTGTACGCGAGCCGGCGGCGTACCGCGTCGGCCAGGACGACCTGCCCGGTCACGACGTTGTGCCAGTGCGGGGTGTTGGCGTCCTCGAGGTCGGCGAGCCAGGCCTGGGCACCGGAGTTGAGCGCGTTGACGGCCATCTTCGGATCGGTCGGCCCGGTGATTTCCACCCGCCGGTCGACCAGGTCGCGCGGTGCGAGGTTGACCCGCCACGACGGCTCGTCCCGGATGTGCCTGGTCTCGCGCAGGAAGTCCAGTCGGCCGGTCCGGGCCACCTGCGCGCGGCGTTCGGACCGCAGCGCCAGCAACTCCTCCCGGCGCGGGCCGAAGCGGGTCTGGAGTTCGGCGACGAACGCGAGGGCCTCGTCGGTCAGGATCTCCCGACCACGCCCGTCGACCTCGCCGCTGACCTCGACCTTGCCGGCTTCGCCCTGCGTAGCTGTTCCGCCCTGTCTGACGTCCACCCCTTGCGGCACTCTCGCACCACCCTCTCGGCTCATCGCCTCGTGCCCGTCGAGTTGTCGCTGCCCTGCTGGGAACTTACAAGGACGAGCCGTCGGCCGCGACCGGGCGTTCATCCCGCAGACTCCAGGCGAGCCCGAGCATGGCCACCAGCGCCGCCAGCGCGGCTGCCCAGAACACCCGCGACAGGTCGTGGCTCGCGACCAGCCCGCCGAACGCGCTGCCGACGATCCGGCCGCCGCCGAGGACGAGCATCGCGTACAGCCCCTGCGTGGTGTGCCGGATGGCGTCCGGTGCGCGCCGGTCCAGGATCACCCGCCCGGCGACCATCGACACGATGATGATCATGCCGTGCGCGACCTGCGTACCGACGACGACACCGATGGTGGGGAACGCCGCGAGCAGTGCCACCCGGACCGTGGCCGTCGCCGCACCGAGCACCATCAGCCGACGCCAGCCCAGTCGGCGCACCAGCCAGCCGAACGCGGCCATGTAGGCGATCTCGACCAGGACGCCGAGGTTGGTGACCAGCCCGAGCCAGCGCGGTGACAGGCCGACCACCTCGGTGGCCATCAGCGGATAGAAGGTGGAGTACGCCGTGACCGCCACCTGCAACCAGAACATCGCGACCACGAACACCGCGGTGCTCGGCACCCGGAGCAGCGCGCCCGCGGCCCGCGCCACTCCGGCCAGCGTCACGGTTTCGCGAGGTGGCTCGGGTTCACCGGACTCCTCGCGCGCCGGGTTTCCGATCCGCGCGCCCGGTGCGCCGGCCAGCGGCCCCGTCGGCAGCATCGCCGCCACGGCGACACCGAGGATCGCGAGGCCGGCAGCCACCAGCGGCAGCACCCACAGCGAGTGCCGGTCGGTGAGCACGAAGTACAGCAACACGCCGGGCACCATGTAGCCGACGGTTCCCCAGATGCGCACCTGGTGGTAGCTCACCGCGGCCAGTGCCCGGATGTGGCGCTGGGAGGCGAAGAAGATGCCGTCCAGAAGTGGCCGGGTGGGTTCGCGCGCCAGGCTGAACGCGGCGTACACGAACACCACCCACCAGTACCCACCGACGAACGCGAACACCGACAGCGCGATCGCCGACGCCGCCAGGACGAACACGAACAGCGTCTCCGCCCGGCCGTAGCGGTCGGCCGTCACCGTGAGCACCGGCGGCGCGATCACCGCCGCCGCGCTGGACACCGCCAGCACCACGCCGATCTGGGCGGTGTCCAGCCCGTGCACGAACGCGAGGAACACCGAGAAGAACGGCAGCATCGCGCCGTCCACCGCGTACAACGCGGCGTAGCTCGCCCTGGTGGCCGCAAGTGGCCGTGCACGGATCCAGCCGGGCCGCCGATCCGCGGGATCCTCGCCGGGTTCGGTGTCGTTTTCCGTACCGTCCGGACCAGTCTCCGGCCGGGCGCCGTCACCGCTCCCTCTGGTCGAGTCGCTGCTGTTCGCTTCGCCGGGGTTGGATTCCGTTGCCGCACTTCGTCCGGTCGCGGTCACGCGCCACTCCGTTCTCGAGCCGACCGCACGTGGCGCCACCGTCGTTGCCGGCGTTCACGTCGCTCCCGTCGTTGCTGTCGTTGCTGTCGTTGCGCTTCAGCCTCCCAGGATGCCCGGCTTTTCGAACGGGTGCGGTGGACGCGTCCGTGATGCACGCGTCCACCGCACCCCAGGTCGGCCGGAGGTGGTCACCGCCCTTCGGCGAACGACTTCCCCGTCTCCAGCAGACTCTTCAGCTCGCTGAGCACCCAGGCGTGTCCCCCACCGGCGCCGTGGTCCTCGAGCCGGCCGCCCACCAGGGAGGCGAGGCCGGGCGCGCCGTCGAGTTCGTGGATGAGGGTCAGCCGGCACACTCCGTCGCCGATCTCCTTGATCTCGTGGGTGACCCGGGTGACCGGCTCCTTGGCCAGCGAGGGGTCCATCAGCATCCGGAACGTCGTCACCAGCCGGCGCGGCGGGTCGGCCTCCTGCACCTCGCCGTCGATGATCACGTCCGGGACGGGATGGCCGTTCGCCTCGGCGCCGGCCCGGAACTCCGCGGTGGGCCGCACCTTGTAGGCACCGCCGGGGCGAAGGTCGTACTCCACGAGCCCGGTGTAGCCGTAGCGTTCGGTCCACTCCGGCTTGGTGATCGCGTCCCAGATCGCCTCCGGAGTCGCCTTGATGTAGACCCGGTAGACCTGGGTGGTGGTCGTCGCGTCGGTCGTCGTGTTCGTCATGGACGTTCTTCCTTGTCTGTGGGTTCTTCGCCCGCGGGCTTGCCGTCCGTGGGGTTCTCGAGCTGCGCTTTGAGGTCGGCGAGCGCGGCGACCTGGCGCTCGGTGTACTTGTCGATCCACCGGTCGTGGATCAGCCGGATGGGTACGGGATTGAGGAAGTGCAACTTCTCCCGACCGGACCGCCGGGTGACGACGAGGTTCGCGGCCTCCAGGATCCGCAGATGCTTCATCACCCCGAAGCGCGTCATCTCCAACTCCGACTCCAGCTCGGTGAGCGTGCGGCCGTCACGCGTGAAGAGCAGGTCGAGCAGGAAACGACGCGTCGGGTCGGCGAGCGCCTTGAACACCTCGTCCTCCGTCACGCCCCAAAGATAGGTGACCATTTAGTCACGTGTCCAGAGTCTCCGCTGACCCGAGATCGCGGCGAGGGGGAGGCTTGTGGGGCCTATGACACCCGTAAGCCTTCCCAGCTCGGCGTCGCAGGTCAGCCAGAGCCCAGGCGTCGCCGATAGGGTGCTCGCCGTGTCGGGACTCACCGTCGTCGTCGGCGCCGCCATCGTGCGCGACGGCCTTCTGCTCGCCCAGCAGCGCGCCTACCCCGAGGCGGCCGCCGGTCGCTGGGAACTCCCGGGGGGCCGGGTGGAGCCGGGCGAGTCCGAGGCCGCCGCGGTCGTACGCGAGTGCCAGGAGGAACTCGGTGTCGACGTGGCCGTGCACGACCGGATCGGAGCGGACGTTCCGCTGCCGGGCGGAGACCTCGTGCTGCACATTCACGCCGCGACCCTCACCGATCCGGGTGCCGAACCGGTCGCGCGCGAGCACCGGGCGCTGCGCTGGATTCCCGCCGCCGACCTCAACGACCTGAACTGGCTCGAGGCGGACCGCATCCTGCTTCCCGACCTGCACGCGCTCCTCGCCGGTCCGGAACACTGACCTCAGCCTGGCCCCAGGGACCCTACGGTCGCCGTATCTCCCTGGCGCGCTGTCGGCACGAAACTCCTGTGTACGTTGAGGAATCTCGGCTGTGGACAACGGCTCTCTTGTCGGTGGTGGCCGGTAGCATTCGATCATGTCTTCGAGTGAGTGGGGTGCCTGGACCGGTGGCGGTGCCGCCGATCGGATCCTTGCTGCGCTCGACTCGGTGGACCCGTTCCTGGATGAGGCGTGGGTGGTTTCGAAGGGCTCGTTGACTGCGGAGGAGTGCGGGTTGGTGCTCGCCAGGGCGCGGGCGAAGAAGGCCCGCTTCGAAGCACTGGAGTTGGCCCTGGTCCGCCAGGGCGAAGCCTGTGACATCGGGAAGCTGACCGGCTCGCCGAACGCCACGGTCTACCTGCGCACCGCGCAGCGGTACGCACAAAGCGAAGCGTCCGCCACCGTGGGGCTCGCCCGGGTCCTGGACAAGGAGGCCCGGCTGACCGGTGAGGCGCTGGCGGCGGGGGTGGTGTCGGCCCGGCAGGCCGGTGTGATCGCCGAGGCGATCAAGAAACTCCCCGAATACGTCGGTGCCGATGAACGTGACCGGGGTGAGGAGTTCCTGATCGAGGCCGCCCGGACCCACAACCCCGACGAGCTCCGAAGGCTGGGCGAGTCCCTGCTGGAACGGATCGCCCCCGAAGAGGCCGAGCGGCTGCTGGGAGAGGAACTGGAGCGTAAGGACCGCAAGGCCGAACAGAAACGCTCCCTTCGCTACGTCCCCAACGGGATCCCCCAGTCGGAGTCGGTGCGGATCACGCTGCCGGTGTGGGAGATGGAACTGCTCCGCAAGATCATCGAACCCCTCGCCGAACCCAACAAAGGACCGGAGCCGGATCTGCGTTCGATCCAGCAGCGGCGCGGGGACGCGTTCGCCGAGGCGCTCGGCCTGCTCGCCGCCGCCTCCACCGCACCCGTCCGCGGCGGCAGACCACCCCAGGTCACGGTCACCATCCCCATCGACACCCTCCTCAAAGGCACAGGTGCGGGAACCATCGACGACACCGCCACCCCCATCCGCCCCAGACCCTGCACCTGCCCCTGCACCGACCCCAAATACGGAACCGCCGCCAAGACCAACACCACCAGGACCGCCAAGCACGCCGCGCAGACCGGTGCCGCGGGCGAACCGACGTCGCAGGAGGCGGCAGGCCAAGACGAAGGCCCGGGATCCCAAGCAGGTAAGCCGAAACGGCCATCACCCGACACCGGATCCCCGACGGACGGGATACCACCACCGCGGGAACCCGGCCAACCCCCACAGCCGAACACCGAACCCGGTGCGGCCGGGCCGGAGGCTGCCATCGACCCGCACGACGGGTGCCCGAAATGCGGAGGCGGCGGATCAGCCCGCTACCTCGGCAGCGACGGCAAACCCATCTCCGCCGCCACCGTGCGACGGCTGGCGTGCGAGGCCGACCTCATCCCCGTCGTCCTCGCAGGCGACGGGCACGTCCTCGACCTCGGCCGCTCCGACCGCTTCTTCAAAGAACACCAGCGGCGAGCGCTGGCCATCCGCGACGGCAGCCACTGCCACTTCCCCGGCTGCAACATCCCCGAACCACGCTGCATAACCCACCACATGACCGCCTGGGACAACGGCGGCCCGACAGACCTGAACAACGGCGTACTCCTGTGCCGCTACCACCACGTCACCGTCCACCACAAAGGATGGCAAGTCCGCATGGGCGCCCAAGGCCACCCCGAATACGTCCCCCCGGAGTGGGTGGATCGACAGCAGAGAATCCTCCGGCCCTGAGGGAGGCCGGACCGCACAGACCGGCGCATGATCAAGATCTCGACACCGTACGGAGGAGACCTGATGCAGCAGATCGGTGAGCACGCACTGGTTCTCGGCGCCGGGATGTCCGGTCTGCTGGCGGCCCGGGTTCTGACGGAGGCGTACGAACGTGTGACCCTCCTCGACCGCGACCCCATCCATGGCGACGCGGCACCACGCCGCGGTGTGCCACAGGGACGGCACGCCCATGTTCTCCTCGCGCGGGGAGGAGAGATCATCGAGGACCTGTTCCCGGGCATCACGGGTGAGCTCGTCGCCGACGGCGCGGTCGTCTCCCATCCCCTGGCCGACTTCAGGTTCTGCGCCGGGGGCCACACGCTCCGGCAGGTCCCGATCGGCGCGACCATGCTGCAGAGCACCCGTCCGTTCCTGGAGAGCCACCTACGGGATCGGGTCCTCACGCTGCCGGGGCTCACGCCGGCCGGCGGGCGTGACGTGGTGGGGCTGAGTATCGCCGACGACCGCCGCCGCGTCACCGGCGTTCGCGTCGTACGCGGACGAGACGCGAGCACCGAGGAGACCCTGGCGGCGGATCTCGTCGTCGACGCCACCGGGAGGGCCGGTCGTACTCCCGTGTGGTTGCAGGTACTCGGCCTTCCTCGCCCGCGGGAGGAGGAGTTCGTGGTGAGCGTCGGGTACGCCAGCCGGCTCATGCGCCTTCCTCGTGACTACGCCGAACGCGAGAAGGCGATCGCCGTCGGCCCGGTCCCCGACCGGCCGCGAGGACTGGCACTGCTCGAGGTCGAGGGCGGGCAGCACATCGTCACGCTCGCCGGTTTCGAGGGGAGGCACCATCCACCGGCCGACCACGACGGCTTCGTCGAGTTCGCCGCATCGGTGTCACCGCCGGACGTGCTGTCCGCGATCCGGCGCGCCGAGCCGCTCGGCGAGATCGCCACCTACCGCTACCAGTCCTCCGTACGCCGGCACTACGAGGAGCTGCCCAACCTGCCCGACGGTTTGCTGGTCACCGGAGATGCGCTGTGCAGTTTCAACCCCATCTACGGCCAGGGCATGACTCTCGCCGCGATGCAGGCGTCGACGTTGCGAAACTCCCTGGCGCAGGGCCTGCCCGGCCTCACCCTCCGCTTCTTCCGGGCCGCCTCCCGAGCCGTCGACGACCCGTGGGACCTCGGGGTCGGGGCGGACCTCGCCCTTCCGCAGTTCAGGGATCGGCGAACATTGTCGACCCGGCTGACCAGCGCCTACACGCGCCAGGTGCAGGCGGCCGGTGCGATCGACGACCAGGTGGCGCGGCAGTTCGTACGGGTCACGCACCTGCTCGACCCACCGGACCAGCTGCTGCGTCCCGGCCTCGCCTGGCGCGTGCTTCGAGCCCGGACGGCACACCTGGCCCGACGGGTCCCGCGACTCAGCGCGCCCGGACGGTGAACTCCGCCGTGTGCACGCGGCCTCCGTGCCGGAAGTCGAGGTAGAGGCGGTACGCCCCCGCGCTCGGCACTTCGGTGTGGAACGCCACCCGCGGTCCGGCGGTCGTCTTCCCGTCGCCGGGCTCGCCGTCGGGATGCACGTGCAGGTACGCCAGATCGCCGGCCCGCAGCGCCACCAGGTGTCCGTACGCGCCGAGGTAGGGCTGCAGGTCGGTGACCTCGCGGCCGCCGCGCCTGACGGTGAGCGTCAGCAAGCTGGACTTCCCGGCCCGCGGGTCGCCGCTCAACGTCACCTCGTAACCGTCCACCCGCGCCACGGACCGCACCGGCGGCAGCGCGCGCGGCTCGTACCCACCGGCCACCGGGACGTCGATGCCCAGGGTGGTCGCCTCACCGCCGGTCGGGGTGAAGTCGGCGAAGGCACGGTAGGTACCGGCAGCGGTGAACGGCAGCCGGATCCGCCACACACCGTCCGCGCCCATCGCCGGGTGAACGTGCCGGAACAACGCCAGGTCACGTCGTACGACGATCAGGTGCAGCCGCTTGTCGTGCACCTTGTCGAACGCCGTGATCGGCCGGCCGTGGCCGTCGACGATGCGGAACGCGAACTCCCCGTCCCGGCCCACCGCCGGATCCGGCGACACTCGCTGGACGGTGTAGCCGTGCTCGCTGACCATCAGTCCGCCCGGGACCTCGGCCTCCTGGGCGTCCGACATGCCTTCGTGCCCACCCGCACCGCCGTGGCCTTCCGCCGCGCCGTCCCCCTCGGCCGCGTCGTCGTGTCCGGTCGCATCCTCCTCACCGTTCGGCCCGTCGGCCGCCGAATCGTGACCCGGCGACATGCCCTCCATCGGATTCGACGTCGGCTTCGGCGACGTCGCGTGGGCCGCGGGAACAGAGGCCTCCTCCGACGCGAGTGGGCCGACCACCCGCCCGGCACCGTAGGCGGCGCCGAACGCGATCACCAGGCAGCCGGCGAAGATCCCCAGTCTGGTGGTGGTGTTCATCCGTTTCCCTCACTCTCGAGCGGTCACCCTACCCCCGTACGGTATATCAGACCGGCCGAGGGAAGGACCCGGGCCTCGATATCCCCGTCGGGGACGATGCCGCGACGCCCGCGCTCCCGCCATGCTTGGGCCCCGTGAACGACAGCATCGGGGAGTACCTCGTCAGCGCCCGGTCCTTCGCGGAGTACGCCGCGTTCTTCGACCTCGGCCCGGACGACCTGCGGGGCTCGGTCCTGGACTGCCCCGGAGGTGGGGCGAGCTTCACCGCGACCGCGGCGAGAAGGGGCGCCGACGCGATGGCGGCGGACCCGGCGTATGCCGACCCTCCGGCCGAGGTCGCCGCCCGGGTCCAAGCCGAGCTCGAGCGCGGCAGCGCGTGGGTGACGGCCCGCACCAGCAGGTACGAGTGGGGATTTCACCGCGACCCGGAGACGCTGACCCGCGGCCGCGCCGAGTCCGCGCGGCTGTTCGCCGCCGACATCACCGCCCACCCCGAGCGCTACCGGGCAGCGGCGCTACCGAACCTGCCGTTCGCCGACGAGGCGTTCGACCTGGTTCTCTCCTCGCACTTCCTGTTCACCTACGCCGACCGGCTCGACCGCGACTTCCATCTCGCCGCGTTGCGGGAGCTACGCCGGGTCGCCCGCGGGCAGGTGCGGGTCTTCCCGCTGGTCGACCAGGCCGGCGGCCGGCTCGACGGCCTGGTCGACGATCTCGTCCGCACGGTCGCCGCGGACGGAGTGCCGGCAGAGCTCCGGCGGGTGGCGTACGAGTTCCAGCGCGGCGCGGACACCATGCTCGTCCTGCACCCGAGGGTCCAGGGCGTGCCCTGGCCCTAACCGCGGTTGGGGGGTTGCTGGACCGCCCACCGGTTGCCGTCGGGGTCGGCGAAGAAGACGAACGAGCCCCAGGGGAACTCCTGCACCTCGCTGACGTCCACGCCGCGCCCGCTGAGCTCCGCGTGCGCGGCGTGGATGTCGGACACCACGAGTTGCAGCCCCTCGACCGAGCCGGGCTCGGCCTCGGTGACCCCGCGGCCGAGAGCGATCGAGCATGCCGACCCCGGCGGGGTGAGCTGGACGAACCGGATCTCCTCGCTGACCTCGTGGTCGTGGTCGGCGTCGAAACCGACCTGGTCGACGTAGAACGCCTTGGCCTTGTCGACGTCGGACACCGGGACGGCGACGAGTTCGAGCTTCCAGTCCATGGAACGACTTCCCTTCGGCTGAGCCTGTGGTCAGGACGGGGGTACGGCGGGAGCGCCGCCACCCACACCAACAACCTAGGAGTCATTCCGGCCAGTTCCCGTCCTCAAACCGCCGCGGTCTGAGGACGGGAACCAGTCCGGCGAAAGCTCAGGCCCGGGCCTTCAGCCGCCCGCCGTACCGCGCGTTCGGCGCCTCCAACATCGCGCGCTGCCGCTCGGTGAGGTCGGGGTAGTCGTCGGCGTCGTAGTAGCCCGCAGACCACGACACCGCCGCCGGGCTGTACTTGTAGAACGCCGTCCGCCGCTCGTCCGCCCCGCGCCAGGGCAGCGTCCCGTGCACGAGCGCCTCGGTGAAGACGACGGCCGTACCGGCCGGCCCGGTGACCCGGCGTACGCAGGGGTGCTGGTTGGCGAGCTGCTTCCAGTCGTTCGGGAACGGGAACGCGCTCTTGTGGCTGCCGGGCACGCAGGCGAAGCCGCCGTCGTCTGGCCCGACGTCCTTGAGGTTGAAGCCCACCGCGACCAGACCGCTGCGGATCCGGCCGTCGGGGGTGACGGTGTAGTACTCCGACGCACGGAACGGCACCGCACCGCCGTGCAGGACCGTGCCGATCGGGCCGTCTCCGGACCGGATGATGTCGGCGTAGGTGTGGTCGAGGCGGAAGTCGGACCCGAGCACGTCGTCGAGCACGTCCACCACCGGCGGCAGGTCCATGAGGGTCCGGAACGCCGCGTCGCGTCCCAGCAGATCACCGAACCTGTGGGTACGCATGTCCGGCTCGGCCTCCCGCTCGGCCATCTCGTCGAGCTGGGCGTTCAGGCGTTGCAGCAGGTCGGCCGGGATGGCGTCGGGAATCGTGAGGTAGCCCTGCAGGTCGAACAGGTAACGGTCCTGGTCGTTCACGTGTCCTCCGTGGACGGTTGCGAGTGCACCGTCGACCGATTGTTCCATCGGGACCACCGCCCGGCCCCGCCCCCGCGTGGCCACATCCCGCCGTTCCTCAGCGTTGGCGGGCCGGCGCGGGCGGGTACGGCGAGCGCGGCCGGAGCGGCGGTGCAGCGACTGCGGCACGTCCTGGCGCCCCCGGGGTTTGCCGGGCCGGTTCCGGAGCACGACAGAAGGGGACGAACCAGACCGACGACAGGAGGAGTGACCGGATGTCCAGTTCGGAATTGCTGGTGGACGCGTTCGACCGGGTCCGCGAGACGGTTCACCAGGCCGTGGAGGGCCTGTCCGCGGAGCAGTTGGCGTACCGCGTGGACAGCGAGGCGAACTCGATCGCCTGGCTGGTCTGGCACCTGACCCGGGTGCAGGACGACCACATCGCCGACGTCGCGGGAACCGAACAGGTCTGGACGGCCGACAGCTGGTTCGAGCGCTTCGACCTGCCCTTCGAGCCGTCGGCCACGGGGTACGGCCACAGCCCGAAGGAGGTTGCGCAGGTGCGGGTCGACTCGGCCGACCTGCTGACGGGTTACTACGACGCCGTTCACCAGGCGACGATCGCCTACGTCAGCGGGCTCGGCGACGACGACCTTTCGCGCGTGGTGGACGAGGCCTGGGACCCGCCGGTGACGCTGGCCGTACGACTGGTCAGCGTGCTCAGCGACGACCTCCAGCACGCCGGCCAGGCCGCGTTCGTCCGCGGTGTGGTGGAACGCCGTAGCTGAGCCGCCGCCCGAACGGTCGCCAGGCGACCGCGGTCAGCACCGCCATCGCCACGGCGGACAGCCAGAAGGGCCCGGCGAGCCCGAGCCAGCCGGCGACCGGCCCACCGACCAGCGCACCGAGAGCGCTGCCACCGATCGAGAACATCCGGAACACGCCCTGCACCCGGCCGCGGAGTTCCTCGGGGACCGCGCGCTGGCGCAGGGTCACGGTCACCCCGCCCCAGATCGAGCTGTGCACCCCGAACGCCACCAGGACCGGTCCCGCGACCCAGGAGATGGAGGCCAGGGCCAGCCCCACGTGGGTCAGTGTCTCGACGACCAGGCCGATGCGTAACAGGAGCGAGTGGCCGGCCCCGAACGACCGGTAACCTCGGCGCGATGAGCACCCAGGCCGACGGGACCGTGGGCGCGAACCCAGCGCGAACGGTCAGCGAGGGCGACATCGCCGCAGGACTGCGAGCGCTCGGCCTGACCGAACGCTCGACGGTGCTGGTCCACACGTCCCTGCGGTCGTTCGGACGGGTCGACGGCGGCGCGGAGGCGGTGTGCCGGGCGCTGCTCGACGTGTGCGGAACGCTGCTGCTGCCCGCGGGCGCCGGCGACCGTACCCGCGTGCCGGCCCCACCGGGACTGGTGCGGCCGCACAACGCCTACTGGAACGCCGCGTCCTGGGCCGACTTCGACCAGGCACTGGACCGCGCGGTGCCGTACTCCCCCGATCTGCCGGTGGACCGCTACCTCGGACGCGTCCCGGAGACGATGCGGGCGGTGTTCGGACCCGACCGCGGGAACCATCCGTTGTTCGCCTTCCAGGCCGCTGGCGAGCACGCGAGCACCCTCCTGGCCGCCGAACGCCCGGACCGGCCGCTCGGCCCGATCGAGGCGCTCGCGGACCTGGACGGCGATGTCGTCCTGCTCGGCGTGACCCACGAGGCCAACACCACCGTCCACCTGGCGGAACAACGGCTCGGCCGGTCACGCTTCTTCCGTTACGCGAAGGTGGCCGCCGGCGTGTGGGCGGAGTTCGCGAACCTCGGCGGCGAGAGTCACCGCTTCGACGAGATCGAGCCCGTGTTGCGGCCGGCGACCACGGAGGTGCGCATCGGCTCCTGCCGGGCCCGCCGGGTCGGCGTTCGCGACGTGCTCGCCGCCGTCACCGAGGCGGTACGCGCCGACCCGGCGGCGCTGCTCTGCCCGGACCCCGGCTGCCGGTGCGGTGCCGCGCTCGCGCAACGGTTGGCGTACGTGCGCCGCTGACCGCTGAGGTCGCTTAGCCCTTCGCGTCCGCGGGGGTACGCAGCCGAGCCGCCAGCCGAAGAGCGAACGCGTCGCGTTCGTGCGTACTCACCTCGTCGGCCTCGTCCCGCCCGAGCAGGCCGAAGACCCTCGGACCGCGCAGGTCCGGATGGAGGTCGACCGGACGTGGGACGACGTGGAAGTGCAGGTGGAACCCGGGCGCCTCGCCGAACTCGGCGACGTACGGCGGCGGCAGCCGGTCGAACTCCGCCTCGCGGTCGCAGGCGTAGCAGGCACCCGGGGTCATGCCGACCATTTCGGGTCGCGTCCGCTCAGGCCGAGCGCCTGGTCGAACATCGGGGCGTCGGCCGGGACCTCCACCGGCGTGCCGAAAAGCCCCTCGCGGTTGGACATCTGCTCCGACGACGCCGCCATCGAGGTGAACTCGAACACCACCTTCGTGCTCTCCTCGTCGACGTCGAACGGCTGGCCGGTCGCGCGGGCGAGGTCCCATCCGTGCAACACGCACTCCTCCAGCGCCACCATTCCGGCGACCTGGGCAGGCAGGACCAGACCGCCGGCCCGCGCCTCGCCTTCATAGGCGGCCGGGTCGGACCAGGCGGCGGCGAGTTCGGTCAGCTGCCGCGGGATGCTCTCGCGCCAGTCCGCCGGGAGGTTGTCCGCCGAGGACTGCGGCGGCCCGTCGGGAGCGCCCTCCACCGGAGTCTTGCGCGCGGCGGCGGTGAACGCCGAAGACAGGCCGCCGATGTGGTCGAGCAGGTCGCCGACCGTGTATCCCTCACACGGAGTACGCGCCTGCAGTTGGTCGTCACGGACCCCGCTCACCAGAACGGCGAGTTGGTGGGTCGCCGGGCCGAGGTCGAAAATCCTGCCCACGATGGCCTCCCCGAAGGTCGTGTGGGGCGTATGCACCACGTCGTACACACTGCCCAACCGGCCCGGCGATGTCCACGCCCCGCGCGGCGCCCGTCCTGGCGACCGGCGCACTGGACGCCCCTCAGCAGATCAGTCCACGCTTCGCCTCCGGGCCGTGCCCGACGGGCGCCTCGCCGATCCAGCGCTCGTCCACGGGTTCGGACGCGAGCTGATAGCGCGAGTCCGACGACAACCGGATCCGGTTCGAGTGGTTGTCCAGGCTTGCGTGCACCAGATAGATGGAGAACGTCAGCAGGTCACCTGCCCGGAACTGCGCGGTCAACCAGCGGCCGCCGAGGCGTTCGCGTACCTCCACCGGGTCGTCGGACAGGCTGCCGTTCCAGCGGGGCTCGTCCTTGGCGGCTGGACCGGCGTTCGTGCAGTAGGTGTCCACGTCGCGGAGGGCGTAGTCGTCGAGGATCTCCGGTCGCTGGTGTGATCCCTCCAGGACCATCAGCCCGCCCTGTTCGAAGTCCGCGTCGCCGAGTGGCACCCACGCGGTGTAGACATGGTGGGTGCCACGGCCCATGAACACCACGTCTCCGTGCGGCGCGGTACCTCGTCCCGGCGCCACCGCGCGCATCCAGGTGAAGTCGTAGTGCCGGACCGGGCCGCCCAGCAAGGACTCGTAGAAGCCCAACAGGTACCGGCCGTACAGGAGCTGGTGCAAGGCGGGGTTGTCATGGGCGAGATCAGGCTTGAACGCGAGGCTCGAGTCGGCGGGGGCGACCGCGAGGTCGGCGGGGAACGCCGGATCGGTGAGGCCCTCCTCGTGCAGTCGGTCGGTCACGCTCCTGCGCGCGTCCGCCACCGCGGCCGGGTCGAAGAAGCCGGGCAGAAAGAGATAACCGTCCTCGGACATGCGGTCCCGCAGCGCGGCCGGATCCCCGCGGACGTCGGTGGACTCCCTGAGCCGGCCCAGTGAGGTCGGCGACCCGTCGAGTTCGCGTCCTCGTGAGAACAGGCGTGGCCACTGCGCGGTCGCGGTCTGTGTCGGCGAGGTCACGGCAGACTCCTTGTGTGGTTGGTGTTTTGGTTCAGCTGTGCTTGTCCGGGTCACTCCAGAACCACGCCTCCGGGTCATAGATCGCCGGAACCGGAATGTCCCAGGTGTTGATCTGTCCACCCAGGAAGAGATTCTCCTGCCGCGGTACGTTCTGCAGTTCCTTGTGGACCAGGATCACCTGCGGATAGTCGGCGACCACGCCCAGGAAGAACGGTCCGTCCTTGACGTGCACTCGGCACAGGTCCCACAGCAGCCGGTTGCGGCGCATCGGGTCGGTCTCGAGCCGCGCCTGGTCGTAGAGGTTCCACAGGCGTTCGATCGGGCTGCCCTTCTCCGGCAGGACCCACGGCGGGTGTCGTTTCCACGGACTGATGTCGCGTTCCTTGCGCAGCGCCGCCGGGTCGCCACTGCGCATGATGTACGCCTGCCCGTGCAACGGCGCCCAGGTGTCGGGGATCGTGGGGATCACCCAGGACGGCCAGCTCAGGATGCCGCCGCCGCCGATCTCCCAGGCGGTGTTGCTCATCAGTTCGCCGCGGTTCCACATGTCCGACCACGCGGTGGGAGGCACCGGGTTGATCTCGGTACGGATTCCGATCGCGTTCCAGTCCTTGCGAAGGAAGTCGTTCTTGCGGATGTTCGCCTTCGCGGTGTCGGCGGGGTAGTCCAGGCGCACGACGAGTTTGCTGCCGTCGGGCTTCTCGCGATATCCGTCACCGTCCTTGTCGACCACGCCGAGCCGGTCCAGGATCGCCTCGGCCTTCTTCGGGTCGTACGCCACGTAGGAGTCCCGCCAGGTGTGGTACAGCTTCTTGCTCTCCGCGTTCACCTGGAACTCCGGCGCCTTCGGGCTCAGCGTGCCGGTGGTCAGCTCACCGGTGTTGTAGTACAGCGCCTTGCGTACGTCCGCACGGTTGTAGGCGTGGGAGAGCGCCTGGCGAAACTCGGGCTTGCGGATGAGCTCGCGCATCGCGTCGTCGGGGTAGTCGTAGTTGAAGAAGAACATCGAGCCGCTGCCCGAGCCACTGCCCCAGAACCACACCTGCACGCCGGTACGCGGTGCCGCCTGTTTGAGCGCGTCCACGTCGGCGAGGTCGATGTTCGTGTGCTGCCCCTCGGCGAAGTCCGCCTTGCCCTGCGTGTACTGAAGTTTCATCACCTCCTCGTCCTTCACCGCGGTCCAGACCATCCTGTCCATGAACGGCAACTGGTTACCGGCCTGGTCCACGCACCAGTAGTAGGGGTTGCGTTTCCAGACGGCGTTGCGTCCTTCGTGGTAGGTCGACAGGTGCCAGCCCGTCGTCACCGGGCAGTCGGGGTTCGACAGGTGGTTGGCCTTGTTGTCGTGTTCGACGTACCAGTCCTTGGCGGTGACCTTCGGGTTGTACTTGGGGTGAAACTGACGGAGGTAGTGGCGTGGAAGCAGCCAGTCGGCGCCGACACTTCGGTTCACCGTGTCCGCCAGCCGGTCGGGAGTGAGCGCGGCCGGACTGTCGAACTCCAGGACCAGGGTGAGGTCGTCCGGGGCGGTGATCTTCGCTACCGTCCCCTTGCCGGACACCGCCTCCTCGGGCGGCACCTCCGGGTGCTCTGTGTTGAGGACCGTGTCCTCCCACCAGTACATGATGTCCGCGGTGGTGAAGGGGGCGCCGTCGGACCAGCGCAGACCCTTGCGGAAGTGGAACGTCCACCGGGTGAAGTCGTCGTTGGACTCCCAGCTCTGCGCCAGTCCGGGCGCGACGTCCATTCCGTCGTTGACCCAGCGCACGATCGAGTGGCCGTACATGTACTGGCCGATCGACGCGTCGTTCGCGCTGGAGGCGGTGAGATAGCAGGTCCCGCCGTACCTGCCCGGGTGTTGCCAGCGGTGCGGAATGACGTACGGTGATTCGGGGATGCGCTTGTCCAGCGACGGGAGCGTGCCGGCCTTCACCCGCGCGGCCAGCGCGGGCGCCTCCCGCAGCCTGTCCGGAACCGGCAACGGCTTGGTGACCGAGCCCTTGGCGTTGCTGCGCTTCGGCGCCTTGGTGGGTGCGCCGCCGGCCTGGTCGCTCGCCTGACACGCCGCCAACGTCACCGTGGCCGCTCCGGCCGCGGACGCCTTGAGGAAGCCGCGTCTGCTCAGGCTGGTACTCGGATCCATGGTCGCTCCCGATCTGCTGGCGGCTCACCTACGGGCGTACGGGCGGTTGGGACTTTCGTGACCGGCGTCGAGTGCGAGTCTGCTCCGGAGCGACCTGGGAGGACATGGACAAACCGATCACCTTCGTGGACTTTCGTGCAGCGGGTCGGCCGAACGTGCGACAGTGCAGGACCGGCGGAGGCGCAGAGTCCACGGAGGGGTGCAGTGGTCCAGGGATGGTCGCGTTACCTCACACCAACCCCGGTGCAGCGCCGACTCGGCCTGGCGTGCCTGGGAGCCGGACACAAGCGGGAACTGGACCCGTGCCCACCTCGCGTCCTGCGTTCACACGCCGCCGTGCTCGTGGTCGAGGGAGAGGGCTGGCTGGAGTGGGGTGAGCGGGGCCGCCGGGTGACGATCGCCGCGCCCAGCCTGTTCTGGTTGTTTCCGGGCGTGCACCACTCCTACGGCCCGGACCGACCGGGCTGGCAGGAGGTCTGGACGCTGTTCGAGGGGCCGACGGTCGACGCGTACGAGGAACTCGGCTACCTCTCCCGGACCGAACCCGTGGTTCAGCTCACCGACCCGTTCCCCGCGCGCGCGGCGATGGACCGGCTGCTCTCTGCGTGTGGAGGGGAGTACGCCGGTGCCGAGGTGGAGGCCGCACACGCGGTGCATGCGCTGATCCTCGGCGTTCAGGACCGGCGAGACCGACCCGACGATCTGGTGCTGGCAGCGCTGCGAGAGAACGCGTGCCGGCCGTGGTCGGTCGCCGAGCACGCCCGCCGGGCGGGACTGTCGGTGAGTGCACTGCGCCGGGTGGTTCGCCGAGACGGCGGATGCTCACCGAAGGAGTACCTGCTGCGGATTCGGCTCAACCGCGCCAAGGAGCTACTGGCGGAGTCCGACCTCACCGTCGCAGAGATCGGCCGCCGGGTCGGTCACGACGATCCGGCGTACTTCTCGCGGATGTTCACCCGGCGGACCGGTATGGCGCCTCGGGAGTTCCGGGCACAGGAGCAGCGACCGCGCACGTCCTGACCGCTACCCGGAAGCCGTTACCGGGAGGCCGTTACGCGGTGGAGGGTCACGGTGCTCTGGATCTGCGCCTCGACCAGTACGCCGGAACCGTACCCGCTATCCGGTTCGGGTACGACGCGGACGCTTCTGTCGACTCTGCTCCGCCACCCGCGTCGCCTGCCGCTCCTGGACCTCCCGCGCCACTCGCTGAACGCGTTCGACGATCTGGGCATAGCGTTCGCGCCCCGCCTTCGCTCCGAGCACGTAGCCGGCGGCGAAGACCGCGACAGTTCTCAGTCTCAGCCTCACGCCTTCTTCTTCCGGAGGGATGAGATGGCCGAGCTCACCGCCGTCACACCGACAGCCGCGCCCACCGCGATCAGTCCGCCGCGAAGGGTTCGCTTGTCCGACGCGGTCGCCTTCGCCTTCGCGACCACCGGCTCCTTCACCTGCTCCCACTTGCTCTTACGATGCAACAGCTTCATCATCGTCCCCCCACCGAGATGTCAGGCCGCCTTACGGGCCGCCCGTCGTACCGCACGCAGCAACTGCTGTTTGTTCATCGAGCTTCGGGTCTCCACACCGAGCGCGCCGGCCAGGTCGGTGAGCTCGGCCTTGGTCATCGTCCGTAGGTCCTGCTCGGTGCGTCCCGAACTCAGCCGCCGAGCCACCTTCGCACCCGATCCGGCCACCTTCTTCTGCACCGCCGTCGCTTCGGCCGCCCGGCGTTCCTTCGGCGCCGTCTGGCGCCGCACCTCACCGGCCGCCAGTTCCTCCGCGTTCCCGCGCGCTGCCTCGGCCGCTGCCTGCGCGGCCTCGGCGGCCTCGTCCGCGAGCTGGCGGGCCTGCGCCAGGCGCGCGGTGGCCTCCGCGATCTTCTCCTGCGCGCGCCGCTGCGCGGCGTCGGCCCTGGCCCGGCTCTTGTCGAGCTCGTCCTCGAAGTGCTCACCGACCTTGTGGACCACCGCGTCCGCGTCGGCCTCTGCGCGTTCGCGCTCACCCTCGACCAGGGCGTCGGCACGTTCACGTGCCTGCTCCACCCGGCGGCGCACTGCCTCGGCCCCTTCGCTCTTCGCATCCCGGACGCGGGCCCGGCCCTCTTCGGTCGTCCTGCGTACGGCGTCGGCGAGTTCCTTGGCGTGACTTGCCTCGGCGAGTGCCTCCTGCTCGGCCCGGTGAGCCTTCTCGCTCGCCGACTGCGCGCGCTTGAGCCGGGACTCCAGCGAGTCCCCTGTCAACGACAGCTTGCCCCGCGCGCCTGCGCGTTCCCGGCCCGTGGGGGCCCCGTCACCGTCCGCGGATCCGTCCGACGGATGGATCGCCTGCGACACCACCCACGAGACGTTCGACGGCAGCTCCCTGACCCCGGTGGCCGCCATTTCCGACAGCCAGTGGACTGCCCCAGTTCGCGCCATCTCTCCCCCACGCGTTCGCACACCCCCCGGTTCCGTTCAGGGTACCCAGCGATTGTCCGACGTTCTTCCGGCTTGGCCTTCCGCGTGGCGGCCAGGTGTGTTGTCAACCGTCCCTTGCGGCCCCTTTCCAGTACGTATCCGTCCGCTTCCGGCACGAGTGAGGTCGAGCCCTTGCAGGCTCCGGGCGAGGAACTGGCTGATCTCCCGTTCGCGCAGGAATAGGCTTTCGAGCGTCGGCGGCACAAAGTCACGGATGGTTCGTCCCCTCACCGCGGGCGCATCCCGCTGAACCTCGACGAGGAGAAACATCGTGCAGATCGACCTGACCGGTCGCACCGCCCTGGTCACCGGCTCCACCCAGGGCATCGGATACGCCATCGCGGTCGGCCTCGCCCGCGCCGGAGCCCGGGTCGCCGTCAACGGTCGAAGCCCCGATCGCGTCGCGGACGCGGTGGACCGGGTGCAGGCTGACTCCGGCAGCGACGACATCATCGCCGCGGCGGGCGACCTGGCGACCGAGGAAGGCGCCGCGGCCGTACTGAAGGCCGTGCCCACGCTCGACATCCTGGTCAACAATCTCGGCATCTTCGGGTCGGCCGCCCCGCTGGAGATCGACGACGCCGAGTGGCGCCGCTACTTCGAGGTGAACGTCCTGTCCGCCGTCCGGCTCATCCGCGCCTGTCTACCCGGCATGACGAAACGCGGCTGGGGCCGCGTCCTCAACCTCGCCAGCGACTCGGCCGTGGTCATCCCCGCCGAGATGATCCACTACGGCATGACCAAGACCTCGCTGCTCGCCGTCAGCCGCGGCTTCGCCAAGGAGGCGGCCGGCACGGGCGTGACCGTCAACTCCGTCGTCGCCGGCCCGACGCACACCGAAGGCGTGGAGGACTTCGTCCGCGAACTGGTCGGCAACGAGCAGCCCTGGGACGAGGCACAGCGCGAGTTCATGACCAAGTACCGGCCGCAGTCCCTGATCCAGCGCCTCATCGAGCCCGAGGAGATCGCCCACATGGTCGTCTACCTTGCCTCGCCCTACGCGTCCGCGACCACCGGCGGGGCCCTGCGGGTCGACGGGGGTTACGTCGACTCGATCCTGCCCTGAGCCTCCCGCAAACCTCCGGCCATCGGCCGTACGACATGCCGAACCCACACGTTCGGCTCCACGTACACGGCGTGACCGCCGTCGAGATCACAGTGCACCGGGGCCAGTGCGCCCGGCACGTCGACGTCGCCGGTCCGGTCGAAGGGCAACCCGGTCCACTCCCGCCACTGCCGCAGCGATCCGTGCACCACCCACGAGGCGGGCGCGACACCGACGATCTCCCCTCCGGCCCGCACGTGTGTGCGCAGCCACGGGTCGTACGGCAGACCGTCGGGACGCAGGCGGGCGGCGTAGGCCCTCATCGGCGTGCGGGGTTCCCGGTCCTTCCAGGTCGGCCGCACCGGCGCCACGAGCTGGGCGAGCCCCGCATCACGAACGGCCGTCCGCAGCGCCTGCAGCATCAGCCGGGAAACTCCCTGTCCGCGAAGGGTTCTCGCCACACTGATGTCCAGCGCGCAGGCCGAGTCGGGTGCGGCATCGGTGTCGGCGGCGTCGTGGAACGCCCACACCAGCGCCTTTTCCCAGCCTCCGTCCGGCAGCGTCTCCCGGCCATTGCCGCCGAGTACCAACGGGACCGCCACGCCGTACGCGACGGCTCGTCGCCCTTCGGTCGCCACGACGCAGGTGTGCCGGAAATCCTCACCGGCCCGCCAGTAGTACGCGTCGGCCACGTGGTTGTGCCGCATGAACGCGGGCCACCAGCCGGTGTCGTGGTTCGGGTGGGCGAACTCCGGCCGCTCGGCGACCGTGCTGATCTCGATCGTCGCCCCCGACGCGAGAGTTCGGGTCACCAGCGTGCGCGGCGTCATCACAGCGCCCGGACGTACTGGCGGCACACGTACACGCGGGGAAATCTCGCACGTACGGAGGTCTCGAGTTCGCGCGGTGCCTGGCAGAACGCGGTGAACGGACCGGTCAGCCCTTCCGGGCAGGTGAAACCCTCGCCGTCGTCGGAGGCGTCCTTGTAGACGTGCAGATAGCTGAACCGTTCGGTGAACCCCGACCGGCGGTACCACCGGTTGGCCGCGACGTCCTCGCGCGTCCAGGCGTCGACTTCCCGAACGCCGTGCGGACGAAGGTCGTCGATCACACCGGCGAGAAGCGCGCCGGCGACACCGCGCCGCTGGTGGTCGGGATGGACGGCAAGCACCTCGATGGTCGCTCGTGGCGGTGAGATCGTGGCGTCCATCAGGCCGACGACCTCGGTGCCGGCTACCCCGGTGCCGGTGCCGGTGCCGGTGCCGGTGCCGGTGCCGGTGCCGGTGCCGGCGACGGCGACCCGGCGCAGTGCGGGCGGGCCGTAGGACGGCCGCCGGGTCACCACGTCGTCGTAGTAGTCGGTCGGGAAGAAGCTGAGCAGGCGGCACCGCAACCAACTGGCGGCGTCGGAGTGGTCGCGGTAGTCACGGACGTGGAACGAAGCGGGCATGTGGGGATCCTGTCCGGCTGCGTCGGAACGAGGCATGGTCAGGTCCGCCGCCGACCGGATCGCCCGGAGAAAGGGCAGCAGTCACGGCGCGGACCACGGGTGAGACCGAACCCATCGCGAGCGCATCACCCGCATGGTGCCGAGCGGCGCGTGCAGGTGGCAAAGGGATTTCCGATCACGGTCACGCCGTCTAGATTCGAAAGCCGGTACTCGCCACGTCCCGGCCAGGGCCTGGCAGGAGGAGCCCCACAGGAGGAGAGCAGATGAGCATCCAGCTCAACCACATCATCGTTCCCGCCCACGACAAGCGCGCGTCCGCCGAGTTCCTCGGCTCGATCCTCGGTGTCCCGGTGGGTGAGGACAGCGACCCGTTCGTCCCCCTGACCGTCAGCAACGGCGTGACCCTCGACTACGCGAACGCCTCGGACTTCCAGCACATGCACTGCGCGTTCCTGGTCGAGGAGGACGAGTTCGACGCCGCGTTCGAGCGGATCCAGAAGGCGGGCCTCACCTACT
This sequence comes from Actinopolymorpha sp. NPDC004070, assembly GCF_040610475.1. Lineage (NCBI taxonomy): Bacteria > Bacillati > Actinomycetota > Actinomycetes > Propionibacteriales > Actinopolymorphaceae > Actinopolymorpha > Actinopolymorpha sp. NPDC004070. The sequence goes on along the minus strand of NZ_JBEXMJ010000003.1, from coordinate 77,179 downwards.
ACGCCGACCCGGGTCACCGGCAGGAGGGCGAGATCAACCACCGCTGGGGCGGACGGGGCGTCTACTTCGACGACCCCAACGGGCACAACATGGAGATCCTCACCCGCGTCCCCGACTGACGGACCCGGAAGCGACACACCCGAAGAACCCCCGTCCACCGTCGATCGGCAGGTGCGGTGAGCGGGCGAGGCGAAACCCGCGGGATGTGAAGTACGCGGGTGGGCTGCCGGCCAGGTCACGGCAGCCCACCCGCATCCGTGGGGCCCCGTTCACTCGCTGGTGCCGGGCCTACCCGACGTGCGGGCACCTATTCGAAACAACCTCGGTGGTGCCGTAGGGTCGCAGGCACGGCAGGTAGTCGACCCTGAGGGAGCCGAGATGACGGAACCGAACCGCCGCCCGCGGATTGTCGTGGTGGGCGCGGGATTCGCCGGTTTCCACGCGGCCAGAGAGCTGGAGCGCCTCGCTCGCGGCCGGGCCGAGATCGTCGTGATCAACCCCACCGACTACTTCCTCTACCTCCCGCTGCTACCGGAGGTCGCCTCGGGCGTCCTCGACCCCCGTCAGGTGTCGGTGCCGCTGTCCCGGACGCTGCGGGACGCTTGCCTCACACTGGGCACCGTCGACGGCGTCGATCTGGACACTCGTACGGTCAGTTACGTCGACCCCGAGGAAGGCCGGCACGAGATCACCTACGACCGGTTGGTTCTGGCGCCGGGCAGTGTCAACAAGCTCTTGCCCATCCCCGGTGTGAACGAGTACGCACACGGTTTCCGGAGCGTCGGCGAGGCGCTCTATCTTCGCGACCACCTGATCGGGCAGATCGAGCTCGCCAGTGCCTGCAACGACTCCGCCGAACGCGAGGCGCGGTGCACCTTCGTCGTCGTCGGCGCGGGATACACCGGCACCGAGGTCGCCGCCCAGGGACAGCTGCTGACCAAGCAGGTCGCCGGCACGAAGAACGGCGTGGACGAAAGTCAGGTGCGCTGGCTGCTGGTCGACGTCGCCGACCGCCTGCTGCCGGGGCTGGATCCGCGCCTGGCCGCCACCACCGAGCGCACTCTTCGCAAGCGTGGCGTGGAAGTGCGTACGGGCACGTCGGTGGAGAAGGCGACCGCCGACGGTGTGCAGTTGTCCGACGGCGAGTTCGTGCCCACGAAGACCCTCGTGTGGTGTGTCGGCGTACGCCCCGACCCGCTCATCGAGAGCCTCGGCGAACCCACCGAGAAGGGCCGCCTGGTGGTGGACGAGTACCTCAGTGTCCCGGGCCGGCCGGAGGTCTTCGCCTGTGGAGACTCCGCCGCCGTTCCCGACCTGACCAGGCCCGGGCAGGTCACCGCGATGACCGCCCAGCACGCCGAACGCCAGGGCAAGGCGGTCGCCCGCAACGTCGCCGCATCCTTCGGCGACGGGCGCCCGAAGCCGTACAAGCACCACGACCTCGGCTTCGTCGTCGACCTCGGCGGGCTGTCCGCGGCCGCCAACCCGCTGGGCGTCGCGCTCGCCGGGGCACCTGCCGCGGCCGTGACGAAGGGCTACCACCTGCTGAGCGTTCCGGCCAACCGCATCCGCATCGCGACCGACTGGGCGCTCGACGCGCTGTTGCGCCGGCAGGTCGTCAAGCTCGGGCTGGTCGCTCCGAGTGCGGTTCCGCTGGAGTCCGACCAGCAGTGACCCGAGGGGCTTACGCCCTGTCGGCTTGAGGATCGGCAGGATCAGCACGTCGGCGTACAGGAAGGCGATCACGCCGCCGACGCGCGATCGCCGCGGTGAAGCCGGGCGATGGTGGACCTGCGCACCACCGTCTGGACCACCTGTTACCCCGTCGGTCACGCCTGGTCGGACGGCGCGAACCGCAGCAGCGCACCCATGAGCTCCGACGCACCCGCGCCGACGCGATCGTCCGCCGGGACGCCTCAGGTGCGGTGCCGTTGTCGGGCTCCTCCTCGGTCAGCAGGAGGGTGTCAACCGCGCCCTGACGCAGGGCCTGCAGGACGTCCGTCGCACCTTCCACACCGGTGCTGCGCTCTCGACCAGCCGGACGATGTTGTCGGCCACCAGCCTGGCGTTGCGGTCGGCCGTCTCCTTCACGGAGTTCTGCATCCGCCGGTTGGACAACGCGCCGCCGCGCACCTTGTGCAGCGGGCGCTGCTCACCGCGTACCTCGGCGTGCCCCTCGCCACCGTGGCCGCCCGCGCCGTGCCCACTGGCCGGTGCGCCACGGACCACGAAGTCGGCTCCGGAGCTGTCCACCACGACGACGCCGTAGCGCCGGGTGTCGGCGTTCGCGCGTACGTAGGCCGCGAGGTGCGGCAGCCGCGCCCACGACGTTCAGCCGAACGCGGCCACCGGGTTGTCGACCATCAGGGTCCGCCACCACGGCTCCTCCAGCGCGGGCAGGAGTTCGTCGTAGACGAACGTGTAGCCGAGGAACTCCCCTCCACCCGGCTCCTCGGCGTGCCACCACCCGCTGTCGTTGGCCACCAGGGTGCGGCCGAGCAGTCCGGCGGCGGCCATGCGCTCGACGCAGCTGCGTTGCGACTGCGTGTCACCCGGACGCAGGCCGTCGAACTCCACCCACGCCCCGGCGCGGGCCACCTGTTCGTGGATGTCGCCGTCCGGCTCGGCCTGCGCGTGCACCCAGACGAACTGCTCCGGGGACACGCCCACGTCGGCGAAGATGTCGAGCTGTTCCAGCGCGGCCACTCCCGCCGTGGTGTGGGACGCGACCGTCAGCCCGGTCTCCCGGGCGGTCAGCGCGGCCGCGCGGACGAGCTTGCGGTCCAGGTCCTCCAGAGCGCCGTCGCGGACCGCCGTCTTGACGAATGCCGGACGTACGCCGGAGCTGCCGGCGATGCCGTGGGTGTACTCGTCGACGAACCGCCGCGCCAACTGCTCGGCGGAAAGCTCGTGGGCGTAAGGGGGTACGCCGACCCGCTCCGCGGCGCCGTAGATGCCGGTGTTGGTGGCGATCTCGACGCCGGTCGCGTCGGCGAGCCGGGCGAGGAGGACCGGATCGCGGCCGAGACCCTGCGGCGTGCACTCCAGCAGCCGCCGGCAGCCGAGGGCGTACACCTCGTCCAGCTTCGGCTTCGCCACGGCGAACACCTCGTCGGGATCGTAGGCGTGCGCGTCGGCCACCCCGCTGAAGTCGACCAGGACGTGCTCGTGCACGAGAACACTGTCGGGAACCACTGCCGGCGTCGTCATGGTGCGAACCGTAGTGCAGGTCAGGGTTGCGCGAGCGCCGCCGCGGCCCTGAGGTAACGGCCGACGAACAGGTCCTGCGTCCGCCGGGCGAACGGACCCCCCACGCGGGTGAGCAGGTTGCCCGGGCGGGAGAACGCCGTCACGGTGAACGTCACGGTGCCGTCGGTCTCGCGGGCGACCACGAAGCTCTCCTCGCCCTGCTCGGGGTGGCCGGGCAGGGTGCCGTACGCGAAGCCACGCCGGTCGGGCTCGTCGAGGAGGTGAACCACCCGGCACGGCGCCACGACTCCCCACCTGCCCACGCCCACGACGACCACCACGACCGCGCCGGGCGTGGCCCTCGGCTGGTCGGCGTACACACCGAGTCCCGCGCGGCGATGGACTTCCCAGCCCAGCAGGGCGTTCGTGCAGCTGTCGAAGGAACCCTGCCCTTGGCCTACCCGGACCGAACGGGTGACCAGGCCGTAGCCGGGCGGAGACTCACCGGCGGTCGCACCGACCTCGGGATAGGTGAACGGCGCGGCGGCGAGGTCGCCCAGCGGTGGTACGCGAAGAAGGACCGTCACGCCAGCGCCTCCCCGCGTACCGACAGCGGACTCGTCTTCTCGGCGTAGGCAGGCGGTGCCGGGTCCAGCCACCGCACGAACCGCGGCTTCACCATGAACGCGAAGAGGTGGTTGCCCGCCGGCGTGTAGTGCCCGTTGTAGAAACGGTCGCGGTACTCCCGCGGGGACAGCGAGAAGGCCTGGTAGTCGGCGACGTGGGCGGCCAGCGAGTCGACGTACTCGATGCCGAGGTCGTCGAGGTAATGGACGAACTCCTCGTCCGGCCGGGGCTTTCCGGCGCAGGCGTCCGCGACGGTGCCGCCCGGGTAGCTGAGCAGCACCAGCAGTCGCTTGCCCTGCTCGGCAAGCTCGCGCCTGGTGCGTTCGACCAGCATCGCCGAGGCACGGAACGCACATCGGTCGTAGAACGCCTCGGCCGAGTGCGCGCTCGCCTCGTCGCCGTCGAGGTCGAGGTCGAGGCCCAGCGCGGCGGCGGTCTCACGGTGGTCGGCGAGGAAGTCCCATCGTCCGGTGCGCCGGCCCACCAGCAGGTGGACCACCAGGTCCTCGCCGAAGGTCTCGACCAGGAAGTCCGGATCGCACAGGTCGTACAGCGACTCCGCCGTGGGGCACGGGTTCGGCCGGTCGACCAGTGCACCGGTGTGGTCGAAGCGCACGTGCTCCCACGGGTTGGCGTGGAACATGCTTGTGGGCAACGACTGGTAACGATCCCACCACTGCCGCCCGACCCGCAGCATGCGATAGGCGTCCAGGCTCCGGTAGTGGTCGTCCAGGTAGATGTTGAGGACGACGTGCTCGGCGCTCGCCGCACCGCCCTCCTCCCGACGCAGCCGGCGGCACGCCTGCAGGACGCCGTGCCCGCCGACGCCGAAGTTGCGCACGGGCTCACCGAGGTGGGCGGCGAGATACTCCTGCCAGGTCTCGCCGTCGCTGACCTGGTGGCACTGGGTGAAGCTGTCGCCGTAGGTGTTCACCCGGCACGGCCGGTCGGCGTAGGCGATGACGAGGCGTTCACCGAGCGCGCCGTAGCGGTAGGTGCTCACCGAGTCGTCCACGCCGTCGGGCACCCGGGAAGGATGGGGGAGGTAGCCGAGTTCGGCGTCGAACCTCGCCCACTTCGGCTGGTCGGGGTCGAGGAACCGGTCGACCTCCGCCCGGTCGACCACCGCCTCCGCCAGGAACGCGCGCACGTGGTCCCGGAAGTTCGCCGTCATTGCGTCCTCCTATGATCCTCGGCGGCAACCGTAGTCCACAGGATCGTGGTCGATGCGCGTGTACGAACAGTTGGGAAGTCAGGCCAGACCTGATCGGCGACGGCCGGGGTGGAGTGCACGGCTGCCGGCGCGCGCGGCCCGTGGGACCCGGACGGCCCGCGGCAAGGCGGCGGCCGTCGTCCTCCTCTGCGCCGTCGCGGTCGCGGCCTCGGCCTGCACCCTTGAGGTCGACGGAGTCCCGGTCGGCGAACCGACGGACCGGGCCACCGCCACGCCGTCGGTGTCCCCGACCTCCGCCCGGGTGTCCGGCGGCCGCGCCGTCGACCCGCTGGACAATCCCGACGGCACCAAACCGGGCCTCGCCCCGCTCACCTCGGCCGACGACCTCGGTGCGGCACGGCGGCTGATCGCTCGGGTGCGCACCGCCGGGCGCGGGCCGAAGACGGGGTACGACCGCGACCGGTTCGGCTCGGACTGGACCGACACCGCCGACGGCGTACCCCTTGCCCGCAACGGCTGCGACACCCGCAACGACATGCTGGCCCGGGACGGTCAGCACCTGCGCTACCGCAAAGGTTCGAACTGCGTCGTGATGGCCATGACGCTGGCGGATCCCTACACGGGCAGGGCGATCTCGTGGCGGAAGCAGGACGCGGCGGACGTGCAGATCGACCACGTCGTACCCCTGTCGTACGAGTGGCAGATGGGCGCGGCCCGCTGGAGCGAGCACCGGCGCGAACAGATCGCCAACGACCCGCTGAACCTCATGCCGGTCGACGGCGCGACCAACTCCGCCAAGCGCGACTCCGGCCCGGCGTCCTGGTTGCCACCGAACAAGCCGATCCGCTGTGCTTACGCGGTGCGGTTCGGGCAGGTGGCACTGAAGTACGACCTGCCCGTCACCAGCCCGGACAAGTCGATGATGCTCACCCAGTGCCGGTAAGGCGCCCTCGGGTGCGCCGCGCAGCCGGGCTCAGGCGGGGGTGAGCGGCTTTCCCGGGGTGGGCTTCCCCTGCGGCTCCTTCGCACTCTCCGGCTTGGCGGCGGGTCGTCCCTCGTCCTGCTTCTGGCCGGGCACCTGCTGCTGCTCACCGGCGGGCTGCTCGAACTGCTTGCGGTCGGCCCCCTTCTCCGCACCGGTCCTCTCGTCGGCAGCGGGCGTCGCCTCGGCGGACGGCTTCGCGGGGTCGCCCTGCTCCGGTCCGTCGGCTCTCCCCTGCTGAGTGCGGGCGTGTGCCACACCGCGTTCGAAGGCGGCACGCGCCTCCTCGGAGTCGTCCCACGTGTCGTGACCCTCGAACTCACTCGGCCCCCGGCCGAGACGTTCGTTGACCAACTGGTCGTACAGCGGGGTGTCGCTCATTGGTTCTCGCTCCTAGATCCCCGGACAGCCACCCTCCGTTGGCTGCCGTGTTCGGTCAGGTTAACGGCTTTTCGGGGTTGCCGCCCGTCGGCAACCCCTGCGCGGCGACCGCGATATGTACCGAATTCGTCGGCACACGAGGGCAACTCTGAGTGCCCGGCGAGCTACCTTGGGTGGAATTCGCACTTTCGCGCAGGTCCTGATTGAGCTTTTCTCACTTTTTTTGGATTGATCCGAATTCACGTCGTGACCAGCAATTTCGCTGTTCTGGAGACCCGTGCGGCGGCAGCGGAGATCGTCCGGCGGTTTGCGGTGACCCACCACTCCCGCAAAAGTGATCAGGCCCGATCAAGTCACGGAAGGACGAAAACCCGATGTCCCGACGATTCACCAGAGTGATCGCCTTCGTCGTCGCGTTGGCGACCCTTTCCTTCGTGGGGGTAGGCGCCGCCTCTGCCGCCACCGCACCGGACACGACCGCGACCACTGCCAGCACGTTGTCCGCCCCGGTCACCGGGAAGGCTGACGACGGAAGCACCTTCGACGGCACGTTCACCCCGACGAAGTTCGCCACCCAGAACGGCAAGCTGGTGGCGATCGGCGACCTCACCGGAAACCTCACCCGCGCCGACGGCAGCACCGCGGCCGTCGACAAGGCAGTCACCGTGCCGGTGAACACCGCCGCCTCGACGGGTAGCTGCCAGATCCTCGACCTGGTGCTCGGGCCGCTGGACCTCGACCTGCTCGGCCTGGTCGTTCACCTGGACACCGTGCACCTGAACATCACCGCCGACCAGGGCCCGGGCAACCTGCTGGGCAACCTGCTCTGCGCCGTCACCGGCCTGCTCGACAACACCGGTGGGCTGAACCTCGTTCTCGGTCAGATCGCCAGCCTGCTGAACCAGATCCTCGGGCTGCTGGGCTGACCCGACACACTCGGGACGTCTGAGACACCCAGAGCTCAAGCCACCGAGGTCAGACACGCGAACGCGCCCCCGCCGACTCGGCGGGGGCGCGTCGTGTGTCCGGAGCGGAACCTCGCCGGCCACGGCGCAACCCCGGCAAACACCCTGGCCACAGCGGGTACGGCGACAGGTCAGGCCGGTACCGACCTCGTGGACATCGTTGTGGCCGCGGACCTGGCGGCGGCCGCTTCGGCGGTGACGGACAGGTCCGCGGGGACCGCCCGGGCAGCGGGTCGACCCGCGGGTTCGGGGGCCGGCCTGCGACCTCGGCGAACCGCGAGCCTGGAGCCCTCGGTCGTTCCACCCCACACGCCGTACGCCTCCGGCAGTCCCATCGCGTGGTCGCGGCACTCCTCGCACACGGGGCAGGCGGCACAGAAGGACAGCGCCCGCGCCTCGCGTGCCCGGCGTGCGGGCAATTTCTCGCCCTCGGGCCCGTAGAACACCTCGGAAGGCTCGCCGGCGCAGGCGGCCGACCGGTGCCATTCCCACGTTCCGTCTGGTACGGGCCTGTTTCGGCCCCCGGGTTGAGCGGCTCGGCGCTCGGGCATGCAGACAACCTCTCGTTGCCGCGGCCCCCCGCCGCAGATGTGTTCACAAGATCGGTTCGGCGCTCCGACGTGCGGTCGGTCGGCCTTCCGTGATTGACAGCACTCTGTGCCAGTCAAGCAACGGAAACGGCCCCGTCGCACCGGTCGAACCAGGCCAGTTTCGGCGAGTCAGAGCCGCGGAAAGAAGGGCCGCCGGCGCAGGTGCCACGCTGCGAATGACGCAGTGCGCATATTCAGGGCCTCTCGGTAGGGACTCGCCCACTGTGAGCGGCAGACCCAGTGCCGGAGCCCGCAGGCGACAACCTTACGTAGTAAACCTTTCGACGCAAGTCCCCACTCTTGCGACCGGCACGGCACGCAGCGTGTGCGGTGTCGGCATTGGCAGGAATTCGGCGGCGGCACGAGGACGCAGCACTACTTCCGGACAGCACAGAATCGAAATGCGTACCCGATGCGTGTGACGACAAGCACTCGAAACACTGCATTCTCCGGCCGATTTCCTCGGACTTCTCCGGCCGCTTCCGGCACGCTCTCACCCGCGACCTGTCGCCAGAAGCGAACCATGCTTGTGATGCAGGGCCGAACGGGCGATATTCGCCGCGTTCGACGTCACTTCGATCGGTGTTCATCGGCATCACGTGCCCGGATTCGCCGGTCTGCGACAACCCTTCGATGCTGTTAGGCTCGCGCCGCAGCGCTGTCAGGGAGTCGAGAAAAAGGTCGGAGTCAACCGATGGACAACGTCCTGCAAGCGGTCTTGCAACTGACTCTTGGACTGGTCGGCATCGTCGGCGTGGTGCTCCTTCTGGACCGCATCGAGGACAACCTCGTCAACGGCGACCAGGGTGGGACCGCACGTGCGACGACGCGAGGCTGGTGGCGGAAGCTGAGACGTACCGGCGCGAAGGTTCCGGAAGCGGTGGCTCCGGCAACCGCCCCCGTGGCCGGCGCCGAAGGCCTCGACGTGACGACGCGCCAGCCCTAGTTTCCGGTCTGATCGCCAAGCAACCGCGGCAGTCCCTAGCTTCCGACCGCACCGGCCTCTCGTTCTGGCGAGGCCGCCCGGTCCGCTCGGTCCTCCTGCTCCACCTGGCCGGGATTGTCTGCCGCCGCCGGTTCCGCTTCCGGACCGACCCGCCCGGCGGGCACAGTCTGCTCGGCCGCCACGACAGGTTCGGCGAGCCGGGGCACCACCCGGTGCACCGTGGCGAGTACCACCGCCATCGCCAGGCAGGACGCTCCCCCCACTCCGATCGCACCTCCGGCGTAGGCCAGGACCAACCTGCTCCGCCCCACCTCGACCGGTGGGGTCAGCGAGCCCTGGTCGGCCAGCGCGACGAGCAGCACCGCACCCACCAGGGCGGCACCGCCCACCAGCGCCAGCCCGCCCACCATCCGAGGGTGCGGGTCGCTCGGCGCCCCCGTCGTCCGCGACCGCTGGGCCAGCACGAGCCCGGCCGCGACAACCGACGCCCAGGCGCCCACGATCAACAGCGCGGCAAGTGCGTCGCTCGGACGATGCCAGCCGGCAGACAGCGTGGCGATCCCGGTGAGCGTCGCGTAGCAGGCACCCAGCACCGCGACCGTCGCCCGCAGGCGCGCCGGCACGACCATGACGGCAGCGACCGCGACCGAGGCCGCGACGGTCATGTGCCCGCTCGGCAGGCTGTTCGGCGCGCCGATGTTGGTGCCGGGGATGCCCAGGTCCGGCCGGGAGATGACGTAGTCCTTGAGGATCTGCGTGGTCAGGTTGGCGCCGGCCACGAGCACCGTCGCCGCCACGGCGAGCAGGACCCGTCGCCGGGCGAGCGCGATGAACCCCAGCACGACCGTCGCCGCGACCAGTGACGCCAAGGAGACCGCGTCGAGGACGCCACTCACCAGCTGCTCAACCGAGGCCCGGCCGAACCTCGTGCCGCGCAGCACGGTCGCGTCCACGACCTGACCGTGCGGAGTTCGGACGAAGATCCACCAGACGAGGGCGAGCGCGGCGGTCTGCGCGACCGCCAGCGTCAACAGCCAGGTGGACAGCAAACCGCGTACCAGACTCCGCATCCGGTCACGGTAGTCGTAGTGCGCCGTCCGCGCTGGAGATCACAACCTGGCCGAGCCGCTAGCCTCGATGCCGGCAGGTCCGAGGGGTGGTCGGGCGACGAGGCCGAAGGGTGGCGAGGCCGGATGAACAGTCCTGACGCAGGTGGGCGGACGCCCGCCAGGCAACCCAGGGTTGCGGTCGTCGGGGCCGGGATCGTGGGCCTGAGTACGGCGTACGCGCTGACCGAGCTCGGTGTCCGGCCAGACGTCTTCGAGGTCGGCGTGCCCGGCAACGGGCAGTCGACCGGGCTGTCCCGGCTGTTCCGGCACTCCCACGAGGATCCGCGGCTGGTCGCGTGGGCGCGGGAAAGCCGTGCGGTGTGGCGTACGTGGCAGGAGCGGCTCGGGGTCGAGCTGGTGTCCGAGGACGGGGCGGTGAGCATCGGACCGGACGCCGAGGCACGGCTCGCGCTGTTGCGCCAGGCAGGTGTTCCCGCCCGGATGGTCGACGCGGGCGAGCTCGCGGACCTGCTGCCGCTGGCCCGGGGCCGCGCCGACACCTCGGCGCCGGCGATGCTGGACGAGACCGCCGGGGCGATCCGTACCCAGGCCGCGATCCGCGCGCTGGCCGCCGCCGTCGACGGGGAGATCGTGCACGACGACGTGCTGTCGGTGCACGCGGCCGAGCCCGGCCGAGGACCGTCCGGCCGGGCTCAGGTGCGGTCGGTGAGCCGGCGCGCCGACTACGACACGGTGGTGGTCTGCGCCGGCCGGGGCACGCCCGCCCTTGCTCGCGGGGCCGGGCTGAGCCTGCCGGTGGAGTTCGGGGCGCACGCCCGGGTGACCTTCGCGGTGCGCGGCGAGCCGCCGACGAGGCTGGCCTGCCTGCAGGACAGCAGCGGGGAGTTCACCGCGGGCAGTGTCTACGCGGCCGCCCTGCCCGGCAGTCGGGCGTACGCCCTGGGTATCAGCGGGCACGTGGCCGCACGTGCGGACGGCAGTGTGGTCGACCCCGACGGCCTGGCCGGACTCGCCGACGGCGCCACTGCCTACGTACGCGAGGCGCTGCCCGGGCTGGACCCCGACCCGGTGGGCCACGTGCACTGCTGGACGACCGAACTGCCCTGGAGCTCCGACGGCGTCGCCGTCTGGCAGGCCGGGCCCGGCGACGGCCGGAGCGGGCAGGTGCTGTTCGTGGCGGGCAACAACCTCTTCAAGCACGCTCCCGCCCTGGGGCGCGCCCTCGCCCGGGCCGCCGTGGGCGAGGAGCTGGCGGCGGACCTGCGCCCGGAAGCTCGGCTCGGACTCCCCGCCTCCTCCCGACCTCACCCCACGGCTTGAACACGGCCAGGACGAACGCGAAACCCAGCAGGAGAGGCGACACGATCGGCGGGTAGATCATGTCCCGCGGCGGCACGCCCGGATGTCCCGCCGCCAACTGCCGGCCGTACTCCGCCGCCTCGGCGACCGTGGGCCGCAGCGCGACCAGCACCAGGCCGGTGAGCACGATGTTCAGGACGAGCTTCACCGCCACCCACCAGTACCTCAGCAGGCCGTACTTCGTGCCGAGTCCGAGGACGATCCCGCTCGCCAGGCACACCAGGCCGGTCACCAGCAGCGGCCACACGGTGAACAGCCGCAGCGCCTGGTAGCACAGCGCGACGGTGCGGGGATCGTCGGAGAGCAGCGCGGTGAACACCACGACGGCCATCACCACGTCGATGCCGAGCCATGTCCCGGCGGCGGCGACGTGGACGAGCAACACGCCCTTGCGCGCCCGGCCGGACAGGGCGAGCGCCGGACCGGGCTGTCGGGGCACGCGGGCCAGGTCGGTGGCTGTCGTCAGCGGCATCCGGTCATCCTCACCCGGCGGGGCGGGCCGGATCGTCCGTCCGGGAGCCGATTCGCCTCTACGCCGATCCGCGTACGCCGGAACCCTGCCGTAGGCCGGAACCCTGGCCGTACGCCCCGGCCGCGGCGCGTGGACGGCGGCCGGGCGCGGACCCGGTTGGTAGGGTCGACGCGGCAGCCGGCGCCGCCGGACCCACCGCCGGACCCACCGTGAGGGGAACCAGATGGCCCACGAGGTCGAGATGTCCGAGTTCGTCCGCGCGCAGCAGGCGGGCCACCTCACGGTGGACGTCCGCGAGCCGGAGGAGTACACCACCGGGCACGTTCCCGGCGCCCGGCTGATCCCGCTCGGCACCCTCCCCCAGCACACCGCGAGCCTGCCGAAGGACCAGCCGATCTACGTGATCTGCGCGAGCGGGCACCGCAGTCTGGCCGGTGCCGACGTCCTCACCCGGGCCGGGCTGGAGGCGCACTCCGTCGCCGGCGGCACCCTCGGCTGGATGCGTGCGGGCAACCCCGTCGTGACCGGGGACTCACCGACCTGACCCGACCGGCTTCCGCGGTCCGGAGAAGGGGATCGAGAAGCCCGCGACGATGATCCTGCGGATGACGATCGTGGCCACCGCCAGCAGGATCGCCATCCAGGTGTGGGCGAGGGACAGCCGAAGCAGCCCCGCCGCCACCAGGAACTCCAGCAGCACCGACAGCGCCGTTCTGATCCCGGCGCCGAACACCAACGCGGCCGAGGCGGCCACCAGGCCGAAGACGACGAGGACGATGACCGCGCCGCGGATGATCTCCGCGTACGTGTCAGCCATCTCCGGCAGGTCCCGCACCGCCCTGGGCAGCGGGCCCCGGCCCGAGCCCGGGTCGCTGCGCCGCCTCGGCGAGCGCGGCGCGTTCTCGTTCGATCTCCTTGCCGAGGATGTAGTTCAGGCCGGTACGGATGGCCGCGATCGCCGCCAACTGGCCGATCTGGGCGAACGTCGGTGAGACGGCCGTACGCAACACGTCGCTGGCGAGCTGGAACTCCAGCCCCAGCGTGAGGTAGCGGCCCAGGAACAGCCGGACCGCGTTGAAGTCCTCCTCGCCGCGCCGGCGAAGCGCGGTCGCGACGAACCGGACGAACGCGAACGCCGCCCCGACGAAGATGATCAGGGCTCCCGCCGCCTCGACGAGCCGCACCAGGAGGCTGACGACCTCCCGGAGATACTCCTCCGACAGCAGATCGAGCATGTGCTGGGTGTTACCCGGACCGCTCGGCCCTCATCCGCCTGCGCCAGGTCCGTGCGCCCACTCCCGATGAGTTCTTCCGGAGCGGGAGGTCTGTACGAAGAAACGCCGGTCCCCCACCGCGGGCTCGGCGGAGGACGCTCCCGAGGAAGGCACCAGCGTGACACCAGTGGCCGACGTACAGCAGCGGGTCCAGCGAGCCGTCGACGAGGCGGTCCGGTCCGGCAAGGAACAGGGCGTGCAGGTCGCGGCGTACCTGCACGGCGAGCAGATCGTCGACGCGGTGGCCGGCCTGGCCGATCCCGCGACCGGCCGGCCGGTCACCTCCGAGACCGTCTTCTACGCATACTCCGCGGGCAAAGGCGCCACCGCGACCGTCGCGCACGTGCTCGCCGAGCAGGGCGTGCTCGACTACGACCTGCGGCTGGCCGACGTGTGGCCGGAGTTCGGCGCCCACGGCAAGGAGCGTGCGACCCTGCGCCACGTCCTCACCCACACGGTGGGGGTCCCGGCCGTCGCTGCCGACACCACACCCGAGGACGTGTGCGACTGGGACAGGATGTGCGCGCGGATCGCGTCCGCCGAGCCCTGGTGGGAGCCGGGCACGAAGACCGCCTACCACGCCTACACGTTCGGCTACCTCGTCGGCGAGGTCGTCCGCCGGGTCACCGGCAAACCGATCTCGCGGGTGCTGGCGGAGGAGGTGGCCGGGCCGCTCGGAGTGGCCGACGAGCTCTGCTTCGGTATGCCGGTGTCCGAGCACGGCCGGCTCGCGAGGCTCGAGGACGCCGAGGGCAGCGCGGAGTTCATGGACTCGCTGCCGGACGACTCGCCCTTCTTCGCGTTGTCCCCTCGCGGTCTGACACCGTCCGCGGAGTTCGGGAACCGCACCGACATCCTGGCCGCCGACATTCCGGCCGGCGCGAAGATGACCGCGCGCGCGATGGCGCGGACGTACGCCGCGCTGCTCGGCCCGGTCGACGGCGTGCGGCTGGTGTCGCCGGAGCGGCTGAAGGAGCTGTCCGCCGTGTCGTTCGTCGGCGACGACCAGGTGATGGGTATGCCCTCGCGGTGGGCGCTGGGCTACAGCCTCGGCCGGATCGGTGCGGACCCCGAGTCGACGTCCGGCACGTTCGGCATGGGTGGCGCGGGCGGCACCTACGCGTTCGGCGACACCTCGACCGGTCTGGCGTTCGCGCTCACCAAGAACCGCCTGACCTCCGACTTCGACACCGCCCAGCACATCGCCGCCCTCGTCGCCGACGCGGTGTAGACCGCCCGCGGGCGGGCGCCGTCATTTTCCGCGGCGTTCGCGGGCAAGTGCCAGAACCGCGCGTTCCCACTCCTCCGCGCACACGGTCAGCGCACAGTCGTACGGGCAACTCCAGGTCGGCACGTCGACCACCGACGTGGACGGTGAGGTCGGCCGGAGCGGTTCGCGGCACACCGGGCACACGTCGGTTCCCTGCGGCGTGGGCTCGGCGGGCACCGGTCCGGGGCTCATGCGGCCAGGATAGGCCGCCCACGGGAACCAGCCGTCAAGTCGGCCTTGCGCCCAGTGCTCCCTTCGCACGGCCGCCGTGTCGACGTCGGCGGGGTGGCCGTCGGGCTGGGCGACGTGGTCGATCGGCGCAGGCTCATCGCGGGGCACCTGGTGCTGGCCGCGGTGGGTGCGGCGCCGGCCGCGACGGCCACCGGCGGCCAGGGGCGAGGCGTCCGCTCCCTCCAAGGCGCCGGCCGCGTCTCACGCCCGGGCGACGAGCCCGTCGGCAGGCTGCGTGGAACCGTCGGACAGCGCGAGGTCCACGGCCGCCTCCACGTGAATGCGGGTGGAGTCGAACACCGGCACCGGGCTGTCGGACTCGTCCACCAGTAGCGTGATCTCGGTGCAGCCCAGGATCAGTGCCTGCGCACCCCGCTCGGCCAGTCCGGCCATCACCTTCTGGTACGCCACCCGCGAGGCCGGCTCGACTCTGTTCTGGGTCAGCTCCTCGTAGATGACGTCGTGCACGAGCGTCCGGTCGGGCTCGTCCGGCACGATCACCTCGATGCCGTGGGCTTGCATGCGGTCGCGGTAGAAGGGGTGCTCCATCGTGTAGCGGGTAGCCAGCAAGCCCACCTTGCGCAGCCCGGTGGCGTTGATCCGGTCGGCGGTGGCGTCCACGATGTGCAGGAACGGCACGCCGATCGCCGCGGTGATCCGGTCCGCCACGAGGTGCATCGTGTTCGTGCACAGCACCACGAGGTCCGCTCCCGCCCTCTCCAGGGCGACGGCCGCCTGCGCCAGCCGGGCGCCCGCGGCGTCCCACGCCCCGGCGCGTTGCATGGCCTCGATCTCGGCGAAGTCCACGGTGAGCAGCAGGCTGGGCGCGCAGTGGTGCCCGCCGAGGCGAGCTCGGGTCTCCTCGTTGAGGAGCCGGTAGTACTCCGCCGAGCTTTCCCAGCTCATGCCGCCGATCAGACCGATGGTGCGCATCAACGTCCCTTTCTCCGACTGGTGTCCAGGTTGACACAGCGGGCCAAGTGGTCGTCCACGATGCCGGTCGCGGTCTTCGCCGGCATGCCCGCGGGGTCGGTGGGCATGTGCAGCAACAGACCGTCCACCATCACCGTGGTCGCCGCCGCGGCGCGGGCGGGCACCAGGCCGACGTGGGCCTGACCCACGGCTGGACGACCTTCGCCTCCCCCGCGGACGCGTTGATCTCCGTGCTCTACCTGGTGCTCTTCTACACCGGGCCGGGGATGTTCAGGACCTACCTCACCCTGCGGACCGCGAACGCCTGGACGCACGTGTGGGCCTACCACGCGATCGCGCCGCACACGCTGGTGGACACCCCGATGTTCGTGCGGATCTTCGGCATCCGCGGCTGACCGGAGCGGGATGCCTCCCGGTTGCCTCGCACGCTCGAAGTAGTTTATGGTTTCTAAAGTACTTCAAGCTTGAGGAGAGCGATGAGCGAGCACAGCTCCGGCCCCGGTCCGAGCCCCTCCGACGCCCGCACGGCCCTGACCGACGCGTCCCGGGCGAGCGAACGGACCCGCACGGCGGGACGCTGGTGGCCGCAATACCTGTTGCTGGTAGGGGTTCTGGCGTTCGGGCTGATCGTGGCGATCGAGGCGCTGTTCCCGGACGGCTTCGCGCGGTACGTCGCGTCCGGTGCCTGGGCGGTGGCGATGGGCCTGCTGGCCTGGTGGGCGGACTCGCACGACGTCCAGCCGCACGGGGCGGGCCGCCGGCTGCTGGTGGCCACCGTGATCTGGTTCGGGGGCTACCTGTTCGTGCTCGGCCCGATCGTCCGCTGGCGGGCCGACGACTCACTCGGCTGGTGGGCCCTGGCCGCCCTCGTCCTGGCGGTGCCCTTCCCCGCCCTGGCCGCGCTCGAGCGGAGGCGTGCGTGAGCCATCCACGTCACCAGCTCGACACCGTGATTCACAACCCGACCAGGTTCTCGATCATGGCGGCGCTGCTGCCCGCGGACAAGGTGGAGTTCCGCTTCGTCCGCGACACGGTGGAGATCACCGACTCCGTGCTGTCCCAGCACGTGACGACACTGGAGGAGGCCGGCTACGTCAAGGTCACCAAGGGCCAGGTCGGCCGGCGACCGCGGACCTGGCTGGCGGCGACCAGGGCCGGGCGAACAGCCTTCGCCAAGCACCTGGCCGTGCTCAACCAACTGGCCGCCGGCTCCTCAGCCCGGGATTGACGGCAGGGCAGCCACCGCCTCGCGACCTCGTGTCCGAGCAGACCTGGACGTCGGCCTACTCGGTAACGGCGTTCGCAGGGCGGTCGGCGAGGAGCTTGCTGGAGTCGTCGAGGGGCTCGTAGCCGAGTTCGGTGCGCGCGTTCTCCATGTCGTACCGCATCGGCGTGTTGGCAGAGACGCCGTAGTAGATGCCGAACCTGACGTCGGCGGTCAGGCTGGCGTTGATCAGCCGGCCGAGATCGGGCACGCTCAGCCACATCCGCAGCCAGCCCTCGTTGTCGAGCATCTGGCGCTCGCCGGTGAACCAGCCGATCCGCAGGCAGATCACCGACAGGTCGCTGTTCTCGGAGTAGTAACGCCCCATCGCCTCACCGAGGGCCTTCGTCACGCCGTACAGCGAGTCGGGCGCGATCGGGCCCTGCGCACCCACCGGCCACTCGCCCCGCTCGTCGAGCATGCCCGTGACGTGGTTGGTGCTGGCGAAGATCAGCCGGCGTACGCCTGCCTGCCGGGACGCCTCGAAGACGTTGTAGAGCCCGTCGACGTTCGGTGCCTTGAGGTCCCACCAGGTGGCCGACGGGGAGGGGTTGCCACCGAGGTGGATCACCGCGTCGCACCCCTCGACCGCCTGCCGCATCGCCGCGAAGTCGGCGAGGTCGGCCTCGAGGACCTCCTCGTTCGGCTTCGGGTCGCAGTCGCTGAGGTCACGGTCGGTCAGCCGGAGGCGGTACTGCGACAGCGCCGAGCGCAGCGTCGAGCCGATCCTTCCGGCCGCGCCGGTGATGAGCACCAGGGGAGCACGCTCGGTCATGGGTACGCCTTCCGTCTTTGCCGTCCGTATGCCGATGCCGATGCTAATGGGCCGCAGGGCCAGTCGCCCGAACGTGACCGAGTGCGGCACCCCCCGTGAGGTGCCGCACTCGGTCGACGGCTCGATCGGCCAGGCGGGTCAGGCGGGTCGGCTCAGCGACGGCCGCCCTGGCGCAGGTGCTCCCACGGCCCGGTGATCGCGAACACGTGCCCCGGCGACTGGATGTTGGCGAACAGCACCCGCCCGTCCGGTGAGAAGTTCGGCCCGGTGAACTCGTTGCCGTTCAGGTCGTTGCGCGCCATCGGATACGACCGGCCCGACCTGGTGACGCCCACAAGGTGCTGGACCCCCTCGCCGTCCTCGGCCAGAATCACCCCGCCGTACGGCGAGACCGTGATGTTGTCCGGCCCGTCGTAGTTGCCGTCGGCGTCCGGGCTCGGGTTGACGCCGAAGATGACCTTCAGCGTCACGGTCTGGGAGGCGGGGTCGTAGAACCACACCTGCCCGTCGTGAGCCCTGGTGCTCCCGTCCTCGGTCCGCGCGAAGCTCGCGACGAAGTACGCACCACCGTCGGCCCACCAGGCGCCCTCGAGCTTGTGGCTGCGGGTCACCTGGTCGTCGGTGAACTGCTTGCGTACGGAGGTGGTGCGGGCGTCGCGGTCGGGAACCTCGACCCACCGCACCCGGTATGTCGTGCCCGGGCGGGTCGCCTCCGACAGGTCCGCGACGTGCTGCCCACCGAGGTAGCAGCTCATGGCCTCCAGCGTTCCGGCGGTGTCGCCGACGTCGGCCAGGGCCAGCGCTCGCAGCGCGCCCTTGCCGCCCCGGAAGCCCTTCGGCGGGGTCCAGCGGTAGTACAGGCCGTTCGGACCGCCCGCGTCCTCGGTCTCGTAGATCGCGAACGTCTTCGGGTCCACCGCGACCGCCTCGTGGGCGTACCGGCCGAGGAACTTCAACGGCACCGGGTCCATGTTCGCCTGCTGGTCGAACGCGTCGACCTCGAACACGTAGCCGTGGTCCTTCTGCAAAGCGCCGCCCGCCCGCGCCTCGGTCTCCTCACACGTCAGCCAGGTGTTCCACGGCGTGAGGCCGCCGGCGCAGTTGTTGTGCGTGCCGGCCAGGCTGACGTACTCCCGCAGCCGGTTGCCGTCGTGGTCGACCTCGATGTTGGTGGTGCCGCCACCGGCGCCCGGGTCGTAGGTGAGGCCGGGCAGCGCCGGTACGCGGAACGGTTCGGAGCCGCCGACCTCGTGGTTGTTGACCAGCGTGGCGCCGGTCGGGCTGCGGAAGTTCGCCGTGCCGTCGGGGTCGCTCGGCGTGGGCTCCCCGGTCACCAGGGTGGTCTTTCCGGTCTCCGCGACGATCTTGTAGCTGAATCCCTCGGGCAGCGCGAGGATGCCGGCGGGGTCGGGAACGAGAGGCCCGTAGCCGACCTGGGGTCCGGCGTCGGCGAGCGCCGCACGCGGCCCGGCCACTGTGTCGATGCTGCCGGCGAACACCAGACCCATCGCCGTCACACCGCTGCGGGCCAGGAGGTCGCGTCGAGAGAACGAGGTCATGCACATCACCCTTCGGATCAGGCCCCTACGGATCGGACCTGTGCGTACGTACTGACGACAGGTCAACCGAAGCGCGTCCGTACGAGCAGGTAGACAGGTTCTGGTGGCCGGCGGGCGAACGACGGGCGAACATCCGCCAGGGCGCACACGTTCGGCAACTGGCCAACGGGTCAACGGTTCGCAAGGTCGGGGCAGTCAGGTCAGTCAGGTCAGTAGTCAGTCGGCTCAGTCCCCTGGTTCGAGCAGGGAGTTCCGGCAGGTCCTGGGCGCGTTCACCGGATTGCACCTGGCGGGAAGCGCACCGGGCAGCTGGGCCACGTAGTCGCTGTCGTAGCGGGCGGCCATGCCGACGGCCGGGAAGTCGGTGGAGATGACCTGGGCGCCGCTGTCCAGCGAGGCTTCGATCAGGCTGAAGTCCTCCGCGCGGACCGTCGACAACGAGTAGTCCGAACGCGTGCGAACGAAGTAACCGCGTCGCACGAGGTCCTGGATCTCGTCGAACAGCTGGATCACCTCGTCCCGGCCCCGGTAGGCGGCGTTCGGCTGACCGGGCGCGGCGTTGACGAACGCGATCCTGCCCTCGAGGTTGGGGTGGCCGTTGTCGGTGTACGGCGAGGAGTTGCCGACGTTGTTGAAGACGAACATCACCTGGCCGCGCGCCTGCGCGAGAGTGGGCCAGCCGACCTGCGTGACCGACTCGTTCAGCGTCATGCCGGGCCGGCGTACGTCGTCGGGGGTGACCATCTCGTCGTCGGCGAACACCGAGCGGATCTCGCGGTCCATCGCGTTCAGCGCGGTCGCGTCCCAGGGCGGCACCACCACGCCGCCGCGCTCGGCGAACGCCCGGTCGCTGCCCTTCAGCTCCAGCATGATCGTGATGGGCACGTGCGTCGGGTGCGCGTCCGACCACGCCTTCACCTGCTGCAGACAGCTGACGAACCGCACGCACGTGGAGTTGTAGTCGCCGTCGGCGACGTGGAACACCTTGATGCCGGGTTCGGACCAGGCGGGATCGGTCAACGGTCCGAGGCCCGCGTCGCGCCGCACCATCGGGTAGCGGTAGAGCCCGCCCTCGGGATCGGGGCGCAGGTCGAGTTCGATGCCCCGGACGTTCTGGTGCTCGAACTGGTCGGCGAGGGAGGCGTGGCTGTACGCGAGCCCGTTGCGGTAGGCGCCGGGGTTTCCGGTGATCTCGTCGTACGCCGCCTGCTCGGCGAGGCTGGTCTCCCGCTTGTAGGAGTTGTGCGTGTTGATGGTCTGGATCTCGTTGAGGTTCACCACGTTGTCGCCCGCGACGCGTGCCGTCGCCGTGGCTTCGCGCGTCTGCGCGCCCGCCGGTGTCGCTGTGGCGGACAGCACGCATGCCGCCACGGTCATCAGTGTCGCCGCGGCCGCGACGACGTTCCTACGCCCACCCCTGCCCACGTCGTGTCCTCTCACTCTGACCGCCTCACGGTCCAGGCCGGAACTCCCCGCCACTTGGAGGGTGAGTCTGCGACCAAGATCATTACTTGGCAAGGCGAAGGGCAAGAAAACGCCAAATCCCCTGCGCGCGTACGAGGGACGACGACCGGAACAGGCCGCGGAACAGGCCGCGGAAACGCGTCTCGGAACAGACCTCGGTCAGGCCTCGATGAAGACGACCTGCTCCGGCAGCACGGTCAGCGTCAGCCGCTGCCGGCGACGCTCCACCAGGGTGGCGAACGACGTCGCCTGCCCTCTGGGGACGGTGAAGATCCGGTCGTTCCTCGCCTCGAGGAAGTCCGGGAACCCGGCGAGGTCGACGCTGCTCGGCTCGTCCAGGGTGAGGTAGTCGGCCAACCGGCGGAACAGCTTCGGCATGATGACGAGCTGACTCTGCAGCTGGTCACGTGACTTCAGCCCGAAGCCGGTCACGGTGGAGTCGTGCCTCCACACCCCCTTTCGGGCGGCACGTGCGGCGACGGAGACCTCCGCCAGCTCCTCGCGCAGGTCGACGTACAGCATCGAGTAGAAGGTGGGATACACCCAACCTGCGGTGAGCAGCCGGTGGTTGACCGACCGCCGCAGTTCGGGAACCTCCAGGTAGACCGAACCGCTCGCGCCCCCGCGCCGTTTGCCGGCGTAGGCGAACGACACCGCCCGGCCGTACTTGTCGGCGAAGCGGCTGAGGATGTAGCCGGGGCGCTCCTTCGGCGTCGCGGCGGTGACGATGCCGCGATCGTCCCGCTGGACGTCGCTGAAGCCGAGCAGGTCCAGCAGCGCGGTCGCCGCGCCGTCGCCGAGGTCGGCCGGTTGCCGCCACGGGTGCGGTGCGGTCCGTGGCGTGTAGTGGGTCTCCAGGGCGTCGATCGCGTCCAGGCGCAGCTGCGCGGCGCCGGAGGAGTTCGTACGAGCATTGATCCCGGCGTTGGCGAACGCGTCCGGGTCGTCGGGACGGAACCGCACGGAGTCACCGTCCGGAGACGCCCCGATCACCTGGAATGTCCCGGGAATGGCGGCGAGTGGCATCGGCGGACCCTCCTGCTTCTGCGGTTGCCGGCGGGTCCTTCCTTGATAGCAGCCGCGGCGCCCCCGTGGGCGGCAATCACCGTCGTGGCGGGTTCCCGGGCAGATTCCCGAGCGGGGCCCCGGCAGATAACGTACGGACGTGACCCCGGCAGCGCGGCGTCATCTGTGCGTCCTCCTTCCCTCCCCCGTCGCCCACCCGGTGGAGAAACTCCGCCGGCAATGGGACCCGGTGATGGCCGCCCGCGCACCCGCCCACGTCACGGTCACCTATCCGGAGGAGACCGGCGACGACGAGCTTCTGCTGTCGCGTGCCGAGGACGTGTGCGCGGACATGACCTGCTTCCGGCTGAGGCTGACCGGGGTGTTCTCCGAGGACGGCGGCCGCGGCGGCGTCTTCCTCTCGGTCGAGGACGTCGACGGTGGCTGGGCCCGGTTACGGCGCCACCTGCTGGCACCGCCGTTCCGGCCCGTCGACTTCCCGCCGCACGTCACGGTGGCGCACCCGCGGACCGCACCGGACGGTCCGGCATGTCGTGCCGCGCTGACCGGCCGCCGACTCGACCGCGACCCGGGCGAGAGCGGGTTCGACGTGGCTGAGCTCTGTCACACCGAGACGACCACCGCATCGTTCACCGTGCTGCGGCGGTTCCCGCTCGGCGGCGCGCCACAACGCCGGGCTTAGGGTGGCGCGCATGACCGACGTGATCGACGCGGACCACCTTGGTACGGCTTTCGGCCGGCTGGGCCTGCGCCCCGGGCACCACGTGCTCGTCCACTCGTCACTGTCCTCGATGGGCCACGTGGCCGGTGGGGCCGCGACGGTTGTACGCGCGCTGCTCGACGTGGTGGGTCCTGCCGGGACGGTGCTGGCGCCGACCCTCACCGGGAACGAGCACGTCGGCCCGCATGCGGAGGTGGTGTTCGACCTCGCGGAGTCGCCGTCGTGGACCGGCGTGATTCCGGCGACCGTACGCCAGTGGGACGGCGCCGTACGGTCCGCGCACCCGACGCATTCGGTGGCGGCCATCGGCGCGGCGGCCCGGCGGCTGACCGAAGGCCACGAGGACTGCCTCACCCCGTGCGGCCCGGGTTCGCCGTACGCGAGGCTCGCGGCCGATCCCGACGGCATGATCCTGCTGCTCGGCTGCGACCACGAGTCCAACACGACACTGCACCACGTGGAGGAACTCGCCGGCTCCGACTACCACCTGCAGCCGGCACCGGTCAGTGCGGTGCTCGTGCTGCCCCGCCGGACCGAGCGACGGGACTACTGGGTGCATCGGTACGGCACACCGCGGAACTTCGCCGCGATCGAACCCCTGCTGGTGCAGCGCGGCCTCCAGACGACCGGCCCCGTCGGCGCGGCGACCGCCCGGCTGATGCCCGCGGGCGGCCTGGTGTCCCTCGGCGTCGACGTACTCCGCGCCGCGCCGCGTTTCTTCGTACGGACCGAGGCGGGCGGGTAGCGGCGCAGGCAGCCTCCTGCGGGCCTGTCGCCCGCCTGACCCGCCTGGGGTACTGTCATGGCCTCGGAGTCGACGACATCCGGCTCGAGGTGCCGTGCCTGCCACCTTGAGCGCGGGATGTCGTATCTGTCCGGCAGTGTCCCGGCGAAGACCGCGTTCACCGTGCACGTCTGCAGACGCACGCACCCCTCGGGGGTCCCGGTGCGGTCGGCGATCCACGAAGGATCAATCCGATGCGGCACCCATCCGTCCAGGTCAGGAAGTGTGCGTATGTCGTACCCGTCGACTCCTATGTCCGATCCCCGCCAGTCCGGCAGTGACTACGCGAACCTCACCCACCGCGTCCGCGAGGCCGGCCTGCTCACCCCGCGTCCTGCGCACTACGCCGTCCGCATCACGGCGGCGGCCTCGATGCTCCTCGCCGGTGGTGCCGCGTTCGTCCTGCTCGGTGACTCCTGGTGGCAGATCCTGCTGGCGGTGGTGCTCGCCGTGGTGTTCGCTCAGGTCGCGTTCGTCACCCACGACATCGGGCACCGGCAGGTCTTCACGTCCAAGCGGGCCGCCCGGCGCGCCGGGATCCTGCTCGGCAACCTCGGCGTCGGGCTGAGCTACGGGTGGTGGATCGGGAAGCACAACCGGCACCACGCCAACCCCAACCACGTCGGCGAGGACCCCGACGTGAGCGTCGGCGGGATCGCGTGGAGTCCCGAGCAGGCCGCCGAACGGCGTGGCTTTTTCGCCCGCACCCTCACCAGCTGGCAGGCGTACCTCTTCTTCCCCATGCTCCTGCTGGAAGGTCTCGGCCTGTACGTGTCCGGGGTGCGCGCCCTATGGCGTGGTGACGTCAAGGACCGTTCCGTGGAAGGCGTTCTGCTGGCCGTGCACACCGTCGCCTGCATGTCGGCACTCTTCCTGGTGCTCTCGCCGGGCAAGGCACTGGTCTTCCTTGCGGTCAACCAGGGACTCTTCGGTCTCTACATGGGTTGCTCGTTCGCGCCCAACCACAAGGGCATGCCGCTGGTGGAGGAGAAGCTCGACTTCGTCCGCAAGCAGGTGCTCACCTCCCGCAACGTCCACGGAGGATGGTTCGTGGACCGCGCCCTGGGTGGGCTGAACTACCAGATCGAGCACCACCTGTTCCCCACCATGCCGATGACGAACCTGTCCCGTGCGCAACCGCTGGTGCAGGCGTTCTGCGAGGAGCACGGCATCAGCTACCACAAGACCGGGCTTGTCCGCTCCTACCGCGAGGCACTGGCCTACCTCCACAGCGTCGGCGCCGGGCTCCGAGCCTCGCGGCGCAGGCCGGTGCCCGCCCGGGTGTCGCGTCAGGTCAACTGACGGACCGGCCGCCGGAGGGACCGCCGCATTCAGTTCGGCCCCTCCCGGGCATCCCGCGGCCGATCGCGTCAGACTCCGCGCAGGACGTGCTGGAGATACTCCTTACGGTTGAGGGGATTCAGGTCCGTGCGCGGCCGGGTCGGGACGGTGCCACGGACCGGCTCGTGGTGGTCGAACGCAGACTCCAGCACTCCCTCGCCACGCGTCGCTCCCGGCAACTGCTGCTGCAACTCGTGCACCATGGCGGCCGGGACGTCACCTTCCAGCACGCCGGAGGAGCCCCGGATGTACGGCGCGCCCGGAACCGCGCGCAGCCGTCCCAGCAGCGGGAGCATCGCTCCCAGCGTGTCCGCCGGAAACTCCAGGCGGAACCGGTGCACCGGCTCACAGACGACGGTGCCGGCCTGCCGAAGGGCGCTCATCAGCACCAGCGGGGTCAGCTTGCGCACGTCTCCGGCGGTCGTCTCCGGCGAGACGTAGCCGGAGTCGGTCAGCGTGACCAGACAGTCGGTCACCTCCCAGCCGTGCAGGCCCTGCCGGAACGTCTCCACGACGGTGTTCCGCAACGCCTGCCGGAACTCCTCGACGGACTTGAAGACGTAGAGCGGAATCAACTCCAGCTTGACATCCAGCCCGACCCGCACGCCGGTGCCGACCGCGGCCGGTTCGACGCGAAGTCCGACGGTGGAGAGGAACGGATTTCCTTCCCTGCCGAGGATCTCGACGTCCTTGCCGGTGCCGACCGGGCGTTCGATGCAGATGGGGGTCGTTTCGCGGAAGGTGACGTCGATGCCGTACTCCAGCGCCAGGGTGGCCTCGATCACCTCCTTCTGCACCTCGCCGTACAACGAGACGTACATCTCCTGGGCAACGTCGTCCTGGCGGAGGTTGATCAGCGGGTCCTGTTCGGCCAGCTGCGTCAGCGCCACATGCAACCGGCCCTTGTCACCCGCACGGACCGGGACCACCACCGTCTCCAACGTCGGCGGGGCGAAGTAGTGGCCGTCGGTGGGTCCCGAAACTCCCACCGTGTCGCCGATCCGTACGCCGGAAAGCCCCCACACCTTCGCGATCCGGCCCGCAGTCACCGACGTGCTCTGAACCGCAGCGCCGTGGTCGAACACCCGGATCGCGGTGATCTTCGCGCTCTCGCCCCGGTCGAAACACACCTGCTCCCTGGTCCGCAGGGTACCCGCGAACATCCGCAGGTAGGCCACCTTCTCCCCTGCCGGGCCACGCTCGACCTTGAACACCGTCCCGGCGGGTGAGGCGGCGGCGTCGCCGTCGTTCGCGGGAAGGAGCTCGGTGATGCCGGCGACCAGCTCGTCCACCCCCGCGCCGGTGACCGCCGAGCCGAGGAACACCGGGTGCACCAGTGCCCGGCGGGTCTGCGAGCCGAGCTCGTCACGGAGCCGCTGGTAGGACAGCACCGCCTCGTCGTCGACGTACGCCGCCAGCAGGTCCTCGTCGTGACCGGTGAGGAGGTCGGCGAGGCCCGTGCGGAACGCCGGGTAGGCCTCGCCGTACGGCTCGAACCGGGCCGCCTTCGTACCGGTTTCGTGCGACGTTCCCATCGCGATCACGGCCGGCGTCAGGTTGTCGGCGATCGCGGCCAGGACGCGTTCGGGGTCCGCGCCACCGCGGTCGATCTTGTTCACGAAAACCAGCGTGGGGATACCCAGCCGCCGCAACGTCCGCATCAGCACCCGGGTCTGCGCCTGCACACCCTCCACCGCCGACACCACCAGCACCGCACCATCCAGCACCCCCAGCACCCGCTCCACCTCGGCGATGAAATCCGGATGCCCCGGCGTGTCGATCAAGTTCACCGTCACACCGTCCAGCACGAACGACACCACCGCCGACCGGATCGTGATCCCCCGACGGCGCTCCAACTCCAACGTGTCGGTCTGCGTACTCCCCGCGTCCACACTCCCCACCTGCGCGATCACCCCCGCCAGGTGGAGCAACCGCTCCGTCAGACTCGTCTTACCCGCATCGACATGGGCCACGATCCCAAGGTTCAACGTCCGCGCCACGCGTCATGTCCTCTACGTAGATGAAGATCCCTTCTCGGCTGGACATGAACGTGGCTCGCATCTGCGTCTCTCTTTCGGTCTGCCCGGATCAGCTCGTGGGCTCGGGGGGCTCGGTGGGTGGGCCGGCTGGGTGCTGGGCCTCGTCGGCTGGCCGGAGTGAACCATCCGCCCCACCGGCCCGGCAACCCGTTTTCGCCGCGGCCGCCACCTCACCGCCGGGCGCATGCCGCCGATAACCGATTGCCGGGACACCGCGGCCCTCACCATGCTGATCAGTCGAGGCAGTACGTACGAATGCGAACGGACGAAGCAGCCGACGAGGCGACACGACCGCACTGGAACGCGACCCCGGTGAGCGCGGCGCGGTCAGCCGCTGTGGGGAGGCGCTGGGCCTCGACCCGAAGAGCACAGCCCGGCTGTACGGACGGCTCACCGCGGTCGGCCTGATCGCGGCCGACGGGCCGCGCATCGTGGTACGGCCGGACCTGCTCCGGGACGCCGCGCACGAACTCGACGAGCTCAACGAGACCGTCCGGGAGGTCCACGACGACGTCGCCACGCTGCGCCGGCTGATGGTCGACGTGGGGGTGATGAGTCGCGACCGGAACAGCGTGTACGCGTTGGCCGACGAAGCAGCCGGGGCGTCCCACGCGGAAGGGGCCCGTCCCACGCGACCGAGCCAGGGCATGCGTTAGTCGGGAAGCAGCGGGACGGAGATGCCCTGGTCGCGGCCGAGGAGCGCTGCTCTGGTCACCGCGCCGGAGTCGAAGCGCCGCCGAACCTTGTCCACCGCCTCGTCGAGCGCGTCGTGTTGCCGACGGTCGAACGGCAGCGCCAGCTGGACCGCGCTGTCGTCGTCGAGGTTGCCGACGGCCACGCCGACGAGGGTGAGGCCGCGGCGTTCGATCATCGGCGCGGCCGCGGCGCGCAGCCCGCGCACCGCCTCGAGGATCTCGTTCGTCTGCGCGGTCGGGTGGGACAGCGAGTGCGACCGCGTCACCCTGGAGAAGTCCGCGAACCGCAACCGGAGCACGACGGTGCGGCCGGTGCGGCCCGCCGAACGCATCCGCCGGGTCACCCGCTCGACGAGTCCGAGGAGGATCGCGTCGACCTCCTCCGACGATTTCGGCCGCTGGCCGAGAGCGCGTTGCGCACCCACCGAACCCCGGCGATGCCCCACCCGCACCGGCCGGGGGTCGCGGTTGTGGGCAAGTGCGTGCAGGTGCCGGCCGGCCGCCTGACCGAGCATCGCGACCAGTGCCGACTGCGGGAGTTCGGCGACGTGGCCGACGGTGGTGATCCCCCGGTCGTGCAGCTTCTTCGCGGTCACCTCACCGACTCCCCACAGCCGGCCGACGTTCAGGGGATGCAGGAATTCCAGCTCGCCGTCGGGAGGCACCACGAGCAGACCGTCTGGTTTGGCGACGCCGCTGGCCACCTTGGCGAGGAACTTCGTCCGGGCCACCCCGACCGTGATCGGCAGACCCACCTGGTCGAGCACGTCGCGCCGCAACTTCGCCGCGATGTCGGCCGGCGCGCCGGAGATCCGCCGGAGCCCGGCGACGTCGAGGAACGCCTCGTCGATCGACAGCCCCTCCACCAGCGGCGTCGTCTGCTCGAACACCTCGAACACCGCCGCGCTGGCCTCGGAGTAGGCCGACATCCGGGGTGGCACGACGATCGCCTGCGGGCACAGCCGGCGGGCCTGTGCCCCACCCATCGCGGTGCGTACGCCGTAGGCCTTGGCCTCGTAGCTGGCAGCGAGCACCACACCGCCGCCGACGATGACGGGGCGACCGCGCAGGCTGGGATCGTCGCGCTGCTCGACCGAGGCGTAGAACGCGTCGAGGTCCGCGTGCAGGATCGTCGCGTCCGCCGTCACGAACATATGTTCGCATAGAACTACAGCGGAGGCGATGCTCCCGCCGATGCCGACCAGTGTCGGGCAGGCCCGGCCGGCGGGATCGGCTCGGAGAACCGGCTGGGAGACCGACTGGCGCGCCCTGTCGCCGTACGGCACGATGCAACCGGCGGGCCGATCCTCGCGCGCCAGGGCGGGGAGGACGGGGGCGCCGTGGGTGGCTGGCTGGACGATCGGATCATGCACCTGGTGGCCACGCATCGCAGCGACTGGGCCACCGGGACTGCGCGGGCACTGCTGTGGGCGAGCAACCTCACCGCACTGTCCGTCGTCGTACTCCTGGCTGTCGCGGTCGTCGTGGCCAGGCGCGCCTACCGCCAGGCCGTCGCGGTCGCCCTCGCCGTCGTGGCCGCCGGTGCCCGCGGCGAGGCTGCTCAAGGAGTTCTTCGGCCGGGCCAGACCGCCCGCGGATCTCGCCCTCGTCCACATCACCGGCGCGTCGATGCCCTCCACCCACGCGGCACTCACCTCCGCCGCGGCGACCGCGGTCCTGGTGGCGACGACGTGGGGGTCCACGCGGGCGAGACGTCTGTGGACGCTGATCCTGGCCGCCGGCTGTGTCTTCGTGGGGCTGTGCATGGTCTACCTCGGTGGGCACTGGCCCACGGACGTGCTGGCGGGGTGGGCGCTGGGGATCGCGCTCGGCGCCGGCGCCGGTCTGCTGTGCCGGCGCGTCCAGGGGGCCGGGCAACCTCCCGGCAGGCGAGATGAGCAGCCGCAGCCGCAGGGCAGTTGATCACCGGTCCAACCGGGTCGATCGGACCAATCCCACAGGACCACCGTGGGACCGGGGACCGTGAGTCCCGCCGATCTCCACGGGTACGCAGCGGTGGGGACCGCCTGTCCGGTGTCGCCGGAACGACGGTCCGCACCCACCGCCGCTCCTGCTCGTCCGGACCTCGGGAGATCCACGTGAGTGCCGCACCGAACGTCGTACACAAGGGCGCGCACAGCGCCGCTCGGACCGCCGCGCGGAAGGTCGTACGAGGAACGGCGCCGCGCACGTACTCGGTCGTCGCCGTCGCCGCCCTGGTCGGGATCGCGGCACTCCTCGCGGGCTGCGGCGGGGGCAGCACCACCCCGGCCAAGCCCGCAGGCGTGACCGCTCCGGCCGGTAAGCACAACGCCCAGGACGTGGAGTTCACCGAGGAGATGCTCGAGCACCACCAGGTGGTGGTGGCGATGAGCACCCTGGCCGCCAGGAAGGCGACCAATTCTCAGGTCAAGGCGCTCGCGGTGAAGGTCAGGGCCGACCACGCACCCAGGATCGCGGAACTGTCCGCGTGGCTGAAGGCGTGGGGCGAGCCCGTCCCGACCCTCGGGGCGTCCCCGCACATGACGGCCCACATGACGCGGTCGCCCAGCCCCGGGATGCCCTCGCCGCGCCACAGTCCCGAGATGATGGACGAGCACGAGTTGTCCGCCCTCCGGCACGCGTCGGGCAAGGAGTTCGACAAGATGTACGTGGACGCGATGATCCACCAGTACTCCGACGCGGTGGACGAGGCGAAGGTCGAGAAGGCCAAGGGCGTGTACCCGCCGGCCAGGAAGCTGGCCGCGGACATCGTCGCCCACCACCCCGCCGACATCGCGAAGATGCAGGCTCTGTCCGGGAAGCTGTGACCCGAACTGGTGGCCGAACCGGCGCCCGGAGTCGGCCGGGACAGGTATCTCGACCTGCTCCGGGCGCTGGCACTCGTCCGCATCGTCACCTACCACGCGTTCGGATGGCCCTGGCTGACGCTGCTCTTCCCTTCTCTCGGCGTAATGTTCGCCCTCGCCGGATCACTGATGGCGGCCTCGCTGGAGCGCAGGCCCGCGCCGTCGGTGGTCGGCAGCCGGATGCGCCGGCTGCTGGTGCCGTTCGGGGTCTTCGCCGCGTTCGTCGTACCGGCGATGGTCCTGCACGGCTGGAGACCTCCCGGCGACCCGTCCCAGGCGGGTGAGTGGTGGGCGCGGCTGCTGCTGTGGGTCGTACCGCTGGACGATCCGCCGTTCGACCAGTGGGCCTGGCAGGTCAACGAGCCGCTGTGGTACGTCCGGGCGTACCTGTGGTTCGTCCTGCTCGCGCCGCTGGCCCTGCCCGTGTTCCGGCGGCTGCCGGTGCCGCTGATCGCCGGGACCATGCTGGCGGTCACCCTGCTGCAGCTCCGAGTGCTGGACACCGGTGACTCCGCGCCCCTGGGCAGGATCGTCACCGACCTGACCGTATTCGGCGCGTGCTGGCTGCTGGGTTTCGCCCACCATCGTGGGCAGATCGCACGACTGTCGCCGCGCACGACCTGGGTTCTCGCCCTGCCCGCGATGGCTTTCGGTGGATGGTACGCCCTCACCCACCAGACCCAGCAGGCCTACGATCTGGGCCCGATCCCGCTCGCCCAGGCGTACTGGTCGTTCGGGTTCGTCCTTCTGCTGTTGCGTTTCCGGCCACATGACCTCGGCTGGCTGCGGCGTACGCGGCCGATCGACACGCTGGTGCACGTGTTCAACGCACGGGCCGTGACCATCTACCTCTGGCACGAGCTCGCGCTGATCGCCGCAGTCCTGGTGATCGACTGGATGTGGAGTGTGCCGTCGCTCGCGAAATCCCTTCCCCTGCAGACGAATTGGTGGAAGTACGTGCTCACCTGGCCACTGCTGGTGGTGGCGGTGCTGGCCTTCGGCTGGGTCGAGGACCTCGCCGCGAAGCGGAGGCCGCAGCTGTGGCCGAGAGGCCGTTCGGAGAACTGAACCTTCAGCGTGAGAGGCTCAGTGTCAACCGTTGCTTGCGCGACCGCGCCGAGATGCGTCACGCTCGTGTTCGGCCGCGGTGCCGTTGCGCTCGTCGGCTTCTTGTTCGCGTTCATTGGCGGCGTCTTCGCGTTCGTCGGCGTTGCGGTCCCGAACGTCGGCTTCGCGGTCCCGCTCGTCCTCGGCGCGTTCTCGGTCGTCCGACAACCGCTCCCTCAGGTCCGCCTCGTGATTGCGCAGGTCGGCTGATCGGTCCCGTTCGTCGGCGGCCAGCTCCCGCTCGTCGGCGTCACGGTCACGAACGTCGGCTTCGCGGTCGCGCTGGTCGGCGAGCTGGTCGCGCTCGTTGGCGGCGCGCATGCGTTCGGTGGCCTGGATGTAGCGGAGTTCCTCCAGGCGGCGACGTGCATCGGCGGCGACGCCGCGCAGATGCGACACCCGCCGTCGGTCCTTGCCCGCGCGTTCGCGTTCGGCCCCCGCCCGGGCGCGCTCCTCGGCGGCCCGTTCACGACGCATGGACGCCTCGCCGGCGTGGGCGGCCAGGAGCCTGCGGCGCTCGGAGGCACCTCTGCGCAGTCTGGCGGCAAGCGCCCGCGTCTCGGCCGCACGCTGGCGAAACGCCAGGGCGATCCGCTGCGTACGGGTGGTTCGCGCCGGTTCGTACTGCCGACCGATGCCGCCGGTAGGCATGCCAGGCAGTTTACGTCGCCCGGGACGGACGGCCCGATGCTCCAAGGCCTGCCCTAGGCTCGGGGCTTCAATGATCACGCTCGGCCGAATGCGGCCTTCGGGAGGTGTCGGTCCTGTGTCGGTGACCTTCGACGACAGCGAACGGCAGATCTGGGCGGGGCGGGCCGGCGCCTACGCCGGCACCTTCGCCCGGCTCTGTTCGCATGCGGTCCCAGACTGCTCGACGCGGCCGAGGTAGGGCCCCGCGTTCGGCTGCTGGACGTGGGAACCGGCCCCGGCACGGTCGCCGCCGCCGCGTACGCCCGAGGCGCGACGGTCACCGCCGTGGACGCCGAACCCACGATGGTCGAACTCGCCCGCGCATCGGCGCCCGCCGCCGACTGCCGGGTCGCCGTCCTGCCCGACCTGCCGTTCGGAGACGGGGAGTTCGATGCCGTCGTGGGCAACTTCGTGCTCAACCACGTCGGGCAGCCCCGGTCCGCGCTGGCCGAACTCCGCCGCGTGGTGCGCCCCGGCGGATGGGTCGCCCTGACGATCTGGCCGACGCCGCCCGCGCCCGGGCAGTCGCTGATCGGTCGCGCCGTCCAGGCCGCCGGCGCGCAACGGCCGCCCCACCTTCCGCCGTTGCCGACGGAGGAGGACTTCGCACGCACCGCGGAGGGGCTGACCGGGTTGCTGGCCGCGGCAGGTCTGCGGGAGGTCTCCTGCGAGACGCGGCGCTGGGACCACCGGGTCACCGCCGAGGAGTGGTGGAGCGGACCGGCCGCGGGAGTGGCGTTCACCGGGCAGCTGATCCAGAGCCAGCCGCCCGCGGTCCGGGCCGAGATCAGGCGGTACTTCGACGAGTTCGCCGCGGAGTTCGCCGACGCGGACGGTCTGCTGACCCTCCCCCACGCCGCATTGCTGGGTCGGGCGCGACGCTGATCAGCGGAGAGATCGGAGCAGTCTGATGTTCGTTGGTGAGAAGTCATGTTGACGTGGTGATCATGGGAGTTCTGCGATCGGAGTACGCCTACTCGCGGCCCACGAAAAACGATGTGAGGACCGGTCCTCACCGCGCATAGCCTCTGGGTCGTGACCGATGAGGTGAACGACAGCGGCCCTTCCGCCGAGAGCGGCGACAACCCCGCCGACGGCTGGTTTCCCGAGAGCGTGGCCGCGAGCTACGACGACCCCGGCGGCGCCAACGCACCCGAGGTGATCGCGGCCGCGGTGGACGTCCTGCAGGACCTGGCCGCCGGCGGTGCCGTCCTCGAGTTCGCCGTCGGGACCGGCCGGATCGCCGCCCCGCTGGCCACCCGCGGCGTCCCGGTCAGCGGCATCGAACTCAGCGAGGCGATGGCGGCACGGGTCCCCATCAAGCCGGGCGGCGACGCGGTCGAGGTGACCATCGGCGACATGACGACGACGCGGGTGGACGGCGCCGGTGACTTCTCGCTGGTCTACCTCGTGTTCAACACGATCAGCAACGTGACCACCCAGGACGGGCAGGTCGACGTCTTCCGCAACGCGGCCGCGCACCTGCGTACCGGCGGGCTGTTCCTCATCGAGGTGGGCGTACCGGATCTTCGCCGCCTGCCGCCCGGGCAGGACACCGTTCCGTTCACGGTCGCACCCGACGCACACCGCGGTGGCTACGTGGGATTCGACCAGTACGACGTGGTGACACAGGAGTTCACGTCCAACCACGTCACCGTGACCCCGGAGGGCAAGGGACGCTTCCGCCGCATCCCGTTCCGGTACGCCTGGCCGGCCGAGATGGACCTGATGGCACGCATCGCGGGCATGAGACTCACGCATCGCTGGGCCGGCTGGGACCGCTCGGAGTTCACCGCCGACAGCACCAGGCACGTGTCCGTATGGCAGAAGGTCTGAGCTCCCCGGGCCCTGCGAATCAGGTCAGGACGGTCGCGACCTGCTCGGCGAACGCGGCCGTACCCTCCGGATCCGAGGCGTTGCGAGCCCAGCACGCGTGCAGGAGGGTGTGCGCCTGCGCCCAGCGGAGCACACGCTCCCGATCGAGCTCGGCCGCGTCGGCGAAGATCGCCAGCCGGCGGCGAATGTGGGCACAGAGGCTGTCAAGGCTCAATTGACGCTGGGCGCCTCCGACCACCACACTGAACGCGTCGTTCGCCGGGTCGCCCGCGAACCCCTTGGGATCGATCACCAACCAGGGTTCGCGGTTCGCGCGTACGACATTCTCGTAGTGCAGGTCACCGTGGACGAGCAGGTCCGGTTGCTCGCGTCCCAGCTCGCGGATGGTGGCCAGCGCCGCGTCGACAGTCCGGCGGGGCACGTGGCTGAGCAGCGTCCCGGACGCGGCGCGGAGTTCGTGTTCCTGTCCCTCCGCGCGGTCGCTCAGCCGGCGAAGCCCAGGCGGGGCCGGAACCGCCAGCAGACGGGTGATCCGTCCGCACACGGCGGCGGCCTCGTCGTCGTCCTCGACGTCGACCAGGGTGGTCTGCTCGACCTGTTCGAGCAGCATCGCGAAGCGCGCGTCGTCTCGTTCGTACAGGCACACGGCTCCGCGGCCCGCCCACGCGGCGTAGGCGGTGGGCTCGTCGACGTTGCCCGGATGCGGGAACGACACCTTCAGCACCGCGGTGGATCCGTCCCGCCGGCGTACGGGAACGACGACGCCGACCTTGCCGTGCATCACCGGTCCGGTCGGCGTACAGGCCCACTGGTGAAGGAGATCGTCGACGAGCCCGGGGAGGGACGCGATCCATCGCTCGCCCGCTTCACCTTCGCGACGCACGGTCTCGCGTACGAACGCCTCGGGCAGGTTGATCATCCCCGCACCTTAGACCTGGCCCCCGCATGCGGGGAACTAGCGGGAACTCTTCCGTAGTGCCAGGGCTAAGGTGCCCGGGTGCATGATCTGCGGCTGGTGTTGCGAGGGATGTGGTTCCGGCGGGGAGTGTCCCTGGCGGTGCTGGTGATCGCCTCGCGCCCAATGCCGATGGGCAGCAGGAAGGCGGAGGCGAGCAACAGCACACCGGCGGTGCCGAGCGCCCAGCGTGGGCTGGTGGCGGTGGCGAGGACTCCCCACATCGCGATGAGCACGGCCCTCGTCGCCGTGCTGGTCACCGACCAGGCGGCCAGTACGCGGGAGACGCTGGCGTGGTCGACGACCTGGAGCCGGTAGGTGGCGCTGACCGGGTTGAAGATGCTGCAGCAGACGATGAGCACCAGCTCGACCGCGATCACGACGAGCAGACCCGACAGCCCGGGCGTGACCAGCACGAGCCCGAGCGGCCACACGCACCGCAGTGCCCCGAAGACCCGCAGAACGGTGTCGCTGCCGTAGCGGCCGCTGAGCGGGCGGGCAAGCCGTGAGCCGATCAGCCCGCCCACGCAGGGGATGGCGAACGCGAGTCCGTACTGCCAGGCGGGGAAGCCGAGTTCACCGAGCATGAGTACGGCCAGCGGCGCTTCGCCGGCCATGATCAGGCCGTTGACCACCACCGAGTTGAGGAACAGGCGCCGCAACTGCCGGTGGTGCAGGATGTGGCGCCAGCCCTCGGCAAGTCCGGTCAGAGTGGTCCGGGACGACGGTCGTGCCGGAGCAGGCTCAGGACCGCCGATCGCGGTGACGCCGAGGGCCGAGAACAGGTAGCTGGCGGCATCGGCGGCGATCGTGACCACCGGCCCGAAGAGCCCGATCGCCGCGCCACCGACGGTCGGGCCGACGACGCTGGCCGACCACGTGGTGGACTCGAACCGCGCGTTGGCTGTCAGCAGATCGGACGGCGCGACGAGCGATTTCAGGAACGCGCCACTGGCGGCGGTGAAGGCGATGTTGGCCGCCGCCTGCACGATCGAGACGCAGATCAGCTGGGCGATGCTCAGCACACCGAGCGCGTAGCCGACCGGGATCGAGACCAGCGCCCCGAACCGGACCAGATCCATCATGATCATCACCGGGCGCTTGCGCCGGAACTCCACCCACGGGCCGACCGGCACGGCCGCCAGCGCACCGACCGCGAGCCCGGCGGCCGACATCGCCGACACCTCGGCGGTGCTCGCGTGCAGCACCCGGATCGCGATGAACGAGAAAGCACCGAACCCCAACCACGTCCCGTAGGCACTGACCGCGTACGCGGCCCACAACCAGCCGAACCGCCTGCCGAGCCTCCCGAACGACCGCACGCAGCACTCCCCCGTCGCCACACCTCGCGGACAGCCGGCGCGCTGCCCGGACGGTAGCCAACCGAACCGTGCGCGAGCAGCCAAACAACCGACACGCGAAGCGGGCACAACCGACCGTTGTGAAGGGGCGTGGACCGCCGAGGGGATAGGTTCGGCCGGTGGACCTCGACGCTGTGCGTACGTTCGTGGCCGTCGCCGACACCGGTCAGTTCCAGGCCGCCGGGGACGAGCTCGCGATCACCCAACAGGCCGTGTCGAAGAGGATCGCGACGCTCGAACGCGATCTCGGGGTACGGCTGTTCGTACGCGGCCCGAAGGGCGTCCGGCTCAGCGTCGACGGCCAGTCGTTCCTCCCGCATGCGCGGGAACTGCTCCGCGTAGAGAACCGCGCGGCCGCGTCCGTACTGCCGGCGAGCCGGGCGTTGCGCGTGGACGTGGTGAACCGGCGCATTGCCCCCGCCGTACTGCTGCAGGCGTTCCATCAGGAACACCCCGACATCGACCTGGACGTCGTGACACTGCCGCTCCTCGACGGCGACGACGCGCCGGCCGCGCTCGCCGAGGGGACCGTCGACCTCACCTTCCGCGTGCTCGCGGCCACCGGCGGGCGGCCCCCGGCCGGGCTTCGCGCAGGCCCTGTGCTGTACGACCGGCACGAGCTCCTCGTCGGCCCCCACCACCCGCTCGCGGACCGCCGTCAACTCAGGCTTGCGGAGCTGGTGGACCACCCGATCTGGATGTTCCCGATGCCGCCCGCCAGCGAGCCGGGCGCCTACTACCGGGAACTCGCCACCACCTTCGGGCTGACCATCGACTCCGTGGCCCCGAACTTCGGCAACGAGGCGCTCCTCGCCGAACTCGCCGGCTCACCCCGCCTGGCCACCCTCGTCGGGCGGGGCAGCCGCTACCTCTGGCCGGCGACGTACGACCTGCGCCGAATACCGGTCGTGGCGCCCACGCCGGTGTATCCGCTCTACCCGCTCTGGTCCGAACACAGTGCGCACGAGGCCCTGCCGACGCTGCTCGCCTTCCTTCGCAGCCGGCACCAGACAGAAGAGGTCGACGACCTCTGGCTGCCTACCTGGAACGCGTCCGCCCCGGTCTCCTCAGCTCCGGTCCGGCGAGGGGTCGACGGGTAGGGCGTGCCGGGCAGCGACGTCCTGTGCCCGGCGGTGCACCTCGACGCGCAGCTCCGGTGGGCCGAGTACCTCGAAGTCGTACGACAGACCGGTCGCGTAGGCGGCGAGGGAGGGGAGATCGTCGGCACCGACTCGCAGGATCGCCCGTCCGTCCGGGGTCGGCTCGACGATCTGTCCATGGAAGGAGCGCGCCGCCGTCTCGTACTCCAGGTGGAGCAGAATGCGGGCCTCGTACCTCCGGATGGCGAGCTTCGTGGCCGACAGCACCATCGCCGCCGCGTCCGGTGGATCCGCGAGCCTGTGATGCTGGTTCGTGAGCGCAGGCTGGGTGATCCGGTCGATCCGGAACGTACGCCACTCCTGCCGGCCGCGGTCCATGGCGACGAGGTACCACCGTCCTGCGGACCGGACGATCTGGTGGGGCGCCACCTCGCGCGTACTGGCCCGCCCGCGGTGGTCGGTGTAGGAGAAGCGAACCCCCTCGATACGCCGGCACGCCGTGGCCAGCAGGGTGAGCACAGCGGGGTCGACGGTGGGCTGCGGTGGCGCCGGCACCTGCACCGTCGTCTCCTGAAGCGCCTGCACCCGTTCGCGGCGCCGCGACGGCAGCACCTGGACGAGCTTGGCGAGGGCGGCGACGGCGGCGGACTCGATGCCCGCGACCGCACTCGTAGCGGCCAGCTGCAGACCCAGCGTGGTCGCGACCGCCTCCTCGTCGTCCAGCAACAACGGCGGCAGCCGGCCACCCGCCCCGACCGCGTAACCGCCGGCCTGCCCGCCGGTGGCCCGGACGGGGTAGCCCAGCTCGCGGAGCCGGTTCATGTCCCTGCGCAGGGTGCGCGGCGAGACGCCGAGGCGGACCGCCAGGTCCTGCCCGGGCCACCACGGCCGGGACGGCAGCAGGGACAACAGCCGGAGCAGGCGTACGGACGGGTCCATGACCGCATCTTCTCCTGCTTCGCGGCCAGGATCCGGCCGCGAACAGGTCTATCGTCCCCGCATGAGGTTCAAGTACCGGCAGATCGTTCTGGACGCAGCCGACCTTGCGACGGAGAGCGCCTTCTGGGCGGGGCTGCTCGACGGCACCGTGAAGGGTGACGATCGGTGGCACAACGTGTGGATCGACGGCGGGTGGGCGCTCGCGATCCAGCACGCGCCGGACCATGTCCCTCCCGTCTGGCCCGACGGAGCCCCGCCACAGCAGATCCATCTCGACTTCTACACCGCGGACCTCGAGTCGGCGCACCAGAAGGTGCTCGAGCTCGGCGGCCGCGTGCTCCGGGCCCGGGACAATGCCGAAGCGCACAAGGGCGTACGGATCTATGCCGACCCGGCCGGCCACCCGTTCTGCCTGTGCTGGCTTCCGCCCGCGGACCTCGAACAGTGAACGAAGCGAACGGCTGGGGCGAGGTCGGGCTGGGCGTCCTGCGCACCGCCGCCACCGAGGCCCCTCGCCACCCCGGCGTGTACCTCTTCCTCGACGAGTCGGGCGAGATTCTCTATGTAGGAAAGGCGACGAGCATCCGTCGGCGGCTGAGCCAGCACGCGGCGACGAAGGTGCCCATGTCGCGGCTGGACCAGCGATACGACCTCGTACGCCGGGTCGTCTGGGAGCCTGCCGCCGACGAGCGGGCCGCGTTCTGGCGGGAGGAGGAGCTGATCTTCGCGCTCCGTCCGCCGTTCAACGGCGACCCGGACCAGCGGTCACCGGGGTTGAGGTCCAGGGACGCCCTCGTCCCGTACGTCGTGGTGACCGAGACGGCGGAGGGGACGCTCGGCTTCACCCTGGAACCCGTCGTCCCCAAGGGCGGGCGCGCCTACGGCTGTTTTCCCCACCTGGGCAAGGGAATGGGCTCCCGCCTCGGGGTCACCTGCAGCGACGGCTACACCTCCTTCCTGCGTCTGCTGTGGGCGGCTTCGGGCGAGGGCGTCCGTGTCCCCGCCTCGATCACCAGGTCGGCGCCCATGTCGTTCACCGTTGCCGCCCCGGCAGGGATTCGCGACGATCTGCACCGCTTCCTGTCCGGCACGAGCTCCCGGCTGGCCGACGGACTACTGCAGGCTGCCGCCCACCGGCCGGCATACATGCAACCGGCGCTGCGCCGGGACCGGGAAGCCGCGCTGGGGTTCTTCGCCGCCGGGCCGAAGCTGGTGCGCGAGCGTCGCCTCCGTCACGGCGTACGCGCGAGGGTGCTGGATGTCGGCACCTACCGACGCCTTGTCCGTACGGAGATCAACTCGGCGCTCGGTCTTGCGCACTAGGGTCGACGGCATGGATGCTCGGCAGTCGCCGCGGGAGCATGTCCGGCAGGCTCGTGCCCGCTACGGAACGCTGGCTGTCGTTCAGCGATGCGTGGCCTTGCTCCGCGGAGCGGATCCCGCGGGCGAGGAGGAGTTCCTGCGGATGCTGGGCTTCCGCGGCGAGCTGGCCTGGCTGCTCAGGGAGCCGAACCCCTACTGGGCTCGGGTCTGGGCCGCGCGGGCCCTGCGCTACTGCTGGGACGACTTGGCCGCTGCCGGCGTAGTCAGGGGACTGCACGACGAGGCGTGGCGGGTCGTCGAGCACTGTGCGGCCCTCGCGGGTGACCACGAGCTCGCCGACGCCGCACCGACTCTCGTGGACCTTACCGAGCATCCGGTGCCACGCGTACGCGCCGCCGCTGCCCGTGCGTTGGCGACCGTCGCCGAACGCGAGCACCTCCCCGCCCTGCTTCGACTGCGTGACGACCCGGAACGGAACGTTCGCACCGCAGCCGAGCGCGCGGTTGCCGTCCTGCGTGATCGCCTGGACCTCGACCCGGATCCCTACGAGTCCTCAGGAGGATGAGATGAATCACTCAGGGACAGAGGTGGTGGCAGGTACGGAGACGAGTTTCCGGCTCGCGGCGTACGCCGTGTGTATCGAGGACGGCCGGGTGTTGCTCGTCCGGCACGTGCCGGCGACGGGCGACAGCATCTGGACGCTTCCGGGCGGCAAGGTCGAACACGCGGAGGATCCGTTCGAGGCGGTGATCCGCGAAGTCGCCGAGGAGACCGGCTGCGACGCGGTCGTCGAACGCCTGCTGGGGGTGGACTCCCGGGTGATCCCCGTGACCGAGGCGCGCGGGGGGATCGAGCACCAGAACGTCGGCATCTTCTATCGCGTCCGCATCACCGGTGGCGAACTCCGGCCCGAACCCAACGGCGAAACGGCCGAGTCGGTGTGGACTCCGATCCCCGAGGTCGCCGCCCTGCGCAGGTCGTCGCTCGTCGACGTCGGTCTCGCCCTCGCGCACACCATGCCGGCCACCGGCCACGTCGATCCCGTTCCGGTCGGCGGCCCCATCCAGCACTGAGCCCGCGACGCCGCCGGAAGAGTTCCGCCGAAGTTCGGCCCGAAATGGGGTTGCCCTCCGGCGCGACGCATCGGCACGATCGTGGCCGTGACCGGAGAAGAACTGCAAGGCTGCGTGATCGTGTCGGGCATGCCAGGGGCGGGGAAGTCGACGGTGACCGGGTTGGCAGCCCGACTGATGCCCCGCGCCGCCCGGATCAAGGCCGACGACGTGAACGAGATGATCCTCAGCGGTCGCGTCTGGCGCCTCGGTGAGCCCGTACACGAAGCGAAGCGGCAGGCGGAGCTCTGCGACCGGAACCTGGCCGGCCTGGCGAACAACTACATCGACTTCGGCTTCACCGTGATGGTCGACCAGCTCGTCACGGATCTCGCGGAGCTGGACTTCCTGGTGGGCCTGATGGCACCGCGTCCGGTCCACCTCGTCACCCTCGCCCCCACGATCGAGGTCTGCCGGCAGCGGAACGCCACGCGTGAGCTGAGTGAGCGCTGGGAGTTCGACGGCTACCACAGACTCGAGGCCGAGTTGCGACAGGACTTCAGCGACGTCGGCTGGTGGCTCGACACCTCCGACCTCACTCCTGAGGCCACCGCCGAGCTACTCGTCCGGGAAGCGGGTCACCGCGCCCTGCTGAAGTGACCTGAATCCCTGCACCACAAGGCCCTGCGCTGTGCCGAGGCGGCACTGATGTGATGGTTGGTGGGGCTTGGCGGCGGACAGGGGCGAAGGGATGATCGCGATGCGCAGGCTGGTGAAACGAGCAGCGATGGTCGCGGCGAGCGCAGGCCTTGCAGGAGTGGCGTACACCCAGGTTTACGACCGGCTCCGCGCAGAGCGACTGACCAGGAAGTACGCACAGTTCCGGGCGTACCAGCAGGCCGCACACGATCACGTCGATGCCGACTTCAACCATCAGGACCGGGTCGTGAACGGGCTGAACTGGCACTACGTGGACGAAGGCGCACCCGATGGCGACGTCATCCTCTTCCTGCACGGACTGCCCGAAAGCTGGCACTCCTGGCGGCACGTGCTCCCGCTCGTGGATCACGACTACCGCCTGATCGCCATCGACATGAAGGGCTACGGCCGATCCGACCACGACGACGGTGACTACGACTGGCACACGGTCGCCAGGCAGACGCTGGATTTCATGGACGACCTGGGAATCAAGAAGTTCCACGTCGTCTCACACGACTGGGGCACGCTCATCGGCAGCATCCTCGTCGGGAACCACCCGGAGCGGATCCTCGGGTACGTCCGCATGGAGGTCGACCTGACCAGCCCCAAGTCCCTGAAGGACTGGATCACGTTCTACCGACTCAAGCCGCAGTGGCTGTACTGCCGTAGCTACTGGGCCGGCCGCCACACCATGCAGGATCCGGGCAGGCTCATCGACAAGGTGTACCCACCGCGGATGACGACACGGTTGCGACCTGAGGATCGCGACTACCTCGTGTACGAGTTCTCCCGACCGGGCGTCGCCGACGCGGTCGCGCGCTACTTCCTCCGCCGCAACTGGGACTTGCCCGCCGCGACGGACCGGATCGCCGAGGACAGCTTCCCGTTCCCGATCCTGCAACTACAGGCAACCGAGGACGAGTCGCAACCGCAGTGGCTGTTCCGCGATGCCGCCAGCAGGTTTCCGAACGTGAAGCTGGAGTGGGTGACCGGCTCCGCCCACTTCGACAACCTCGACCAGCCGGTCCAGGTGGCCGAGGCGATCAACCGCTTCGTGCACGAGGCCAGCGCGTCCCAGCGCGTTACCTCACCCGCGTGAGGGTCCGGCGGCCTGGGCTTGTCGCGGTGTCAGTACGCAGAACTCGCGGTCGTCAGGGTCTGCCATGACCACCCAGTCGACGTCGCCCTGACCGATGTCGATGCGCCTCGCACCGAGGGAGACGAGTCGGTCGACCTCCGCCTGCTGATCACCGTCCGCGGGTGGAGCAAGGTCGAAGTGCAGGCGTTCCTTGCCTGTCTTCGGCGCGAGCGGTGGGCCACCCCAGGTGATCTTCGGGCCGCCGCGCGGTGACTGGATCGCGGTCTCCTCGTCCTGGTCCCAGACCAGCGGCCAGTCCAGCGCGGCGCTCCAGAAGTAGCCGGCCTCCTGCGAGCCGTCACCTGCGAGTGCGCCGACGAACCCGCAACCGGCGAGGAAGTTGTTCCCCGGCTCGATCACGCAGAACTCGTTGCCCTCGGGGTCGGCGAGCACGACGTGAGTGGCGTCCGGGCCCTGGCCGATGTCGAGGTGCCGGCCACCGAGTTCGAGCGCCCTCGTCACCGTGTTCTGCTGATCCTCCAAAGAGGTGCTGGTCAGGTCGAAGTGCGTCCAGTTCGGGGCTGTCTTCTGCGCCTGGGACGGCAGGAACCGAAGCCTGAAACCGGTGTCGTCGGTCGGGAGCAGCGCTACGCCGTCCTGCGGATCGTCGACCATCTCCCGGCCCAGAACTCCGGCCCAGAACCGCGCCAGCCTGGGTGGGTCGTTCGCGTCGAAACAGAGCGCGTCGAGTTGACAGGTCATTTCGGCTACGCACCTCCGATCTACCGATGCGCAGGCTGCGCGGGGTCGCACCGGCGGCCGCGTCCCACCGCCGCGTCGCTGTTGGTGGAGCGAACGCTAGGCGCTGGATCCTCACCGCGCAACGAGATTCTTCGGGCCTCAAGTCGCCCCGCCTTCCCAAGGGAACGATGCGGAGCCCACGCGGTTCACACTGGGGTGCCAGGATCTGTCATCCCTACTATCGGCACGACGCATGCAAGGAGGATTGCCGTATGAGCGCGCGTACCTGGCTCAGGGTCGGTCTGGCCTTTCTCGCCGCCACGCAGTTCGCCGTTGGCTGCTGGGCACTGTTGTTT
This sequence comes from Actinopolymorpha sp. NPDC004070, assembly GCF_040610475.1. Taxonomy (NCBI): domain Bacteria; kingdom Bacillati; phylum Actinomycetota; class Actinomycetes; order Propionibacteriales; family Actinopolymorphaceae; genus Actinopolymorpha; species Actinopolymorpha sp. NPDC004070. The sequence goes on along the minus strand of NZ_JBEXMJ010000003.1, from coordinate 33,962 downwards.
CCCCACTCGTTCTTCAGCATTCCGTGGGTGGGAATGAACATGCCGTACAACGCGCACCTGATGATGGACTACGGCGCGATGAGCCTGGCCACATCAGTGGTGCTGGGCGTGAGCACCTTCGTCGTGCAGCCGATCATGGTGCGCACCGCGCTTGCCGTGTATCTGGTGTTCGCCGTACCGCACCTGGTGATTCACCTTCGTCTGATGCACCACCTCACGCCCGGGCAACGCGCACCGCTGCTGACAGCTCTCACCGCGGCGGTCGTGATCCCGCTGGTGTTGCTGGCGCTCACCCGGTCGCTCTCGTCAGCCAGGTCCCCGGACTGATCCTGACCGAGCGAGCGGCCGCCCTCACGATGAGCCGTGGTCCTGCCAGTAGGACTCCGGAGGCTGGAGGATGCAGAACTCGTTGCCGTCCGGATCCGCGAGGACGTGCCAGCCCCACCCTTCCTCGACGATGGGCTCCTCCGTCAGGACGGCGGCACCAAGTGACCGAGCGCGCTCGACCTCGGAGTCGAGGTCTCTCGTCCGCAGGTCGAGGTGAATGCGCGTCTTCTCCCGCTTGGGCTCCGACACGTGTTGCAGCAACACCTCGCAGCCGCCCTCGGGAGGCGTCAGGCTCTGGTAGGGCTCCACCGCCGCGCCGGCTCGTTCGTAGCCCAGCAAGCCGGTCCAGAACCGCGCCGAACGCTCGAGATCCGAGCAGTCGATCACGACGACGAGCTCACCATGGCGGTACTGCTGAGGGTGTCGATTCACAGACAGAACCATCGCAGGCCACCGACTCGAGGTTCAAGGTAGGTTGCCCGACATGGCTGACGCGGTGATCATCCCGGGCGGGGCGTTCGGGCCGGCAGCAGGGTTGTTGATGTATGCCTCCCTGGTCCCCCAACGCCGGGGTGCGACGTGGTCGTCGCGACGGAGGAGTTCCTCGATGCGATCGGCTGGCTTTCTCAGCCGGCAACGTCAGCTTGACACCGGTACGGTGTCGCATCACCCGCACGAGGCGATCTCCGGGCCTTCGTTTGGTCGCCGGTCGTGGCAACAATCTACGACGCAGACCCGCCTTCCTGGCGGCGCACCATCTCGTTGATCCAGACAGGTGCGTACGGGGACGTGCAGTTGGGCGGTGTCGGGTAGTCCTTGAGAACCCCCAGCCGCTCGCCGATGTCGAGCGCCCTGGTGCGGTGCTCGGCACGGTCGATCCCGATCTGGGCAAGGCAGGCATTCATCGCCCACTGCAGGCGATCGGGTGCGTCCTTCATCTCTGCCTCGATGACGTCGAGGAGTGCGTCGAGGTCGAGGGTGTCCGGCTTCTTCGTCACGCGTTCGGTGGTCAGGGCCCAGCCGGCACTCGCGACGACCGGATCCGGATCGGCGAACCACGCCAACCGCAGATCCTCCGCGTGCGGACTCTTCTTCACCACGTAACTCACGAGCCAGTCGTGTACCTTGGGCGTGCGCGCCTCCCGCAGCATGACGTCCAACTCGTCGCGGCCGAACGCCCTCGGCCGGCAGATCAGCAACGCCAGCAACCTCGCGGCGGTGTCGCCGGTCTCCCAGAGCCGGCACGCGAGTTCCTGCTGCGTCTTCAGTCGCTTCGCGACCGCACGAAGCTTGCCGAGATTCACACCGTGGTCGTCGCCGTGCTTGCGGTTGACCTCGCGTACTCGGGGATCCTCGAGCGCGGCCAACTCGGCCATCACCTCGGCGACGGTCGGGTCGGTCGACGTCTTCTCAGCCACCTCAGCCTCCTGTCCACGCCGTACGAGCTTCAAACTATGACAGAGGTCGTCCGGATCGACCCACGCCGGCTTCGGCGCCACCCGCCAGCAGCGCTACGCCGTAACGCGCATGCTCGGACAGGTCGAGGGTGTTCGCCGCGTCGCGACGGAACCAGCGAGCGTCGTCGGTGGTGTCGTCCGCATCCTCGGGCGGCTCGCCATGCCGAAGCCCACCGCCGGGCAGGGTCCACCAGCCGGGAGTTCGGGTCCGCGACGACATCCGGCACAGCAGGAGCGCGTCGGTCTCGTCCAGCACCAGCGCGTACGCGCCGACCCGCTGCCGTTCCCTCACGCCTCCCATCGCCACACCCTAGCCGTGCTCGACTGGAGCGATCACGCGTTCGGCCCTCGGGCAAGGCTGTTGAGCGCACCACGCAGTGTCGCTAGCGTGCGATGACGTGGCTGAGTTCACCGAACGTCTGCGCCTTGAGCCGGTGGGCCCGGCCTACGCCGACGACCTGTGGCTTGTCCATGCAGACGACAAGGTGTGGCCCTGGTACGGCGACGAGAAGCCGAGCCGCGAGCAGGTCGTCCAGTGGGCGGGGTCGATGGGTGAGTCCTGGCGCTCGCACGGCGCCGGCAAGTGGATCGCGTACGACCGAACGAGCCGCGAGGTGGTCGGCCGGGGAGGTCTCGGCCGCACACCGGTGGACGACGACTGGGGCCGGGTGTACGAGTTCCTCCCCGACGAGTCGTGGGTGCGCGTCGCGCATGACAATCAGCACCCGTCGGCCGTGCACGCCAACTGGGCCGAGCTCGGATGGGCGCTACGACACGACTACTGGGGGTGCGGGTACGCGGCAGAGATCGGCCGCGCCGGCCTGGCGTATGCGTTCGACGTCCTCGGGATGGAAGCCGTGGTGTCGTGCACCGATCTTCCCAACGTACGTTCGCGTGCCGTGATGGAGCGGCTCGGCATGCGGTACGCCGGTGAGCTGTGGAGCGAGGAGTTCGAGGGAGCGCTGGGCAAGCCGCCCTTGACGGTGTGCGTGCTGCTGCGAAGTGACTGGGAACGATCCACCGCGTGTTACCGCCACAGCCAGCGCAGGGCATCGGGGAGCAGGACTCCGCCGTGGTTCGGGCTGTGGCCACCATCGCCCAGTACAAGGCGAAAGTCGTAGCCTGCTTCTGCGAGTGCGGCCGCGACGCGCAGGTTGGCTGCCAGCCAGTTGCCCTCTGGCTCGTTCCAGCCCAGGTCACGGTGACCTGCCTGTAGGAAGATACGCAGCGGCTTGTTCGGGGTCCTGGGAATGAGTTCCGGGTACGGGTTCCCGCCTGGCATCTGCACGAAGCTGGACAGGTAACCGACGACGCGGCGGAACTTGTCCGGTCGCATCCACGCTGCCGTCAAGGCGCAGTTGCCTCCGCTGCTACCACCGCAGATGCCCCACCGGTCCGGGTCGTCGGAGATCGCGTACCGGTCGGTGACCTGAGGAACGATCTCCGTCAGGAGGAAGTTGACGTAGCGGTCGTCGAACGCGTCGTACTCGACGTTGCGGTTCTTCGGGTTCTCGCTATCGACGAAGACGCCAGGGTCCACGAACACCCCGACGGTCACTGGGATCTCACCGCGGTGGATCAGGTTGTCCAGGACGATCCCACCGCGCACCTGCCCGTCAGGGTCGAGGTACCACTGCCCGTCCTGGAAGACCATCAGCGACGCCGGCTCGGAAGGGTCGTACTGCGCTGGCACGTGAACCCAGAACTTCCTCGAGGTGCCCGGATAGACCGTGCTGTCGTTCCACACGAACTCGATGGTCTCACCGGCAGGGACGTCCGGGTGGACAACCGAGTCAGGTCCGTGGGCGTAGACGACGCCCGACTGATCGACAGGGAGCGGCTGGTAGGGCACCTTCACAGTCACGGCCGGCACGCTACGGGAGGCCGGGCAGAAGCCACAACCATTTTCGCTGGCCTGATGCTCTCAGCCGAACTCGCGCTCCAGCCACGTGCGGACCGCGACAACCGTAGGCCGGGTCTCGAACAGCCATGCCGTCGCAGTGCCGATCTGTGTACTGCGGCCAGCACCCGAGGCCACTGCTTGTTCGGCCATCGTACGAACCGGTGAGTCGATGCCACGCCCGTCCTCGTAGTACGGGAAGGCGCCGTAGAAGGTGTCGATCATGCGGTATTCGCGAACGCCTATGCCCGCAACCGGCGCACGGAAGGTGTGGAATCGCCGGCTCGGCAGATCGGTCAGCGCCTCCGCGTGATGGCAGAGGGTCAACCTACTCAGAGGTGCACCGAGCAGCAGGACCTGGCCGCCGTGCTCACACAGTCGTTCCAGTGGACTGTCGACCCCGAACGGGTCGTCGTCACGCTGGTCCGCGAGCAGGCGTTCGGCGCGAGGACCGAGAGCGGCGAAGCTGGCCTCGGGATGGGCGCTGCGACGAGCCCCGGGCCAGGTGCGAAGCCGTTCTGGGAACCGGCCGAAGTCACGACGGGCGCTCGACACGGCTGGGTTGAACGCCGGCTGATGGTCACGGTAGGCGGCCTGCCACTCGGGATGCTCGTCCCACATCGGCACGTGATAGGGACTGTCCTCCCAACCCGTGAAGGCAAGAAGAGTGCCGGACGGCCCGACGGCTTCCCGAAGGGCCTCGACGATGGTGTCGATCCCGCCGACCACCCATCGGAACGCGGACATGCGCACATGCACCATCAGTACGACGCCGGGCTCGACACCAAGCTGCTTCAGGCCCTGAACAAGTGCGGGACTGGTCATCGGAGTGAACTTGCGGTCGCGCATCAGGTCCGTCAGCGCAGGCATGCTCGACATTGTTGCCGCACGCAGGCTGGACGCGCATCCGGTTTCCACCGTTGCCGCGACGGCCGCTCCTCGTCATCGCCCCTTCCTGACGGGTACGCGAAGCTTGCCGTCACCGACGGAGCCATGCGTACGGCGGGTCCCAGCCTGGCCGGCGGGCTTGTGCAGATCTTCAACGCCGCATCGGCACTGAGTGTCCAGGCGCTCACGTTCGCCTGCTCCGGCCCTCTGCTGTGGAGGATCCGCCACCGGGAGCCGGCCCGCTCGGTGGCAACGCATGCGAGCGTGCGGGGCGCGCTCGTCGCCGGACTGCGCTTCGTCTGGCGGCAACCGCTGGTCCGCGCGTTCACCCTGTCCGACGCGACCTTCCTGTTCTCCTTCGCCGTCGTGTACGCCGTCCAGCTGGTCTTCTTCACCCGTGAACTCGGCCTGTCCCCCGCCGTGATCGGAGTGATCTTCACGGTCGGAAGCATCGGCGGGCTGCTGGGCGGCATGGTCTCTCGGCCCATCGGCGTGCGGCTCACGACTGGACGAACCATCCTCGCTGGGTCGATCCTGCGAGCGTCCGGCATCGCGATGGTCCCACTCGCCGCCTTGGCCGGGTCGGCTGCCGTACCCCTGCTCGTCTTCTCTCGGCTGGTGAACGCCTTCGGCTGGACCTTGTGGGAAGTCCACCAGGAGACCACCCAGCAGCTGCTCGCCCCGGCCGGACTTCGGGGACGGGTCAACGGCAGCGTGCAGTTCGTGGTCCGGGGCGTGGACGCGCTCGGAGCGTTCGCCGGGGCAGGCCTCGCGGCGCTTCTCGGAGTTTTCCCCACACTCGCGGCCGGCGCTGCCGGCGCGCTTCTCGGCACCGCCTGGCTCGCCACGTCCCGGCTGTGGGGTCTACGGACGCCGCCACCCCAGGCAGACGATCCCGAGCCCGCGGACTGAACGACCATCGCCGAGAGGTACGCCGGTGTCGGCGTACCTCCCGGCGATCACGCCGGGTCCGGGGCAGGCGGCGGCGTCGGCACGACCGGACGCGCTACATGCGTGCGTACGGCAGGCGCCAGAAGGATCGCCACGTGGGCTCCGACCACGCAGTCCGACGCCGTTGAGGCAACACCGCGCCGACTAACGTGGCCGTATGCCCGAAAGGCATCCGCAACGGTGAGTTCGGTCCGGTGAGGCGCTACTGGACCGACCTGGATCGCTGAGTGGCTCCGCCTGACGAATCACCGTGGGAGTCCAGCTCGCCTCGTCCCGACTCTCGTTGGTCGGCGGCCCGTTCTCGTTCGTCGGCTGCCTGCTCGCGCTCGTTGGCCTGCCGGTCGCGCTGGTCGGCTTCGCGGTCGCGCTGGTCGGCTTCGCGTTCGCGATCGTCGGCAACTCGTTCACGGTGATGGGCTTCGCGGTCGCGCTGGTCGGCGGCCCGTTCCCGTTCGTCGGCGATCCGTTCCCTCTCGTCGCCTTCACGGTCACGTTCGTCGGCTTCGTGGTTGCGTTGGTCGCCGAGGTGATCGCGTTCGTCACCCCTGCGGGTTCGTTCGTCGACCTCGACGTATCGGAGTTCTTCGAGCCGCCGGCGCGCCTGCGTCTCCATGCCGCGGATGTAGGTCCTGCGGCTTCGTTCCTTGTTGGCCTCACCGCGTGTTCGGTTCCCGGCGGCGCGTTCGTCGGCGGCTTTGCGACGGGCCGCGGCGGATTCACCCTCCTGGGCCGCGAGGAGCCTTCTTCTCTCCGACGCTCCCCTGCGCAGCCGCGCGGCGAGCACACGTGCCTGGGCGGCTCGCTGCCGAAAGCTCAGTGCGATCCGCTGCCTTCGGGGGATTTCGATCGGTTCGTACTGCCGACCGTCGTCGGCGTTGGGCACATTTCCAACGTAGCGCGGTTGGATGGAGCAACGCCTCGACCGTACGTGGAAAAACGTCGGGCGGCGGATCTTCGGCTCAGCGTCGATCGCGCCGCGGCATTGCGTAGACAGCTTCAGGCGGACCGTGCGGTCGCGGGACGCGAATGACCGCCGAGAGGCCGACGCCGATGACAGAGAAGTGGCGCTGGACCGCCGGGAAGCGGATCTTGATCGGCGCGAGGACGATCGCGCCGAGCCGGCCACAGCCCCCGACGAACGCAAGCAAGCCTCCGACGAACGCTGACGAGGTGCCCTTCGCACGTCAGCGTTCACACGCAAAACCGCGGCAGATGTAGCCCTGAAGTGCTACGAGAGCCGACGGAAGGCCACGAGAGCCGACGTTTTGCCATCCGCGGACAAGGCGGATACTTGCGGAATGCAGGAGCCCACGTACGAAGAGGTCGCCGCATTCCTCGCTCGACATTCCGGCGGCACCCCCAGCGATTTGGAGCCTCTCTCCGGCGGCGCGTGGTCGTCGGCGTGGGCCTACCGAGCGGGCGGGGAAGAGTTGGTGATCCGCTTCGGCCGCGAGCGTTCCTGGTACGAAACCGACCGGATGGCGATGGCCTTCGACGGGCCGGATCTGCCGGTGCCCCAGGTCAGGGAGGTGGGGACCACACCGTCCGGCCTGGCCTACGCGATCTCCGTACGTCATCACGGGCAGTTCCTGGAGGACGCACCGGTCGAACGCGCCGATGCGGTCGCCCCCACTCTCACCCGCCTGCTCCTCGCGCTCTATCGCGCACCCGCCCCGCCCCCCGGCACCCCGGTGATGTGGCACCCGGCGGGCGCGCCGGCCCACAGTTGGCGGGAGTACGTCCTCGCCAAGCTGGTGGACGAACCGGGGAGCCGGGCGCACGGATGGCGCGCCGCCCTGGACGCCGACCCGAAGCTCGCGGCCCTGTCAACCGCGGTTTGCGATCGGGTGGGGACATTGATCGAGGCCTGCCCCGAACGCCGCGACCTCGTTCACGGCGACCTCCTGCATGGCAATGTCCTGGTGAGCCCGGACTACCGCCGCGTGCAAGCGGTGATTTCCTGGAAATGTTCGCTGCGCGGTGATTTCCTCTACGACGCCGCCTGGTGCAGTGTCTGGGGACCCGTGTTCTACCCCGGGATCGCCGCCGTCGACCCGCTGGCTGGATTGCTCCGGGACCCGGGACTGCGAGCCGACGAGACCGCGCTCGTCGATGCTGCCGTACGCCATCACTGCTACGAGCTGCAACTCGGTCTCACCCACCTGGGGTGGAGCCTGCGAACCTGGAAACAGGAACACCTCGACGCGACGATCAACCTTCTCGCCGAACTACTCGAACGCGGTCCACGGCCTTCGACCGGCTCCTGATCAACAACCACTCTGGTCGAGCACAGGTAGGCGGTAACCCGCGATGATGCGTTGCGCCGTCTCGGCGACTCCGAGGATGCCGGTGTCGAGCTGCAGACCCTCGCGCCAGGGGATCGGGGTGAACAGATCGTGTTCGGCCATGGCCCGGTGCAGGCCATCGATCGTGGCGAGTTTTCCCGCCGCCTTCCGCTGCGTGTCCGTCACGCGTGTCTCCAGGACCTTCGTCGAGCAGGTGAGCCTCACCGGACACACTCGCCCGCCGTTGCCCTCCACAGCCTCGAAACGACGTCTGGTCTGCGGATCGCAGTCCGGATGGCTGTAGACCGTCGTGGAGATCAGGTCCCGCCCCGCACGCGCGGCCTCGGCCAGGATGCCTTCACGGATCGCGTGCACCTGGCGCCAGAACGGTTCACTCCCGAACTCGAAGACCGGCCGAACACAGTCGATGGCCAGGTGATTGTGAAACACCCGGTAGCCCGTCCGGGCGGCGAGCTCTCTCGCGACGGTCAGCTTCCCCACGGCCGGCGGCCCGTAAAGGTAAACCAGGTCCATCGCAAGGACGATACCGGGCAAACCCGAGCGTTCGGCGTCCCGAGCCTTGTCACAGGCACCCACCTACGTTGCCGACCGATGAGTTCCGCGATGGACGGCGGTCTGTCTACCACGGGTCGATGCGACGAGCTTCCGCCCGCGCTTTCGTACTGGCTGATGCATCGGAGGAACGGGAAGTGTTGATCAAGGTCAACGATGTCGAGTTGTGCGTGGAGACCTTCGGGAACCCCGCGGATCCCCCGGTGCTGCTGATCGGCGTCACCATGCTGAGCTGGCCGGACGAGCTGTGCGCGGCGCTGGCCGAGGAACGGTACGTGGTGCGCTACGACCTGCGCGACGCCGGCCAGTCGACGTTCGCCGACCCGGACGCGCCCACCTACGACCTGCGCGACCTGGTGACCGATGCGTCCGAGCTGCTGGTCGCGCTGGATCTGGAGCGTACGCACGTGGTCGGGATGGGCGTCGGCGGCTTCATCGTGCAACTTCTCGCGCTCGACCATCCCGACCAGGTCGCGTCACTGACGCTGATCTCCACCCGCCCCGTCGCGCCCGGTCCGGTGGATCCCGACCTGCCGGACCACTCACCCGAGACGATGGGGCAGTTGTTCGGGCGCCCCATGCCGGACTGGACCGATCGCGCCGGCGTGGTCGACTACATGACCGGCTCCGCGCGGCTGTTGTGCGGGGCGCGAGGATTCGACGAGCAGGACGTACGGGCGACTGCCGGGGCGGTGTTCGATCGGGCGGGACGGACGGTGAAGGCACAGCTTGCGAGCCATCTCGGCACCATGTTCGCCGCGATCGACTGCCGCCCGCGATGGCGCGAGCGGCTCGGCGAGATCACCGCGCCGACCTTGGTGGTGCACGGGGACGAGGACCCGTTCTTCCCGCACGGGAACGGCGTGGCTCTCGCCGCGGAGATCCCGGGCGCCACGCTCCTCACGCTGCCGGGCATCGGTCAGGGTGTGCCACGCGTGACCTGGCCGACCGTGGTCGACGCCCTGGTGCGCCACACCTCCTTACCGCACGGCCGTAAGGCTCGTTCGTGGATTTTCTGTGGACGGCCCAGGTCCATTGGGCAACGGTGGTCTCAGCGCAACCAGCGGACTTCGTTGAGGTCGGAGGTGAGCTGGACGTTCTTCCAGGGGTCGTCGTCCCAGTGGGCTGTGCCCGTGGCGTAGATCGCGACCCGGGCGTGCCGATAGTGCCGCTGCAGGTGCCGGGAGTCGATAGTGAAGGGGCACAGTTCGTTCTTCAGGTCGATCAGCTGGACGCACATGACGACGACGGGCAGCTCCGCCCGCGCTCGCTTCCCCGCCGGGTAGAAGACGACGAAGCGCGAGTCGGCACGGTCGTGGCCCGACACCGTCGTCTGGTCGTCGGCGATCTGCGCGGTCGCATAGTGGTACGCCGTCGGGTAGTCGTATCCGGCGGGCAGGTTGATCGGCAGGACCATCTGCACGCCGCGAACCACCTTCAGTTGCGTTCGTACGTACGCCCGAGTGGAGGGCGCGGGCGGCTCAGGTGGCTCGGGCGGGGCCACCGGCGTGGCGGCGTGCCAGAAGAGGAGGACCGCGGCCAGCAGGCCGAGTGCGACCACCGATGGCATCCACTTGGGAGCCGACTTCATGGGGGGATCATGACAGAGCCCGCATCGAGGCTGTTCATAACTGGTGCGCATGCTGCTGGAGGAACGGCCACCCACTGACGCAGGCCTGTCGGCCCTGCTCACGGCTGCCTTCGACGAACTGGTGAAACGCAACGGCCCAGAGGGACGGTCGGCCGTTCATGCGGAGGCGCGGTATCTGGTCGCTCTCGTAGAGGCCCAGCCTGTCGGCTGCGGTGCCATCCAGCCCGCCGGAGCCGCCACGGCGGAGCTCAAACGGATGTACGTCATCCCTTCCGCCCGGGGGCAGGGGGTTGCCCGGGCACTACTGGCGGGTCTTGAGGATCTGGCTCGAGGTTCAGGTCTCCGGGTCATGCGGCTGGCGACGGGCGTGCGGCAGCCAGAAGCGATCGGCTTGTACGAAAGCTCCGGCTACGCGCCCACCGAGCCGTACGGGAAGTACGTAGGCCAACCTCTCACCAGGTGTTACGAGAAGGTGCTCACGACCGACGGACCGGGATCTTGTACTGAGAACGACAACCCGAATAGCTTGAGCGTCCATGCAACATCACCAGGAAACGCTGGATGCATACGTCCGAAGGGTGAAGACCGACCCTGACACGATCGCGGTCATCCTCGTGGGATCGGTGGCTCGTGGCACGGAACGACCCGACTCGGATGTCGACGTCTACCTCGTCGCGCCCGACGACGTATTCGACTCGGCCATCGCCACTCATCGGGTGATTGCCGTAGAGCACTCCGACGCGACGTACCCGGGTGGCTATGTCGACGTGAAGCTTGCCTCCGTCAGGTTTCTGGATGCTGCCGCCGAGCGCGGGGACGATCCTGTTCGCGCATCGTTCGAAAACGCGCGAGTGGCCTGGGCCCGCGACGGCTACGACATCGCCGGGCGGGTCGCCGCGATCCCCGTGCTTTCGCCCGAGGTCTGGGAAGACCGGGCCATCTCCTTCATGTCCGAGGTCTGGTGGCACGGAACCGACTTTCTGCCACAGGCTCTCGCGTCGGACAACACCTTCCTGCTGCATCACGCGGCCGTACACACGGTCAGCGCCGGCGGGCGGGTCCTGCTCGCGTTGAACCGGACGCTCTTTCGCGGGCCGAGGTATCTCGACGCCACGCTCGCCACTCTGGACCGGATACCGGACGGATACAGCGACCTCGCTCGGCAGCTGCTCACCCGACCCAGCCGTGAGAGCGCTGAGGCATACGTGCAGGCACTGGAGAACTTCCACCCCTGGCCGATGGATCGTGCGGCGAGTGCCTCGATATTCGTTCGGGACAACGAACTCGGCTGGCTCACCGGGAAGCTCCCACCCGAGCTGAGCTGACCGGCACATCGCACTCACCACGCGGTCGGGCAACAGCCACGGCCGCAGGCGCCGCCGAGTGATCGAACTTGCGGCGAAACGGGTTCACCGTGCACGGCGGGAGCGCATGCTTGGTTGACCACGCGCGTCCTACACGCGCCACGGGCCGGAGGGAGACCTCATGCGTGCGTTTCCTGCCGTAGGGCCGGTCGCCCTCGCCGCCTCACTCACCTTCGGAGCTGCGTCTCCTACTCTCGGTGGAGGGAGAAACGGCCCGGCTGTGACGGATCAATTCGGCTTCACTGTCGCCGTAGGGCAGATCACGGGGGGAGGCGCGGGATTCCCTCCGGTGGCCGAGGACGTCGTGGTCAGTGTTCCCGGCGACCGTGCCGGCGGTGTGCCGGGGGCCGGGGCGGTCCAGATCTTCTTGGATGACCCCGGTCCCCCCAGGATCGGCCCCCAACCGTGGTTCGAGGCGGCACGAATTGAAGTGGCGGACTACACGTGACGGATCCGGTGGCGTACGAGGAACTGACGCGGCGGCAGGCCACGTTGCGGAGCGATGCCGCGACGATCCTCGCCGAGCTCGACACGTCCGGAGTCTTCGAGGGTCTCGGCGCGGTCCTGCCGACGGGGAGTTACGTGTCCGGCCTGATGACCTGGCCCGAGATCGACGTCATGCTCGCCGTCGGGTCCAGGTTCGCACCGGCGGATGTGCTCGGCCTGCTTGCGCGGATCGTCGAGATCCCCGGCGTGGTGGACATGCACTACACCGACGAACGCGGACCACGTGCACCGACCGAGGCGGTCCGCGACGAGCGCTATCACGTGACCATCGTTGTGGAGCGTCCTGGGACAGTCGGGGCGGTGAAGGGTACCGCGAGCGCCCTCGTCACCTGGCGGATCGATCTCTCGCTCTGGCTCCACGACGACCACGCCAATGTCACCGCCTGGCATGAAGAACTCCGCGACTCGATCACCGACGACCAGCGACGTTCGGTTCTTCGGATCAAGGACGTATGGCACCGCTCGCCACGCTATCCCGACGAGGTGAGTGGCCTCGACATCTACACGGCAGTGATCGATGCGGGCGTGCGGACCCCTGAGCAGTTCGGTGACTGGCTGGCGAAACGTGACGCGGAGGCAACGCCCCATGGTTGACCTCGAAGCCGCCCTCCGCCGAAGCCGAGGACGACCGCGCACGTTCTACGCTCGCCTCGCGAAGCTCGCCACGCACTCGGCCCAGGTCACTGGTTGCCCCCAGAATCCGGCGAGGGTGTCGAGGAACTCGGACTTGCGTCCCTGGTCGCCGTCGTAGGTGTCGACACCTTCACTCAGCACCACGGCGGGATAGCCACGCAACCTGATCTCGATCAGGGTCGCCAGCACGCACACCTCCAACACCAACCCCATGATCACGACCGGCCCGCCGCTGTCCGGAGGACCGATCGTCGCGTGCAGCCAGCTCGCGAACCCCGCTGGATCAGGCACCGCGGGGCCGGGGACGGCATCGGCTCGTCCGCCGCCGTCGCGTACCCAGGTCGGCGCAATGGATGCCTTCACCCACGGCACAGGATGCTTCACGGCCAGAGGGATCGCGGACTCGTACCCCCACTGACCGGGCACGCATGTGGTGTCGGCGTCGTTGCCGCCTGGACTGCGGTAGTCCGAAACGATCTCGGCCACCGCGATACCGTGCGCGCGGGCGAACGGCACGACCGTGCCCATGACGAATTCGACGCAGGGCTGCCCGCGGTGATGCACCCCGCCGGGTGCCACGAAGTCGTGCTGGAAATCGACGCTGATCAGTCGCATCCGGATAGTCCACCAGTGAGCACGGACAGCGCAGGACGTTCCGGCCCGGTGACCGCCACGTCGCTCTGGCTTTGCTGGAGGTCTCGGTCGGTCCGCTTGTAGACGCTGATGCGGAACGGCGCTTTCTCGTACGCCGACATCCATCGGTGCATGGCGACTACTGGGTCCAGCCGTCCTGCCCGCCGATCGGCCATGGCTTTGAGGTGGGCTCTCCACTCCGCCACGCCGGCGAGGGCGGCGCCGACTGCTTTGTCGGCGTTCTCGGTGTAGGTGCGGCAGGCTTCGACGCTCGCCTTCTGTTGCGCGGTGAGGGACGCGGTGTCGACGTTCGTGCACGAGTCGCGAACTGGCCGGAACGCCTTGTCGGCCGGTTCGAAGGTGGAGACGTGACCTGGGCGGCCAAGCGGGTTCTCGTCCAGATCGCCTTGGTCTGCGCCTCGGTGTTCTTCCCGCTCTGCTGGTCTTTCATTTCCTGGATGTGGGCGGCCCAGTCACCGGGAACGGCGTGCTCCTCTGTGTCCACTTGCCATCGGGTTCCCCTTGTCGGTGCCGGGCCTGTGCGCGCGAGAGTAGGTCCTGGACCAGCTTTGGGAAAGGGGATCAGGAGACATCTGGAGAGTGCTGGTCCGTCGCCGGCGACAGCGGCCCGATACTCTACGCGGATGCGGGACGAGGCGATCCAGTCCGACTCCGAGGTCGCGCCTCCCCCGCGCGAAGTGCTTCGGCTGCCGGCTTTCGCCTTCTTCTGGAGCGCCTCGACGATCCGTGCGTTCGGAGGCTCGATCGCGGGCGTCGCGTTCCAGATCCTGGTCGTGAAGACACTTGACGCAACGCCGGTCCAGATCAGCATCCTGAGCGCGCTCGGCGTCGTGCCGTACCTGTTCCTCGGTTTGATCATCGGTGCACTGATGGATCGGTGGCGCCGGCAGCGGGCACTGATGATCACCAGCGTCGGCCGCGCGGTGGCCATGGCTTCGGTGCCGGTGCTGTTGCTTACCGGCGTACTCAACTTCTGGTCACTCGCGACGGTCGTTCTGGTGCTCGGCGTACTCACGTTGTTCGCGGACTCGGCCGCACAGCCGTTCCTTCCGCGCATCGTCCCGCGGAACTCGCTCGTGATGGCGAACGCTCGGCTCGGTCAAAGTGAAACGGTCGCGGGCACGGTCGGGCCCGCGCTGGGTGGAGCACTGCTCAACCTGGTGGGTGCGCCGATCCTGTTCTTTTTCGAAGCCGCCATCAACGCTGTCGCGGCCGTCCTGCAGTCTCGAATCAGGGTGGACGAGCCGAGGCCAGAGCCTCGTCCTCATGGCCGCCACATCGGCCACGACATCGCCGACGGGATGCGGTACACGTATCAGCATCGGACACTCCGTCCGCTGGCGATCTCCGTACACACGTGGTTCCTCGCGAACAGCATCGTGTCCACGGTCTTCGCAGTCTTCGTTCTCCGCGAACTGGACATGCCGGCCTGGGCGTACGGCGTCACACTCGCCGTGGGTGGCGTAGGTGGCTTCCTCGGTGCGCTTGTCGCGCCTCCAGTCGGTGCGCGACTCGGGGCGGGACGGGCGATCCTCCTCGGCCGGACCCTGGTCGTCATCCCCTGGCTCGTGCTCGCGGTGGCACCGCTCACGGCGAGCAGTGGCATCGGTGTCGTGCTGGCCGTCGCCTCGCTCGCCCAGTTCATCTACTGCCTCGCCATGGGCATCGAGGACGCGAACGACACCGCATACCGTCAGGCCGTTGCGCCGGATGCCATCCAGGGGCGGATGAACTCGACGATACGTACGGTGAACCGAGTCATCTACTTCTTCGGCGCCCTCCTCACCGGGGCCCTCATGACCTTCCTGGGCTACCACCTGGCCATCGGTATCGGAGCGGCGATCTTCGCCTTGGCCGCACTCGTGGTGTTGGTGTCCCCGTTACGCAACGCGCGACAGGACGACGGCAACACCTGACGAGCCGTCCTGGCGGAGCGAGCGGTGCGGACTGTCAGTCGGTGAGCTTGATCGAGGTCACCTCGAACGCGGTTCCTCGGTGAACACGTGGGACCACTCGATCCGAAACCGCGTTGACAGCAGACGGGGCAGACCGTTCGGATGGGTGCTCGTGAGTCCCCGCAAGATTTACGCCGACCAGGCCGACATCGACACGCCGCTCGTCCGCGAGCTGGTGGCCTCTCAGTTCCCGCAGTGGGCCGCGTTGCCGCTGGAGCCGGTCGACTCCAGTGGATTGGTGAACGCGATCTACCGCCTCGGTTCCGACCTGTCCGTACGGTTGCCGCTTCGGCCCTCGATCACCGGCATAGTCCAACGGGAGCAGGAGAAACTCGCGACACTCGCGCCGTTCCTGCCTGTGGCCATCCCTTCTGTCGAGGCGATCGGCTCACCCACCGACACGTTCCCGGGCGAGTGGTCCGTCCACCGCTGGCTTGACGGTACGCACCCCGCCCCCGATGCGCTGGTTGATCCGCGCGGGCTGGCGACGGACCTCGCGGCGTTCGTCGCCGCGTTCCGGCGGATCGACCTGCCGGACCGGCCGCCGGCATATCTGGGCGAGCGCCGGACGCGCGCTCCGATGGCCTCGATGGACTCCTCGACACGGAAGGCGATCGGCGCGCTGGAGGGCCTGATCGACACTCGCGCAGCACTGGCGTCGTGGGAGGAGTCGCTCGCGGCGCCCTACGACGGGCGCGAGGTGTGGGTGCACTCGGACCTGACACCGAGCAACCTGCTCGTGTCGTCGAACGGTCGGCTGAGAGCAGTGATCGACTTCGAGACGTGCGGTGTCGGCGATCCGGCATGCGACCTGTTCCCCGTGTGGCACCTGTTGCCCGCGAACCTCCGCGACGAGTTCTGTGCGGCGCTGGACGTGGACGACGCGACGTGGCTCCGCGGACGCGGGCGCGTGTTGTCCCAGGCGCTGATCGTGTGGGCGGACCACAAGGACACCAACCCGGCGACCTCGAACTACGCGCGGTACGTCATCCGCGAGGTGCTCGCAGCACCTCGATGAGGTCTGCGAGCCGGCGCGCGGCGCCGCGACTGCGGCTGCCGGCCTCGTGGGTCCCGCGTGGGTTGCTCGTGTACGCGTGAGTCAGACTCTGGTGGTGTGAGCGTCTACCTGATCACCGGCTCCTCCGGCGCTGGCAAGACCGCCGTGGCCGAAGAACTTCAGCGGAGGGGCTACACGGCCTACAACACTGACACCATGCCGGAGGTTACAAGCCTTTACGACATGGCGACCGGTGAGGCTATTAGCCTTCAGAACTGGCCGCCTGCCCCGCTCGACACCAGTCGTTACCACTGGAACTGGGACCTTCAGGCTCTCAGGAAATTGTTCGACTCCGGTGACCCAGTGTTCATCGCTGCTATCACTTCGAACACGAAGGAGAACCTGCACCTTTTCGATAGCGTCTTCGTGATCAATCCGACCATGGAAACGATCATGCATCGGTTGATCACTCGTACTAACAACAACATCGGCAAGCACCCGGATGAGTTGGCCGGAATTCTCGAAAGCCACGCCAAGTCTGCCGCAATGTGGCAGTCGCTTGGGGCTACGCTTGTCGACGGCGACCAGTCCCTCGGCAAGGTCGTCGACACCATCCTGTGCCACATCAAGTCTGGGCCGCCTGGCTGATCGGGCGGCGCAAGGCTCTGCGGGCACTGTCGCGCCCAGCCGCGCCGGCCGACCGGGCGCCGAAGGCGCGGAGGGAGGGCCGGCGCCGTCAGGCGGGCGCGCGGCGGCCCGTGGCCGCCCTTTGAAGACGTGAGGAAAGTCTTCACCGATCACTGACACGCACTGCGGGCGGTGTTTCCATCGCGCAGACGAGGATCGCCGACATGCTTCAGACGATGCCGCCCACCCTTGGAGCTAGACCGCGCTGCGCAACCTGGAGCACCTCGACTGGTGACCGCTCGTCGGCGTGCTCGATCAGCACAAGGGGCCAACCATTACGGCGAACCGCGTCGAGGGTCACCGCACGCTCCCGCTGGAGATACCTCACCGCCGACGCGAAGTCGGTTACCGGAGGACTGACCTCGTACCGGCCAAGTTTGTCGACGTACCAGTCCAGCCACTTGTCGTCTTCTCTTGCTGCTGCTCGGGACAATCCGATCTCAGCGCGCCCGTCGAGAAAGACCATCACGGGAGAGAGCGGTGCGAGCACCTCGGTGAGATCGGTCATGAACGCGTCGATCGTCTCGTCGGGGTAGTTCATGGCCAGCAGCGTCGGGACGAACGGTACCAAGGCGTCTGCGACCACGACATCATCGCCGCTCTCCAGAACCGCCGACACGAACTCGGCGGACGCGGCCATCAACGTCTCCACGTCGACGGTGCCGGTCACCCGGAACATGTCGGCCACGACACCGAACTGCGGCCGGGTGAGGATCTCCTCTTCACGGAAGTGGTCCACCTTCAGGCCCGCGTCGGCCAGCCAAAAGGACAGGCCCGCACACAGCGTCGACTTGCCCATGCCGGCCGATGCTCCCCACACCGCGATCAGCGTCGCCACGGCCTCAAGGCTAGACCGTCTCCGGTGCCGCGCATAAGGTCGGCGCCAAGTGCGGTGACGATGACCTCGCAGACGTCGTCCACGGTCGCGGTCGTCGCCAGTTCCTGTGTCGCTCGCGCCGTAGATCTGCTCGTCGGACTCGGCCCAGCCCTCCCCATTGATTGTGAACGGCGACAGGGCCAGTACCAGGTCGAACTGATCGTCATCGCCAACATCCATCAACTGGCTGTGCTGACTCCCTTGGGAGAGTCCGCGCCGATCGGAGCCGAGGTCATTTGCTGGTGAGCTTGAACAGGGCCATGCCGGTTAGGCCGATGGTGAACCAGATCGGCGTGAGGCTGGGGCCGTTGCGTTCGAGAAACCTGATCGCGTCAGGGACCATGATCTCGGCCACCGCGGTGATTAGGAAGCCCCCGCTGGCCGCGATCAGCGTCAAGATGATGGTCTCGGACTGATTCTTTAGCACCAGGTTGCCGAGTAGTACGCAAACGGCGATGATCGCGAAGAAGATCGCGGTCAGTAATCGACGCCTATTGGGGGCCATCCCCTGAGCCTTGGCGGTTGCGATGGCGACAAAAGCCAGTGGTGCTTGAGCTATGGCCATCCCGGTCGCCAGAAGTAGTCCAGTGGCTAGATTCAGGGCCGCACCGATGCCGATGACGACGGCATCGATGAGGAAGTCACCAATGACACCCACGAACAGGCCGGCCGAGTTGGTAGACGCCTCGCCCTTCCCGCGTCTGGCCGTGTGCCATGCCGAGGCGTAATCAAAGAGCACAAACAAGGCGCTTCCCACAAAGAACGCGAGCACGACTCGACCCAGCGGCAAGCCCCTTACTGCCGGCGGGAGCAGGTCAACGAAAACGATGGCGACCAGTACGCCGGCGGCGAGTTGCAGTGCACTGCTCACGACGCGGTTGGACAGCGTAAGCAGCTCGGCCAGGACGGCCCCTACCCCGGTGATTGCTGCCGCCAACCCAGCGATCCCGAGGACCGGCAATACACTGCCCACGGGACGTGGCTACCCGGATCACAGGCCCACAGAACGTGACACCGTGCCCGTACGCCCGCGACTCCAGGCCCTTCGCTCGGACGTGAAGAACCACCCAATGTAGAAGTTGGTGCCCTTGCGCCGAGGGCGGGAAGCGCTCGGCGCGTGATCCTCCCAAGGTCCCCCTACGTTGGGACGGCCTTCGGTGGGCCAGCCATCCTCGATGAACACCTTCTCGACTGCTCGCCGGCTCGACTCGACGTTCCGGGTTATGAGGTCGAACGCTCTGACCGCCCCTGCAGCTTCAGCCAACGCGCGACCATTCTTACGGCACGACTCGCTGATCCTCGCGGCCATGGGGCCGAGGAAGGCTCCCACCCCGCACGCAGGTTCCACTGCGATGAGAGACGCAAGGTCATGGTCCGTAGTAAACCGAGCCAGATCCAAGATCATCTCGATTTCGCGCTGGGACGCGAGCACAAGTACCGCACCGTCACCGTGCACGTGTCCGATACGACCCTGGCCATCGAACTCCCCGACGCCGACACCCGGCTCGTGCGCCGGACCACCACCCAGCCAGTCCGTAGCATCAAGGCACAGCGGCCACGGACCGCTGACACCTCAGTTCCTAGGCCACGTGTCGCACATCAGCTGATTAGACATGCGCGGATCAATTCTTGGGCGCCCTCTGGCGGCTATCCGTTCTCCGTACCTGGCTTGGCCTGCCGTTTGGGTGGTGATCTATGGAGCTTGGGATGCGCGTGCTCGTGACGAGACGGCGTACGACCTCAGGATCACCGGTGATGACGGCGCCGGTTGCTATGAGCCCGGCCAGGTCATCGCGGGCGAAGGCGGCGATGAGGGCATCCGTTGCGGTGATCAAGGCGGCGTCCGGCTGGTCGGGCGGCTTGTGGGCGACGTCGGCACCGGCTGGCGTGAGGTGGACGCCGAATATGCCGGCAGGGCCGTGGTCGCGTAGTTCGATCCGGAGCTTCTCCTCGGGCTGTTCCGGTGTCGGCTCGAAGTAGGTGCGGATGCTCAGCATGGCGCTGTCCGCGCTCACGAAGAGCTGTTCTGCGGTCGGCGGGGCGGCAAGCGCCCAGGTGCCAAGCGTGATCACGATCGGCTCCAGGCCTCGCCCCCACGCGGTCAGCTCGTAGACCCACACATTGCCTGGCGAAGGCAGCTGCTGCCGGCGTAGGACGCCTGCGTCGGTCAGCTCGCGCAGCCGGTCGGTCAGTGCGTTCGGGCTGGCGGTCGGGAGCGCCTGTTGGAGGTCGGTGAACCGTTTCGGCCCGAGCAGCAGCTCGCGTACCACGAGCAGCGCCCAGCGTTCCCCCACGATGTCGAGCCCGCGCGCGACACCGCACGCCTGCCGATAGCCCCGCTGAGTCGGCATCGAGCACCTCCCTTCCGAACTTGCTAAATCATAGCATGCACTATTAGCCTCATAGCTTCTACCGAGGAGGAATCCATGACCATGCCATCGGCGCCCGCGCTCACCGACCGCGAGACCTGGCAGAAGCAACTCGACAATCTCCGGGTCCGAGAGAAGGCGCACACGCGTGAGGGCGACGCCATCGCCGCGGCGCGCCGGCGGCTGCCGATGGTCGAGGTCGACCCGTCCACACAGCTGGTCGGTCCCGGCGGGCGGGTGCCCCTACTCGACGTCTTCGAGGGGAGGACCCAGCTGTTGGCGTCGTACCACATGTGGCACACCGGCAGCCCGGCCGCCGACCAGTGCGAGGGCTGCACGTTTTTTACCGGCCAGGTGCTCGAGTTGTCCTACCTGCACTCGCGCGACGTCACGTTCGCGGTCTTCTGCCAAGGCCCGTACGAGGAGTCGTCTCGCTACCGCGACTTCATGGGCTGGCAGGCACCCTGGTACTCGGTGCCCGGGGAGTCGCTCGACTCCCTGGCGGCTGGG
Organism: Actinopolymorpha sp. NPDC004070; assembly: GCF_040610475.1. Taxonomy (NCBI): domain Bacteria; kingdom Bacillati; phylum Actinomycetota; class Actinomycetes; order Propionibacteriales; family Actinopolymorphaceae; genus Actinopolymorpha; species Actinopolymorpha sp. NPDC004070. The sequence continues at coordinate 13,437 of NZ_JBEXMJ010000003.1, read as the reverse complement.
CGCGCGTTCGGGATGAAGGTCTGCTACCTGCGTCAGGGCGACCGGGTGTTCGAGACCTACTGGACCACCGGGCGGGGCGTTGAGGCGATGGCGCCCTCGTACGGCCTGCTCGACATGACCGTCTACGGCCGGCAGGAGGAGTGGGAGGACTCCCCGGAAGGCTGGCCCCAGCGCTTCCGGACCGACGGCGACCAGTTCCGACTCGACGGCCGGCCCACATCACAGTGGTCGCGCCTCGCCGCCGGACGCGATGACGACCTGGGCGCCACCGGACCCATCGGGACCGAGCGCTGCTGCCACTAAGGCTCGACGCCTGCCGCCGGCGCAGGCCTAACCCATCGGCCCGGCGGAGCCCGGCCATCGAACTTCCCGACGCCGACACCCGGCTCGCGCGCCAGACCTCCACCCAGCCAGTCCGTAGCATCAGGGCACAGCGGCCACGGACCGCTGACACCTCGGTTTTCTAGGCCACGTGTCGCACATCAGCTGGCAGACATGTGTCGCGGATCAACTGTCGGCTCACAAGAGCTGAGCCACACCACTGAGTTGGGACACCTGCACTGGCGACGCGACGCTGTGTCGTTAGACGATGGGGGCGGTGGCTCGACGCATCCAGCTTCGTGGGTCGTCCTCGCGTAGATCATGGAGCGCCGCTACGTAGGCTGGGGTGAGGTCGGCACCTGGGTCGTCGAAGGTGAGGCTCATGCCTGCCCAGCCCAGAATGCTGTGCACCCACGAAAGACGAAGATCCTGCAGGCGACGTTCGTCGAGGCCGCCGGGCGCCCAACCGTCGATGAACGCGTCCACCAGTGACGTCGGGTCGGCGGCCCCGAACCGCAGCAGTACCTCCAACGCGGTCGCTGCCTGGGAGCAGGACGGCGCGGCGCCGAGGCTGGGCCAGTCGATCAGTAGGAACGTTCCGTTCGGGGCGCCGAGCAGTTCTCCACCCCACCCTCCGAACGAGGTCGGCGGTCGCCGAATTTGCTCCCCGACCTGATCGACGAACTCACGTACCCACTGCGGGCAGTCAGGGCGAGCGGCGAGGTTGTGGTAGTGAGGCTCCGACCACCGCGTGGCCTCCTCAATCGTCTGCTCTGGGCTGTTGGCTCGCGGCACCGTACGCCAGTTGAGCCTCTCGACCCGCCGTGTACAGTCGCCGAACCAGTGCGCCATCTCCACCGCGCGCGAACGGTCGTTCGCCCACATCTGCGCCATCGCCTGGTTCGCCAACTGCGGGCCGTCCACCTCGCGGGTGACATGGAAGTCCAACCCCAGACCTGGTAGGTCCTCGCTGGTGTACTCGAACTCCAGTACCTCCGGAACTCCCATGGACCGCAAGCCCGGGAAAGCTCCCAACTCCCGCCACACGGCACGGATTCCGGGCCTTGCCAGCTTCAGCACCCGCGGCGCACGTTCGGAAGCGAAAGTTAGCCGGAACACATCGGCGTCGTCGGACGGGATCCACTCGATGCCGGCCACGTCGCTGTAGAGGGCACAAGCAACCTCACGTGCCCCGGCCTTGTTCGGCGTCCGCTGCCGGCGATCAACCATCGGCGCACGTTACCAAGAACAACCCGGCAGTGATCCTCGCACCGGCAGATCGCTCAGCGGCCACGCGGGGCGACGGCGGGGGGGATCTGCACCCTCGATGTCGGTCCGAGCGCTTGGCGCCCACTGGTACCGCACATCGTGGACAGATCCCAGAGAAGCTCCTCTTGAGAAATCGGCGTCGTCCGGTAACGACCGGCAGGGTCGACTGCCTTCCTGGTCAGCTGTGCTGGTCCGGGTTGGCCCAGAAGTATGCCTCCGGGTCGTAGACCGCAGGTGACGGATGCTGCCACGGATTGACGAAGCCCCCGAGGGCGAGGTTTTCCTTCCGCGGGACGTTGCGCAGGTCCTTGTGCGCAAGGACCAACTGGGGGGTGTTGGCCACCGTACCCATGAAGAACGGGCCGTCCGTGACGTGGATCTTGTCGATCTCCCAGGCCAGCTGCCGACGCTTCACCGCGTCAGGTTCCAGCTTGCTCTGGTCGTAGAGCTTCCACATCTTCGCGATCGGCCCCTTCGGGTCCGGCTCCATCCGCGGTGGTGTGCGCTTGAACGGGTCGACGTCGCGCTGTTCGTGCTCCTGAGGCGTTCCGCGTAGGGCGAAGTACTGCCCTTCGAGCGGTGCCCACCGAGTCGGCTCGATGGGAAGGAGCCAAGCCGGCTGTGCGAAGTGGTCCGGCCCGTTGCCCACCTCCCAGGCCGCCTGGGAATCCAGCGATCCGGACGCCCACTCGTCACCGAACGCGTCGGGCGGAATCGGGTTCAGCGTCACTGTCAGACCGATCGCCTCCCAGTCCCGCTTGAGCAGGTTGTTCTTCTGCTGGTGGTCCTTGGTGGTGTCGGCGGGAAAGTCGACACGGATCTTCAACTTGGTTCCGTCGGGCATCTCTCGCTTGCCGTCTGAATCCTTGTCGACAACGCCGATCTGGTCGAGCAGCGCCTTCGCCTTCTCCGGGTCGTACTTGACGAACGAGTCCCGCCAGTCGTGATAGACCTTCCTGCCCTGATCGTTGACCTGGTACTCGACCGCCTTCGGGCTCAGGGTTCCGGTCGTCTGCTGGCCGGTGTTGAAGTAGATCGACTTCTGCATCTCGTCCCGCTTGGTGGCCAGCGACAGGGCCTGGCGGAACTTGGGTTCGCGGATCAGTTTCCGCATGGGGGCGTCTTTGTGGTCGTAGTTGAAGAAGAACATCGACCCGGTTCCGCTGCCGCCGTCCCACAACAAGACGTCGAGGCCGCTGCGCTGTTCGGCCTTCTTGAACCCGGAGATGTCGGCAAGGGTAAGTCCGTTGAACGGCCCGTGGACGTAGTCGAGTTTGCCCTCCTGCATCTGCAGGCGTGCCACCTCGGGGTCTTCGACCACGGAGAACGTCAACGTGTCGATGTTGGGAAGTTGACGACCGTCCTTGTCGATGCACCAGTAGTACGGGTTTCGTTCCCAGATCGCCTGACGACCGTCCCGGTAGGACTTGAGGCACCAACCGGTCATCGTCGGAGACTGCGGGTTGGAGGAGTAGTCCCGCTTCTTCTCGAACTCACCGTCAGCGCTGGCCCAGTTCTTCGACACCGCCTTGTTGTAACGAGGGTGGAACTGCTTCAGGTAGTGCTTGGGTTCCATCCAGGTCGTGCCGTTACCGCGGTTGACGTAGCCGGCCAGTCGAGCGGCGGTCAGTGGAGCGGGCGCGTCGAACTTCATCACCAACGTGCGCTCGTCCGGGGCCGTGAGCTTCATGATCGTGCCCTTGCCGGACTTTGCCTCGTCGGGAGGAATATCGGGGTGCTCCTCGTTGAGCACCATGTCCTCCCACCAGAACATGATGTCCGCGGTGGTCCACGGCTGGCCGTCCGACCACTTCAGGCCCGACCGGAAGTGCAGCGTCCACTCGGAGGCGTCGGCGTTGGACTCCCAGCTCGCGACCAGGCCGGGCACGATGTCCAGGCCGTCGTTGACGAACCGGAGCAGGGAGTGACCGTACATGTACTGCCGGATCTGCAGGTCGTTCGCGGTGGGCACCGCGAGCAGCAGGTTGCCGCCGTACTTCCCAGGCTCCAGCCAACGATGAGGTACGACGTACGGCTCCTGCGGAAGTCGCTTTTCCAGCGCCGGAAGGTCACCGGACTTGACACGCGCCGCGAGCGTCGGTGACTCCTGGAACTTCGCGGGCGCCGGCAGCGGCTTGGTCTCCGAACCCTTCCCCGAGCCTCCCCTCGCCTTTGCGCCAGGCTTGGCACCGCTGCCGCCGGACCCACTACTCGACGAACAGGCGCCGAGCGTCACCGCACCGGCAGTGAGTGCCGATCCGTAGAGGAACGTCCTCCGGTCCAGTCCACCGCTTCTTGCCATGTTCGACACTTCCTTCTGCTCGAGTCGACCCGACACCATCTCCACATCGGCCTGAAATTTCGAGCCGCAACGCCTACCTGGCGGAGGATCCGGTCCAGGATCGGCCACTGCCACCGCTTCCCTGTCCGGCATGCGGACGCTCGCAGCGGCGTATCAAGGACGTTTTGCGCATGATCGTCTGGCTCAACGGATCCTTCAGTCCCGGCAAGAGTCGCCGGCTGGTAGCACAGACAGCGATACCAGTCATGCGTTGTGTAGGTGCACACTCGTGATCCTGCAGACTGGCGGCTATCAGACCTCGTTGCCGTGGTTGTGTACGCTGCGGCGCGGCGCAGGACGGACCTGCCGTCTACGCACGCGAGCCGGAAGGGCGCAGAGCGCAAGGGAAGCGCCTGATGCACTCGCGATTCCGACCAGCCGCGGGCGCACAGGGGCACCACGGTGCCCGGTGAGCAGACAGAACCGGTCCCGGACCTGATCGGTCGGGATTTCACCGCGGCCCGCCCGGGCAGCGGCTGGTCGGTGACATCACCTACCTCAAGACCTGGCAGGGCTGGCTGTACCTGGCCACCGTGATCGACCTGGCGACCCGGATGGTGGTAGGTGCAACGGATCAAGGCTTGGATCGACGCAGACTACCCACGCTGACGGCACGCGTCACCGAACTGTGAGCGGCAGCAGCACGTCCATCTCGGCGGTCACCCGGAGGTGAGCGGGACGCTGGCCTCGGCCGTCAAGGCCAGGAACGCGAACGACTCCTCGAGATACAGCTGGACAGTGTTCGTGTCGTGGGACAGATACCCGATCGACACCTCCTGCCCCAGGTGCAGCTCGAAGTCACCACCGCGCGTCGACACCAACAGGCCACCCTCGAGGGCGGGCGCCCATACGATCTGCCCGTCCCCGAGCAACCGTGCCAGATGGTCGAGGATCGGGTAGCCGTGGTCGGTGGTCTCCGCTACCGATGTGTATGCCTCGGCCGACAGCAGCAAGCTGTACGGCCCGGCGACACCCGCCAGCCGTAGCGCGCTGATCGCCCGCGCCACAGCGTCCGGCGTCTCCGGTACGTCCGCGGGCAACAGGTGTGCAGGGTTGGAGCTCAACGGCGCGATTCCCACGATCCCTGCCGCGTCCAACCCGGCCACGATCGCGCGGTCCTCCGCGTACGCGATCTGCTGCGCGGCGTCCTTCACGGGCTGCCAGTCGGAGTCCTTCGCGCCGCGCTCGACGTCGTCCACGGCCTGTCGAGAGACTGTGAACGGAACGCGTAGTTCGATCGCAGGCTGCGCCAGCCTCTGGTGCACGACCACGCCGTCGGGCAGCCCGCCGCCCGGTGCATCGACGGCCCGGACGTGCCCAGTGCCAACCGCCGCCAGCGCCGGCCCGGTCGGGCCGACCACGTCCACGACCCGGCGGCCGGCGACGTTCCGGATGAACGTTCGACGGGCCTCGGCCTCGATGGCGGTCCATGCGGCGTCGGAGATCGGCGCGAGTTCGCGGTGCAGGTTCTTCATGAGCTGGCTCTCCCTTTCAGGCTGCCGACGTCCAATGAGCCATCGACGCCTGCCGGCGTACCGTCGGCGGCGGCGAGGTGGGGCGGGTCGGATGCGGGCGGGTCGGAGAGGAAATCCGCGGTGGGCACGAAGAACAGGTTTCCGGTCACAGCCACCGAGAAGTCCAGGATCCGGTCGTAGTTGCCGGCCGGGTTCCCGATGAACATGTTCCTCAGCATCTGCTCAATCACCTCGGGCGTGGAGGCGTATCCGATGAAATAGGTGCCGAACTCCCCGGCACCGAGTGAACCGAACGGCATGTTGTCGCGGACGATCTTCCGCTCTGTCCCGTCCGGGTCGGTGATCGTGTTCGCAGCCACGTGGGAGTTGGACGGTTTCACCTCGTCCGGAAGTTCGATATCGCTCAGCTTGTGGCGGCCGATCACCCGCTCCTGCTCCTCCACCGGCAGCGCGTCCCAGGCGGTCAGGTCGTGGAGGTACTTCTGCACGATGACGTAGCTGCTCCCCGCGAACCGGGGATCCTCCTGCCCGACCTGCACCGCGTCCACCGCGTCCGCGCCACCTGGGTTCTCCGTTCCGTCGACGAAACCCAGCAGGTCGCGTTCGTCGAAATACCGGAAACCGTGCACCTCGTCGACGACCTCGACCCGTCCGGCCAGCCTGATCATCAGCTGCCGGGCGAGCTCGAAACACAGATCCATCCGCCGCGCGCGCACGTGGAACAGCAGGTCACCAGGAGTCGACACCGCCGCGTGCTTGCTCCCGCTCAGCGCCCGGAAGGTATGCAGGCCCTTCGGCCGGGGCAGGACGTACAGCCGATCCCACGCGTCCGCGCCGATACCCACCACACAGCTCAGGCCGTCCTCCGGCTGCCGGAACCCGACCGCCCGGACCAACCCGGCGACGTCGGCGAACAGATCGAGCACCTCAGCCTCGGCGCCAGGGCACACCGTCACCACGAGGAAGATCGCCGCCCTCGCCGGCGGCTGCAGGACCTCCTGTGGCGTGCCCTGGGTTGTGCACTGCAAACTCATCGACCCTCGTCTCATTCAATTGGCCCGACGCCAGCCAGTCTGGTGCGCCAGTGTCAGGCCCAGCGAGAAATCCGGGCGCGCCATTGCCGCGACGATCGAGCGCAGGTTCTGCTCAACCGAGCGGTGCAGGTCATCCAACGGGACCAACCGACCACTGCGATAAAGCTCGATCCGATCGAGAATCGCGCCGTACGCGTCATCTGTCAGCCAGGGCAGCCGCGCCCGCGCCCACTCCGTCAACTCGGCCAGCCCCGCCCGACTCATGCACACCGACCTCCGGAAAGGGCCACCAGTCCCCCGCCGTTCCCGCCGACCCACTCGACAACAACCACAGGATGCCCGGCCCGAAGCAGATTGGTACCGGCATTCCGGCCCTCCCAGCGACCCTCTGTGGGGTCGGACATCGCGGCCGTCCGGGCAATGACCACCGTCTAATGCTGGCGGGGATCTGCCAGCGGTTTCGTATCGGGTCGCCGTGGGATCTGCCAGAGTTCGCCGCCTGCCGTTACCTACGTTTCAGGGGAACGATCCGAAGCGGATGCTCGGCCCCGGCCTTGTCGAGATGCTCGATCACTCGGCCGAGCTGGCGACACGTCCGCTCGATCGCGAGTCGTGCGTTGTTGCGTCGGCTGATCGCCGCAGCGAACAACAGGGAGCCGAGCACCAGGGAGTCGTACTCGCCGAGAAAGTCGGCGGCCTACTCGAGTACAACGACAGCCCTGAAGCATTGGAGTACTTCCAGAGCCGTGGCGACCTTGCCGATCGTCGGACGAATGTGCTTCTCGATCTTTCCGACGTAGCCGACCCGCGTCGTGCGTTCGAGCTCGACCATCTCCAGCCAGCGGTCGAGCAGCTGGTTCACGGTCGCCCGGGTCCGCGGGTTCCGTCGCTCGTCAACCTGGGCGAGAAGCTGCGTGCGGACCTTCTCCGCCTGCCGCACCGCATCCCGGCCAGCAGCAACCGTCCGGCGAAGGTAGTGAGGACGCTTCGTCACAGGATCGACGCCTGCATACACATGCACCCGGTAGCCCCCCGCTCGGGAGCTCCTCGATGTTTCCCCGCTGGCGTCGTTGACGACCCGTCGCACGTGGCATGACGCGGAGTCCGGGCCGCTTATGGCACGAACCATGCCACGCTGGTGATCGGCGTGTTGTTACTGATGAGGGCTTAGGACCGCTGACCTGCGGTGATGAGGGGAGCCGCCTGTGGTGTTGTGTTTCAGGACATCGGAATGGCGTGTCTCAAGACATGCGAATAGGCGGCGGCTGAGTGTCGGTCGATGTCGAAGGCGCGTCTTGTGATCACCGCTGTCGTTGTCGAGGGCCGTAGTCAAAGCGCGGTGGCGCGGACCTACGGCGTGTCTCAAAGCTGGGTGAGCCGGCTCGTGACCCGCTACCGGGCAGAGGGGCAGGCGGCGTTCGAGCCGCGATCGCGGCGGCCGAAGACCTCACCGAACGCGGCACCGGCGGCCACGGTGGAGTTGATCGTGCGGCTGCGTAAGGAGCTGGCCGAGCAGGGTCTGGACGCCGGCCCGGCGACGATCTGCTGGCACCTTCGCCACCACCACGGTGTGCGGGTCTCACCCGCCACGGTCAGCCGCTACCTGGCCAGGCGGGGGACGGTCGTGCCTGCCCCGAATAACGCTCGCTGTGGGTGTGTACAGCTTCCAGGGAGAGAACCTGACGAGCTACTCACAGATATCGGCCGCAAGCACGATCAGCCTGCTACCGGTCATCGTCGTTTTCCTCCTACTCCAGCGATACTTCGTCGAAGGCGTCGCCGGTGCAGTCAAGCAGTGAGCCGACTCGTCCCGACAGCCTTGGCAAGGACGCTGGTGGGGCCGCGCCGGCAGCACACTGGCGATGAGGTCGCGAACCTCCGGCGAAAGTATTCCGGCGCGTACAGGTCGATCACGCAGCAAGGCCGCCGTACGAACGCGCGGCGCCCATCCGCCGTCCAAGCGGATCACCGACCTCACCTGGTGCTGTCGACGATCGCTCGGAGTGCCGCGAGGTGCCTGTCGGAGGCGGCCCGGCCGGCTCTGGTGAGCCGGAGCCCTAGCGCGGCGAACTGCGCTGAAGAGGCATAGCACATACCTCAGATTCGAGGCTCCTCTGCCATCGGTCGGCGCCGCCTGCGGTGGCCGTCCGATGGCAGAGGGGTCGGCACCAGGCCGGAGTGAGGACCAGGGGTCCAGGGAGCAGCGCCCCGGATAGTCCTCGGCCCGAGATACCCTGAACCGCTCGTGCGACCGTCAGTGGCAGCGTGAGCGGCACCTTGAACTCGTAAGAGCGTGCCGCCGAGGCGGCGCACCCTCCGGCCATATCTACGGCCACGTGGCTCAGACGGTAGGAGGCGGAATCTACCTGATGCCATCCCTGGCACGCACTCGCCAGCGACAACCTGCTGGGCCCATGCCCGAAGGCCGGGCTGCCGGTCGTGGTACGACATGTCACCCATTAACGGCTGTGGCTGTCGCTTTCGGGCAAGGCAATGAACCGGGTCTCGACCCGCTGGCAGGGGTAGGCATGAATTCGGGCAAACCCGGCAACCGCATTGCTTCATAGCTTCCGCGGTAGCGTCGATTGGGGGAACTCGCCGACTACGTGGTGCTCGTCGACCGGCGTCCCTTCGAGCGGCACGGGCGGCCGTACGTCGCGACTGCCACCTCGCCGGCCCCCAGGCACCACGCCAGTGACGCCGCCAGTTGAAGCATGATCGGCACTCGGAGGGGTGGGTGGCGAACATGGCTACGGAACAACGCACGAGGATGACAAGAGACAACACCGCGGTCCTGCTGATCGATCACCAGACAGGCCTCTTCACCGGTGTGCGGGACATCGGTGTGGCTGAGCTCAAGCACAATGTCGTGGGATTGCCGGGCTCTCATTCGAGGTGTGCGCGTCGCTCCCGGCGATCGCGGCGCAGGCGGACGGCTATCAGCCGGTGGTCGCCATCGACGCCTGCGGAACCTTCAGCCACCACAAGCGCGAAGCTGGCCTTGCGCGCCTGACAGTCCTAGGGATAGAGGTGTCTGACTACGCCACCCTCGTGGTCGAGATCATGGCAGACAACGCCGATCCTCGTGCCAACGATGTCTATGCCGCGCTCGACATGCCCTTCGCGACGCTGATGGGGCAGGTGGCGGCGGGCTATGGGAAATGACCGACGAGCCGGCTCGTAGGACAACATTCCACCAAAGCCCGTTTGGCACCTGCCGCGACCGAGTTTTCCAAAAGGGAGGACAGCGATGGCAACCTTCGTGAGCGATTCCCGTGCCACCGCAGATTATCTTCCGATTGCCGACCATGGCGTGATCGGCGACCTGCGTACGTGTGCGCTGGTTGGTACGGACGGGACGATCGACTGGTATTGCTGCCCACGCTTCGATTCGCCCAGCGTATTCGCCTCGATCCTCGATGCTCGACGCGGAGGAAGGTTCGCGCTGCATCCAGAAGAGCCGATCACTTCCAAGCAGCTGTATTTTCCGGACACCAATATCTTGATCACCCGCTTCTTCACGGCCGGCGGTGTGGCCGAGGTTCAGGACTTCATGCCCATCATGGGGGACGTCAGGGAGGTGGAGCGGCACCGGCTGGTTCGCCGTGTCGTGTGCACGCGGGGCAGCGTGCCCTTCGTGGTCGAGGTTGCGCCCCGTTTCGACTACGGGCGCGAGCAGCACAAGCTTCGTTTCGAAGGCGGGCACGCCATCTTCGAGGGGGAGTCGCTGACTCTGGCGCTGTCAGCCACGGTCCAGCTGGACCAATCCGATCAGGACGTCACCGCACGGTTCGTGTTGCGTGAAGGCGAGACCGCACCCTTCGTCCTTGACAGGCTGACCAGCAGCACCGTGCCGCGCGTCTGCCCCACGCGGGAGGCCGAGATGTTGTTTCGTCAGACCGTGCAGTTCTGGCGGAGTTGGCTCGCCCAATCACGCTACACCGGGCGCTGGCGGGAGGTCGTACACCGCTCTGCACTGGTGCTGAAACTGCTGACCTACGCCCCTACAGGAGCTATCGTCGCGGCGGCGACGACGAGTCTTCCGGAGAAGTTCGGAGGAGAACGCAACTGGGACTACCGCCATACCTGGCTCAGAGACGCCGCGTTCTCGGTCTACGCATTGCTCCGCCTCGGGTTCACCCAGGAGGCGCAGGCATTCATGGGCTGGCTCGGCGACCGGCTTCGAGACCATCGCGGTCCGGGGGCCGAGCCACTGCAGATCATGTACGGCATCGACGGGCGCGCAGACCTGCCAGAGTCAGAACTAACTCATCTGCAGGGTTACCGCGGGTCAGCACCGGTCCGCATCGGGAACAGTGCCGCCGCACAGCGCCAGCTTGACATCTACGGTGAACTCATCGATTCGGTCTACCTCTACAACAAGTACGGTGAGCCGATCGGGATCGACCTCTGGGACGATCTCACCAGAACCGTCGACTGGCTCTGCGAGCACTGGGACCAAGCCGACGAGGGAATCTGGGAGACCCGCGGAGGACCCAAGCATTTTACGTACACCCGCGTGCTGTCATGGGTGGCGATCGAACGCGCGATCAGAATCGCCCGGCAGCGCGGCCTCCCGGCCAACGAGCCCCACTGGGCGAGGCAGCGCGACGCGATCTACCGGCAGGTTCTGTCCAATGGTTGGTCGGGAGAACGGCAGGCATTCGTTCAACACTATGAGGACGATGTGCTCGACGCGTCGCTGCTCATCATGCCGCTGGTCAAGTTCGTCGCCCCCACGGACTCTCGCTGGCTGGCCACGCTGGATGCCATCTCCAGCGACCTGGTCTCGGATTCGCTCGTGTACCGCTACGATCCCGATGCCAGCCCGGATGGTCTGCGCGGACATGAAGGCACCATGTCGCTGTGTAGCTTCTGGTACGTCGAGGCGCTCGCCCGAGCCGGAAGAGTCGAAGACGCCCGCCTGGTGTTCGACAAGATGCTCACCTACGCCAATCACCTCGGCCTGTACTCCGAACAGATCGGCGCCACCGGCGAACAGCTCGGCAACTTCCCACAAGCCTTCACCCACCTTGCGCTGATCAGCGCCGCGTACAACCTCGACCGCGCCCTCAAATAGCCCTTCGGACAGCTGACCCCGCTGCGCAGAGAGCAAGACACTGCGTGTTGCGTCCTCACCACCACGCTGCAGCACCCGGCGGCGACTGTCCCGTGCGCGGGGCTCGTCCTCGTCAAAGCTGGGGCCAATCGTCCGGCTCCACGATCTGCAGTGGGCTGTGCAGCAGATCCCCGGCGAACGCCGCCCGGGCCGAGCCCGACCGCAGCCATACGACCGAGGAGCCGGGCGTATGGCCGGGGGCAGGCTCGATGCGGAGCCGGGCATCGACGGTGTAGTGGTCGCCCTCCCACAGCACAGTCTGCCCGGACCGGTGCACAGTCAGTAGGAAGTACGCCGATGGATCCATCGGTCGGCCTGCGTCATCGTGACTCCACCCGGTCGATTGCCGGGTCGGGGTGCTCGCCGAGGAACTCCACCCAGGCTCGCTTGATGCACGGGTAGTGGGTTGATGCCTCGACGAGGTCCATGAAGTTGGCGATCGTGGACTCGAACCGGGCGCGCAGTTGGTCGTTGGTGAGGTATCCGTGGTCGTCGAAGGCGTTGTGCGCCCGGGCGAGGGAGAACATGTCCGGGTAGACGCGGGTGCCGAGGTGCTCGAGCGGGACCCGCAGCGCCCACAGCCCTCGGTTGCCGCCAACCATCGACGGTGAAGCCGAGAGCAGTAGGCAGTGGCGCTCGTTGAACGGCTGGGGCCGACTTCGGGACACCCAGTCGATCAGGTTCTTGAGGAGTCCGGGCACGGAGGCGTTGTGCTCTGGTGACGCGATGACGAACGCGTCGCACATCTCCAGCCGATGGCGAAACTCCTCCGCGCCGGGCGGGAGGCCGTCGGCCAGCTCCACGTCTGCGTTATAGGACGGTGTCGAAGTCGGACATCGAGCCCAGATCGACGTCACCGCCCTTCGCCTTGATGACCTCGCCGGCCAGGCTCGCCAAGGCGGTGTTGAACGAACCTGATCGCAGTGAGGACGAGAACACCAAGAACCGCAGCGACCCCGCCGGTCCTCCACGCTCGGTTTCACTCATGGTCGACTCCTCGGTGGCGGTGGTCATGGACCGCCATTCCAAACTAGACCGGGGTTGGCATGGCGACGACTCCATTGATCGGCCGTGACACAGAGCTTGGCCACCAGGGGTGCGTGGACCAGATAACGGTATGCCCGCCTTCGTTGGCCTTGGGCCTTGTGCGGCGCCGCCCCCAATTACGTTGATCAGCCTTAGCCCCTGCTTCTGGAGGACCGAGGGCTCGGGTCGCCCCGTTGGGTGGGGGACACCGTGGAAACCTGGGGAGGGATATGTATGGGTCTGCTGGACGGGAAGGTGGCTGTGATCACCGGTGGTTCGGAGGGGATCGGCGCGGCCACTGCTCGACGTTTTGCATCCGAAGGGGCGACCGTCTTTGTCACCGCCAGACGTCCGGCTGAGCTGGACCTCGTGGTGAAGGCGATCAACGCGGAGCACGACGGCGGGCAAGCTGTCGCGGTGCAAGGCGACGTGTCAGTTCTTGAAGATCTTGATCGGCTCTATACGCAGGTCAAAGAGCAAGGCGGCCGTATCGACGTGCTGTTCGCCAACGCTGGCGTAGGCGAGTTCGCGCGGCTGGAAGATATCACCGAGGAACACTTCGACCGAATCTTCGCCGTCAACGTCAAGGGGCTTCTGTTCACGGTACAAAAGGCGCTGCCGCTGCTGTCGGACGGCGCCTCGGTCATCCTGACGTCATCCATAGCCGCCTCCAAGGGAGTGGCAAGTACGAGCGTGTACAGCGCGACGAAAGCCGCGGTACGAAACTTCGCCCGTACCTGGTCCGCCGAGCTCGCGGTGTCGCCGCCTCCTGAAGACTGACCCCCTGGGGTTCTCCGAAAGTTGACCCCCTCCTGAGTCTTGGAGGGTGTTGAAAGTGGAGGACTGGGCGGA